>DATAPW010000047.1:0-51030 GCA_036265005.1 Acetobacteraceae bacterium | reverse complement strand
CGACCGTTCGGGATGGACGGACCAGCGAAGCGGGCACCTCGCTCGCAAACGGGCTTGTTCGCCCCTGGAGCCTGCGGGCTCCGCTTCACTATCGAGCCAGCAATGCTACCATCACCAGCCGATTTCTCGATACAAGGAGCGCTGCGACGCGGCAATCCCCGCCAGGTCTGAGCGCGCACAACTGGATCCGGATTGCCGCGTCGCTGCGCTCCTCGCAATGACAGGCGACGCCTTCCCCAATATCTGATCCGCCGCCGCCCTTGTGGGTCGTTGCGCGAGTCACCATGCCTGATCGGATACCCCGCCGATCAGGAACCCTCGCTTGTCCCTGCACCAGATCGAAGCTCTGGCGATCATCGCCGGCATGCTCGTGTTGTTCGTGTCCGACCGGCTGCGTTACGACGTGGTCGCGGCGCTCGCGCTCTCGGCGGCAATCCTCACAGGCGTCGTGCCGGCGAAGAAGGCGTTCGAAGGCTTCTCCAGTTCGGTCATCATCATCATCGCATCGGTGCTGGTGATCAGTCGCGCCGTGGCGGTATCGGGTATCGTCGATTCGGCAATGCGCCGGCTGCTGCGCCTGCTGGATTCGACCACGCTGCAGGTCGGCGCGCTGACTGCCGCGGTGACCCTCATGTCCGCCTTCGTGAAGAACGTCGGTGCGCTCGGCGTATTCATGCCGGTGGCAATCCAGGCCGCCGAGCGACGCAATCGGCCGGTCTCCCGCTACCTGATGCCGCTCGCCTTCGGTTCGCTGATCGGCGGCACGATCACCCAGATCGGCACCTCACCCAATGTCCTGATATCGCAGGTGCGCCAGGAAGTCGTCGGCCAGCCATACCACCTGTTCGACTTCACGCCGGTCGGCTTGCCGCTGTCCTGCATCGCCATCGCGTTCCTCAGCATCGGCTGGCGCCTGCTGCCGACCAACCGCCGCGGCCAACCGTCGCCGGAGAAGCGCTTCGCCATCGAGGACTACACCAGCGAGGCACTGCTGCCGGAAGAGTCACCGATGGCTGGCAAGACAGTCGCCGATCTCGAGGCACTCGGCGAAGGCGAAGCGACGGTCGCCGCGATCATCCGCGAACAGTCGCATCGCTACGTTCCTCGGGCGCATTGGACGCTGTTCCCAGGCGATATCCTGGTGCTGCAAGGCGATCCCACCGTGCTGCAGCCGTTGGTTGACCAGGCGAAGCTCGAAATGCTTGGCGCCGACGAGATCGCCGCGGTGAAACCGCGCAACAAGGATGATGTGCTGGAAACCGCCGAGGCGGTCGTTGCGCCGGATTCATTGCTGGTCGGCCGCACGCCGCAGGACCTGCATCTGCGGCAGAACTACGAGGTCAATCTGCTCGCACTCAGCCGCGGCGGCCGGCACACCACAACTCGATTGCGCCAAAGCCGCTTCGATCCCGGCGACATCGTGGTGCTGCAGGGGCGGCAGACGCAGATGGAACGCGCACTCGCCGACCTGCACCTGCTGCCGCTCGCCGAGCGCAACCTTTCAATCGGCACGCCGCGCTGGCGCTGGGTGCCGCTGCTCATTCTGCTGGCCGCGATGATCGCCATCGCGATCGGTGCGGTTGACGTGGAGGTCGGGTTCTTTGTCGCCGCGACGCTGATCGTTCTGCTTCGCCTGGTCACGCCGCGTGAGGCGTACGATGCCGTGGACTGGCCGATCATCGTCATGCTCGGCTGCCTGATTCCGGTTGGCGAGGCGCTGAAGGACACCGGCGCCGCGGCTCTGCTCGCCAACGGGCTGACTGTGCTCGCCGGGCAGTTGCCTTCGGTGCTCGCGGTCGGATTGATCATGGTCGTGTCGATGCTGGTGACGCCGCTGCTGCACCACGCGGCGGCCGTGCTGGTGATGGGCCCGGTCGCCGCCGCGGTGGCAAAGAATCTCGGGCTGGGGCCGGACGCGTTCCTGATGGCCGTAGCGTTCGGAGCCGCGTGCGATTTCCTGACGCCGATCGGCCATCAGAACAGCACATTGGTGATGCGACCCGGCGGTTACCGCTTCAGCGATTACTGGCGGCTTGGATTGCCGCTTTCCATTTTGGTCGCGGTCGCCGGCACCTGGCTGATCGTATGGCAATGGCCACTGAAATAATCCATGCCGTACTGCCGTGGGGCGAAAAAGCACTTGCGCATTCGCCGTCGAGACGGCGGAATGCGCTCCACTTTTCCGCCCTACAGCCAGACCAGATTACAGCGAACCCATGTAGTCGCGCTTGCCGACTTCAACGCCGTTGTGACGGATGACGTTGTAGGCGGTGGTGCAGTGGAAGAAGAAGTGCGGCAGGCAGAAATGCAACAGGTAGGCCTGCCCCTTGAACGACATCTGCCGCTCGCCGGCCTTCCAGCTGATGTCCTTGTCTTCCGTGCCGTCGAGCTGCGCCGGGGTGAATCCCTTGATGAAATCGAGCGACTTCGCAATCCGCGCCTTGGCCTCGGCGAACGACGCGTCGGCATCGGGGAACGCCGGCAGGTCCACGCCGGCCAGACGGCCAGGCGCATTGCGCCCGAAATCAGTCGCCTGACGGATCTGGCGGCCAAGCGGGAACATATCCGGGAACAGCCGCAGTTGCAGGAACGCCTGCTCGTCGTACTTCTTCTCCGCGACATGCGCGGCGGCCTTGTCCACCACACCCGACAGGCCGTTCAACAGCTGGGTAATGACGGGCACACAGGCCTGGAACATCGAAAGCGCCATGAAGCGATCCTCCTTCTCGGTTGCTACGTCAGCGTCGGGCCAGCAGTGGCCCCAGCACATCGACCACCCCGGTGATCAGAACCTGAACACCGATACAGAGCAGCAGGAAGCCGACAAGCCGGGTGACCGTGCGGCTGCCCACTGGCCCCATCAGGCGGGCGATGCGATCGGCTGAACGATAGGTGATCCAGATGACAATGGCCATCGCGGCGGCGGCGAATGTCATGCCAATGAAAAACGGCAAAGCGAATGCCGGATGTTCCGAGCCGAGCGCGATGGCCACCGAGATCGTCCCCGGTCCGGCGGTCAGCGGGATCGTCAGTGGTACGACCGCAATGTCCTGATACGTGCTGCCTGCCGGTGATGGCGCGTCGGTCTCCTGACGGTCCGGCCCATTGAGCAGATGCCAGGCACTCGCCGCGATCACCAGTCCGCCGGCGACGCGCAATCCGGCTACGGAAATTCCGAAGAACGCCAGCACGAACGAACCCACCCATAGCGCGACCAGCATCACCAGCAGCGAATACAGCGCCACCTTGCGCGCCAGGGCCTCGCGGTCGGCGGGGGTGCAGCCGATGGTCAGCACACGGAATCCGAACGCGCCATTGATTGGGTTGACGATCGAGAACAGCGCGGGAAAGCCGAGCAGGAAGGCGTCGATCGCGTCTGCCAAGCTGCTGCTCAGCCGAGCTGCGGACGCTTGTCCGCCCACGGCGCGAGCTGTTCATAGGCGGCCGACGCCTGCAGTACGCCGAGATCGTCGAACCGCCGGCCGACGATCTGCAAGCCGACCGGCAGGCCCTCGGCGGTGAAGCCGCACGGGACGTTGGCCGCGGGGTTCCAGGACATGTTGAACGGATAGGAGAACTCGGCCCAGGACAACCAGTCCCAGTCGTGCTGCGGCCAATGCTGCGGCATCAGCAACTCGGCCGGAAACGCGGCGACCGACACCGATGGAGTCAACAGGAAATCCCAGTCCTCGAACCAGCGATGGATCGACGCGATATACGCCATCTTGCGGTCGCGCATCAGTTGGTAGTCGGTCACCGAGTAGTCGTGTGCCGCCTTGATGCAGGCAACCAGGCCGGGGTCCATCTGCGCTTCCCACTTCGCCAGTTGCGGTGTCAGGCGCGACATGTGCGCTGCCCAGAAGAACCGGATCATCTCCGGGCCTGGCGCGGCCCACGGCGTCGCCACTTCCTCGACCGTCGCGCCAAGCTGCTCGAACCGCGCCATCGCGGTCTTCACCAGCGCCGCCACATCCGCATCGACGCGCGCCACGCCGAGGTCCGGACTGTAGGCGATGCGCCTGCCGCGAATGCCTTCATGCAGCCGGCCGAGATAATCCGCAGGTCCTGCCTCGCACGTCGTGTGGTCGAGCGGATGCGGTCCGGCCATCACCTGCAGCATCAGCGCGCTATCGGCCACCGTGCGGGTCATCGGTCCCATGTGCGAGGTGTAGTCGCCGCTGCCCACCGGGTAGTACGGCACGCGGCCGAATGTTGGCTTCAACCCGAACACGCCGCAGAAATGCGACGGCATACGGATCGATCCGGCGCCGTCGCTGCCCTGGTGCAACGGTCCGAAGCCCGCCGCTGCAGCGGCGCCGGCGCCGGCCGATGACGCGCCTGCGTTGTAGCCGAACTTCCACGGATTGTGCGTGATGCCGGTCAGCGGACTGTGGCTGACGCCGGTCCAGCCGAATTCCGACGTCGTGGTCTTGCCCAGGATGATGGCGCCTTCGTCGCGCAGGCGCGGCACGATCGGCGTGTCCTCCGCCGGCTGGTTGCCGGCGAAGATGTTGCTGCCCATCTGCGTGGGCATGTCCTTGGTGATCGCCAGGTCCTTGATGGTGGCGGGAATGCCATGCAGGCGGCCAATGCGTTGGTCCTTCATCAGCGCCGCCTCGGCGCGCTTCGCCGCCTGCATCGCGGCGTCGGCGGCGAGGTGCGCGAACGCGTTCACCCGCTTGTCCAGAGTTTCGATCCGTTGCAGCAGCGCGGTCATCAATTCGACCGGCGACAGCTTCTTCTGCCGGATCATATCCGCCAGCGTCACGGCCGGCGTGAAGGCAAGTGTTTCGTTGTCCATCAACTGGGTTCCTCAGTAAGTCGCGCGGCCGCCGGAGACATCGAACACCGCTCCGGTGGAAAAACTGCATTCCTCGCTCGCCAGCCAGCACACCAGCGACGAAACCTCGTCGATGCCGCCGAACCGGCCGATCGGAATCTTCGACAGCATCCAGTCGATCTGCTGCTGCGTCATCTGGTCGAAGATCGGCGTGCGCACAGCGGCTGGGGTGACGCAGTTCACCCGGATGTCCGACGTCGCCAGTTCCTTGCCCAGGGACTTTGTCAGCCCAATCACCCCGGCCTTCGACGCGGAATAGGCAGCAGCGTTGGGATTGCCTTCCTTGCCGGCGATCGAGGCGATGTTGACGATGCGGCCGTAGCCGTTGCGCTGCATGTGCGGCACCACGGCGCGGTTGCAGTAGAACACGCCGTTCAGGTTGACATCGATCACCCGGTCCCACTGTGCCACCGGGTAATCCCACACCGTGGCATTGGGACCGGTGATGCCGGCACTGACGACCAGGATATCGATCTTGCCGAGTGTCTGCGCGGTATCGTCTGCGGCGCGCTGCACGGCGGCCGCGTCAGTGACATCGAGCGTGACCTTGTGCGGAGCTTCGGCGTTGGCAAGCTCGGCGGCGTCGTGGTCCCACAGGCTGACGCGGGCGCCCTCCTCGCCAAGTCGCGCGGCAATCCCGGCGCCGATGCCCGACACACCGCCGGTGACGATAGCGACGCGTCCGGCAAAACGTCCCGCCATGCGGGCCTCCTGTTCCATGCAGCGCCTATCAAGGCCCCAGTGGGCCGATCCCGCAAGCCGGGTCTACAGTGCAGCGAAAGTGGGAGGGCGAATGACCAGATACATCGGCGCCATCGACCAGGGCACCACGAGCACGCGCTTCATCGTGTTCGACCGTTCGGGCGAGACGATCGCCACGGCGCAGATGGAGCACCAGCAGATCTACCCGCAGCCCGGCTGGGTAGAGCACGACCCGCTGGAGATCTGGCGCAACACGCAATCCGTGATCTCCGAGGCGCTGCACAACGCGGGCCTGGCCGCGCACGATCTCGCCGCGGTCGGCATCACCAACCAGCGCGAGACCACGCTGCTGTGGGATCGCGCAACCGGTGCGCCGGTACACAATGCGCTGGTCTGGCAGGACACGCGTGTCGACCCGCTGGTGGCCGCGTACACTCGGGATGGCGGACAAGACCGCTTCCGCGCCCAGACCGGGCTGCCGCTCGCCAGCTATTTTTCCGGGTTGAAACTGCAATGGCTGCTGGACAATGTCCCCGACGCACGGCGCCGCGCGGAAGCCGGCGACCTGCTGTTCGGCACAATCGATACCTGGCTGCTCTGGCAGCTCTGCGGGCTACATCTGACCGATGTGACCAACGCCAGCCGCACGCAACTGATGCACCTGGCGACGCTGGACTGGGACGATGGGATGCTGTCCGTGTTCGGCATTCCACGCACTTTGCTGCCGCGCATCGTGCCATCATCGATGGTGTATAGCGTGGGCACCGGCGCGCTGGATGGCGTTCCCATCGCCGGTATGCTCGGTGATCAGCATGCGGCGCTGATGGGCCAGGCCTGCTTTGCGCCAGGCGAGGCGAAGAACACCTACGGCACCGGCTGCTTCCTGCTGATGAACACCGGACAGACACCGGTGCCTTCGACCAGCGGCCTTGTCACCACCGTGGCGTACCAGATTGGCGAGCAAAGACCCTGCTACGCACTGGAAGGTTCCATCGCGGTCACCGGTGCACTGGTGCAGTGGCTGCGCGACAACCTCGGGCTGATCAGGACCAGCGGCGATATCGAGGCGCTCGCTGCTTCGGTTGCCGACAACGGCGACGTCTATTGCGTGCCGGCGTTCTCCGGACTTTATGCGCCGTGGTGGCGGGCTGATGCGCGCGGGGTGATCGCCGGCCTGACGCGCTACGCCACCGCGGGACACATTGCCCGCGCCGCGCTGGAGGCAACGGCCTACCAGACGCTCGACGTGATCGAGGCGATGCAGCGCGACTCAGGCATCGCGATCAGCACGCTGCGCGTCGATGGCGGCATGGTGGTGAATGCGCTGCTGATGCAGTTCCAGGCCGACATCCTGAACGTGCCGGTACTGCGGCCACGCACGATCGAGACCACAGCGCTGGGCGCTGCGTACGCTGCCGGTCTGGCGGTCGGCTACTGGCACGACACGGATGATCTCGTGCGCAACTGGGGCGTCACTTGCACCTGGCAGCCAGCGATGCCACCGGAGCGCCGCGCGTCACTGACCGCATCATGGCACAAGGCGGTGGCACGGTCGTTCGACTGGGCGTAGGGCGGATAAGCGGAGGACAATCCGCCACCGGCGGCGGATTGCGCGCCCGCTTATCCGCCCTACGTGTTGCGTGACCCCAAAAATCACATCCCGATCGAGTACCCGCCATCCACCGGGATTGCGGTTCCCGTCACAAAATCCGACCCCGGCCCGGCAAGGAAAGCGGCAATCCCCGACATGTCGGCCGGCACGCCCCAACGTCCCGCCGGCGTGCGGTTCTCAACGCGCTCGTGCAGACCCTCGACCTGCCGCCGCGCCGTGCGTGTCAGATCCGTATCGATCCAGCCGGGCAGCACCGCATTCACCTGGATGTTGTCCTTCGCCCACGCCGTCGCCAGCGCACGCGTCATCTGCACGATGCCGCCCTTGCTCGACGCGTACGGCGTCGCATACGGCGCACCGAACAGTGACATCATCGAACCGATATTGATCATCTTGCCGCCACCGGCCGCCCTCATGGGCACAAACGCCGCCTGCGAGCACAGGAATGCACTGGTCAGGTTGGTATCGATCACGTGATGCCACTCTTCCTCAGTGTAGTCCTGCGGCATCTTGCGGATCGCCGTCCCGGCATTGTTCACCAGGATGTCCACCCGGCCGAACTTTTCCCCGGTCTCCGCCACCAGTTTCACGCAGTCAGCCTTCTTCGTGACGTCCCCGGCAACGAACGCCGTCGTCACACCGTAGTCGCGCAGCGCGGCCAGCGCGGACTTCGCCTTGTCCGCGTTGCGGCCGGCAATGACAATCGTCGCGCCGCATGACGCCATGCCCTGCGCCATGCCCAGTCCGATGCCGCCATTGCCGCCCGTGACGATGGCCACCTTGCCGGTGAGGTCGAACAACTTCATCGCTATGCCGCCCCGCGCTTCATGTCCGCCCGCGTTTCCGCCAGGTGGTCGAACTTCCGGCGATAGGTCCCCAGGCCCAACGTCTGCGACCGAAGTTCAATGATCAGGTCATGCAACTCGGCCTCCGGCACCAGCGCGACGACATCGTCCCAGCCGGGCCAGCCGTCCTTCTCGGCGAACCCGAGGATCTGCCCGCGCCGCCCGGTCAGCAGCCGTTGCGCCCGCGGGGTGAACTCGTTCGGCACGCTGATGGTCACGTGGTCGACCGGCTCCAGCAGCACCGGGTCGGCCTTCGCCATGCCTTCCTTCATCGCCAGGCTGGTCGCCGTCTTGAAGGCCATGTCGGAGCTGTCCACCGAGTGGAAGCCGCCGTCCACCAGGGTCACCGAGATGTCCACCACCGGGAACCCGAACGGCCCTTTCTTCGCTGCCTCCTCCGCCGCTTCACCGACTGCGGGGATGAAGTTCCGCGGCACCGAACCGCCGACGATCTTGTCGATGAACTGGAACCCCTCACCCCGCTCACGCGGCGCGATGTCGATCTTCACGTCGGCAAACTGGCCGTGACCACCACTCTGCTTTTTCAACCGGCCGTGCTCATGCACGGCGCGGCGGATGGTCTCCTTGAACGCCACCTGCGGCTTGTGCGTCGCTACCTTCAGGCCATAATCCTTCGAAAGCCGATCGACCGTGGAGATCAGGTGCATCTCGCCCTGGCCGTGCAGCACGGTCTCGCCGGTATCCTGCTCGTGTTCGAGCGTCAGCGTCGGGTCAGCTTCCCGCTGCTTCTGCAATGCCCCGCTGAGCTTCGCGTCGTCCTTGTGGTCCGAGGTCGCGATCGCCAGCGCGTAAACCGGGGCCGGCGGCTCCGGGAACGGCAACTGTTCGGGCGTCGCGCCAGGTGAAACCGTCGCACCCGTCGCCACGCCATCCAGCCGTCCCAATGCGACCACGTCGCCTTCGACCGCTTCACCGATTTTGGCAAGCTCGCCGCCAGGCATGCGATAAATTCCGCCAAGCCGCGTGCCGCCGAGTGTGACGCCGTCCTTGATGGTGCCGCGCCAGATGCGCGCATAGGACAGCTTGCCGGTGTGCCCCGCGTGCACCGTCTTGAACACCTGCGCCAGCGGCGGGCCGTCGGAATCAATGCCCTTGCGCGCCGCCGTTTCACCCGCCATCGGCGTGTCATGGCGCAGCGCCTTCCACAGGCGGCGCACCCCACCGGCGCTCTCTGCCGTACCCAGCAGCACCTGGCAGACCGCGCCGTCCGCCAGGTCCTTGCGCAGGTCGTTGTAGATTTCCGCTGTCGTGGGCTTCACATCCTCCAGCACCTTCTCCAGCAGCGCATCGTCCCGATCGGCCAGCACTTCGACCAGTTTGTTCAGCGCATCCTGTTCGTCGTCCTGCAGTTCCGACGGAACCTGCATCAGTTCGGATGCCTGGCCCTTGCGATAGCGATAGGCGCGCTCGCTCACCACATCGACATAGCCGCTGACCGCCTCGCCATCGATGATAGGCACCTGGCGGAGCACCAATGGCGACCGGGCGAAGCCCTGCAGCGCCGCGAGCGTGTCCCGCACGCTGCCTTCCAGCGTGTCGATCTTGTTGATGAACAGCATGTGCGGAATGCCCTCATCCGCCAGGAGCTTGAGCAGCGGCGCCACCGTCAGCGCGCGGGCCGGCGCGGGCTCGCACACCACCACCGCAAGGTCCGCCATGGCGAGCGCGCAGCTCGTTTCGTAGGCGAATTCGATCGAACCCGGGCAATCCAGCACCGCCCACGCGTCGCCGAGATACGAACAATGACCCAGTCGGACCTCGGTGGTCGCCGGCCGGTTGCGCGGGTCGGCAGGCCGCTTGACCGGCGCGCCCGCGGTTTCCATCAGCGCCTCGAACAGCGTCGATTTGCCGCTGCTGTAAGGCCCGACCAGAGCCACCGAGCGAGGACTTCTGCCGTTTTGTGATCCGGACATTGCGAGCGCCTCCCTTGCTGCGTCACGGCGCCTGCCGGGAAGACGCCCCGGAGCGCACTTGGGGAACCGATCCTAGCGAAGTTTTTGTGACACGCGAGTCCGGTCCGAGACGCGGTCAGTCAATCGACTCTCCGTGATCGGGCCCCTCGCGTTCCAGGACGTGCGCATTCAGCTTGTCGAGCGCCTTCAGCAGGCTGTTCCATTCCGTGCGACTCATCCCTTCGGCGAGTTGTCCCTCCAATTCACATGCCAACGGCACCATCCCCTGGTGCACTGCTATGCCCTTGCGCGTGAGACGCAGCAGCCGCCCACGGCCATCCTCCGGATCCTGGGTCTGCCTCAGCATGCCGCGGGCCACGAGGCTGGCCGCGGCACGGCTCACTTTCACCTTGTCCATCGCCGCCCTTTCGCCGACTGCGCTCGGCGACAGCATGCCGAACCGGCCGACCATCGCCAGCACGCGCCATTCCGGAATGGCCAATCCATAAGCCTCGGAATATCGCCGGGCGAACATGCGTGAAACTCGATTGGCAGCGACCGACAGCCGGTACGGCAGAAAATCCTCCAGCCTGAACGCCTCGCCATTCAGGTCCGGCGCCGACGTCGTTGCCCGCCTTGTCGATTTTGTTTTCATTTGAAACTATCCCCCCGTCGAGTCAGCCCTGATATAACGCGTATGCAGCCGGCTGGAAACCGGGGGCAACGGCGTCGGTTCCCGCTGCATCCCGATGGGCGCTAGACTGACCACAAAGTAGGGAGGCAACGATGCAGCTATCCACCTATTTCCGATCCTCCGCCGCGTGGCGCGTCCGCATCGCACTGGCTCTGAAAGGCGTGCCGGCCGAAGCTGAATTCATCCACCTGCTCAAGGATGGCGGCCAACAGAAGACCGCAGCATTCCGACGCAAGAACCCGATGGGCGTGGTGCCGGTGATCGAGTTGGATGACGGTGTCCTGCTGACCCAGTGGCTCGCCATCATCGAATACCTGGAAGAGACCCACCCGACGCCTGCATTGCTGCCAATCAATCCCATTGCGCGCGCCAAGGTTCGTGCCTTCGCGCTGGCCATCGCCTGCGACATCCACCCTTTGAACAATCTGCGCGTATTGCAATACCTGCAGAATGCAATGGCACAGAGCGATGACTCACGTAACAAATGGTATCATCACTGGATCGCCGAGGGCCTGACGGCACTGGAAGCTCTGCTCAAGGGAACCGGGTCAGGACCGTTCTGCTTCGGTAGCGCGCCAGGCCTCGCGGATATCTGCCTGGTCCCGCAGATGGCCAACGCGCGCCGCTACAAGTGCCCGCTGGATGCCTATCCGACGCTGCTGCGCGCCGAAGCCGCCGCGCTCGCGTTGCCGGCATTCAGCGCTACGGCGCCCGAGGAGCAGCCCGATGCAGCCTGAGGAGAATGTGGTGCAGCACAATATCGCCTACCTCTCCGGCTTTGGCAACGAATGTGCCAGCGAAGCGATCACGGGCGCATTGCCGGTGGGCCAGAACTCGCCTCAGGTCCCGCCGCTTGGCCTCTACGCCGAACAGATCTCCGGCACGCCGTTCACCGTGCCGCGCAACGAAGCACGACGCACCTGGCTCTACCGCATTAGACCATCGGCAAGTCATCCGCCGTATCGCCGCATCGATAACGGCCTGCTGTGCACGCCGCTGGCGGAACCCACGCCGAACCGGCTGCGCTGGGATCCGCTGCCGTTGCCTGATGCGCCGACCGACTTCGTCGCCGGCCTCGTCACACTGGTGGCCAACGCCGACACGTTCGGCGGCACCGGCGTCAGCGTGCATCTCTATCGAGCCAACCAGTCGATGCGCCGGGTGTTCTGGAATTCCGATGGCGAACTGCTGATCGTGCCGCAGCAGGGACGCATCGCGCTGGCAACTGAGATGGGCCGCCTGGAGGCAGCGCCCGGCGAGATTGCGGTGGTCCCGCGTGGCGTGCGCTTCCGCCTCACGCTGCCCGACGCCTCGGCGCGCGGCTATATCTGCGAAAACCATGGCCCCGCGCTGCGCCTGCCCGACCTCGGCCCGATCGGCGCCAACGGCCTGGCCAATCCGCGCGACTTCCTGATGCCAACTGCATGGTTCGAGGATCGCGACGAACCGACCGAGATCGTGCAGAAGTTCATGGGGTCGCTGTGGGCGATGGAACTGGATCATTCGCCGCTCGATGTCGTTGCCTGGCACGGCAACCTGGCGCCCTACAAATACGACCTGTCCCGCTTCATGGCGATTGGCACCATTAGTTTCGATCATCCCGATCCGTCGATCTTCACCGTGCTGACCTCGCCCACCGATTCGCCTGGCACAGCGAATGTCGATTTCGTCATCTTCCCGCCGCGCTGGATGGTGGCCGACCATACGTTCCGGCCGCCGTGGTTCCATCGCAACGTGATGAACGAGTTCATGGGCCTGGTGCACGGCGCCTATGACGCGAAGGCCGGCGGCTTCCTGCCCGGCGGCGCTTCGCTGCATGGCTGCCTGAGCGCGCACGGTCCGGACGCGGAAACCACCGAACGTGCCATGTCCGCCGACCTGAAGCCGCACCGGATCGACAACACGTTGGCATTCATGTTCGAGACGCGCCAGGTGCTGCGGGCGACGCGACACGCGTTGGAGATCCCGCAACTCCAGCGCGATTACGACGCCTGCTGGTCGGGCATCCGCAAGCATTTCATCAGAGGCAACGCATGACCGATTCGACCCACGATGCCGCGCGCACGAGTTGGGTTGCCTCGGCCAATGGCCACCAGGAGTTTCCCATCCAGAATTTGCCGTTCGGCATATTCAGCACGCCTGGCGGCAAGCCGCGCGGCGGCGTGGCGATCGGCGACGCGATCTTCGACATTGCCGGCGCGCTTGAGGCCGGGCTGCTTTCCGGCGCCGCGCGCGATGCAGCCGAGGCCGCAAGCGGCCCGACGCTGAACCCGCTGCTCGCGCTGGGCGGGACGGCACGCAAGGCATTGCGCCAGCAGTTGTCGGATATTCTCGACGCCACCAACGGCGAACGCGTCATGCTGCAGGCACTTGGCGCGAGCCTGCTGCACAATGCCGCGCGCTGCGCGCTGCATCTGCCGGCCACGGTTGGCGATTACACCGATTTCTTCGCCGGCATCCACCACGCGCGGAAGGGCGGGCAGATCTCGCGGCCGGACAATCCGCTGATGCCAAATTACAAGTACGTCCCGGTCGCCTACCACAGCCGCGCATCATCGGTGCGGCCGTCCGGCGAAGACGTGCGGCGGCCGAATGGCCAACGCAAGCTGCCGGAGCAGGCCGCACCGGATTTCGGGCCGTGCCGCAACCTGGATTACGAGTTGGAACTGGGCGTGTGGGTCGGCGCGGGCAATCGTCTTGGTGAACCGATTCCGATCGGCGAAGCGGCGCAGCATATCGCCGGCTTCTGCCTTCTGAACGACTGGTCGGCGCGCGACATCCAGTCCTGGGAATCGCAGCCGCTCGGCCCGTTCCTCGCCAAGAGCTTCCGGACATCGGTGTCACCTTGGATCATTACGGCCGAGGCCATGGAGCCGTTCCGCGCCTCCCAACCGGCGCGGCCCGACGGCGATCCGCAACCGCTGCCGCATCTCCATGACGCGGTCGACCAGGAAAACGGCGCGCTCGACATCGAATGCGAGGTCTTGCTGTCCACACCAACAATGCGTGCCACAGGCGGCGAGCCATATCGCCTGTGCCGCTCCAATACGCTGGCGCTGTACTGGACGGTGGCGCAGATGGTCGCGCACCACACGTCCGGCGGCTGCAATCTGCAGCCGGGCGACCTGTTCGGCAGCGGCACAATCTCCGGCACCGACCCGGACGGCATCGGCTGCCTGCTGGAAATGACCTTCGGCGGCCGCGATGCGATCGCACTGCCGAACGGTGAAACCCGCCGCTACCTGCAAGACGGCGACGAAGTGACCTTCCGCGCGCATTGCCGCCGTCCAGGTGCAGTCACCATCGGCTTCGGCGAATGCCGCGGCCGCGTCATGCCTGGCACGTCCTGACGGTTCAGACCGGCGCCAGTGCCAGCAGGCCGTAACCGGTGATCACCGGCGCATGGTAGGTGCGCTGCACTCGCGTTACCGACGACCCAAGCGCCGACCGCATTGCGAGCCAGTTGATCATCTCGATCCCCTCGGTGCCGCCGCGCTCCATGTAGTCGCGGTGCGACAAGGCAGCGAGCGGCTCCGGATTGCTCTCGAGCTGGTCCATGAATTCGTTGTCCCAGTCCTGGTTGACAAATCCGAAGCGTGCGCCCTGCAACTGGTGCGACAGGCCGCCGGTGCCCATCACCACAACCCTGATGTCCTTGTCATAGCATTCCACCGCGCGCCGCAGGGCCGCACCCAGTTTGTAGAGCCGCCGCGCCGTCGGAATCGGATGCTGGATCACGTTCACCGCGATCGGCACCACCCGCGTGGTCCAGTTGGTGTCGGCGAGCATCGGCATGAACGACATCACGCCATGATCGACCGACATCTCCTGGCAGACCGTCGGATCGAACTCGTCTTCCACCAGGCAGCGCGCAAGGTGCCAGGCAAATTTCGGATCGCCGGGCATGTCGGGGATATCGCGCTTGCCCCAGCCTTCATCGGCCTGCGGATGCACCTCGCAGGCGCCTAGCGCGAAGGTCGGGTAGGCATCGAAGAAGAACCGGTTCATGTGGTCGTTGTAGACGATGACGTAAAGATCCGGCCGCAGCGATTCCAGCCACGCGCGCACCGGCACGTAGCCGTCGAACAGCGGCGCCCACAACGGGTCCTTCTGCTGGCCCTTGTCGTACACGGTACCGAAACTCGGTGCGTGCGAAGAGCCGATGCCGCCTACCACGCGCCCCATTGTCAGTGTCCTTTCCGGCTTGCCATGAACTGTTCCAGCGTCTGGCCGCTGGTATGCGCGCCGACCTGCAACAGGCTCTGGCCCAGCGACCCGGCGATCTTGATCAGCAGATAGATACTGCAGCCGGCATCGTTCATGGCTTTCCAGTCGCGCTGCCGCACCATCTCGACCTCGGTCGCGTCGAGTCCCATGCTGCGCGCGTAGCCCAGTTCGTCGGCGACGAAGCGCGCACGATTGCCCGCGTCGGTCAGCGACATCGCCAGGCGGTTGAGCCGGTAGCCCGCATGCGCACGCTCGCCGGTGAACACCGGCGTGCCGGCAATCATGTCGTCCATCGTGGCGCCTCGCTATTTCAAATGGCGATCCCAGAGTGCGAAGATCTTCGCCCATGTCGTCTCGGACGCCTGCGTGTCGTACACCGCCCGCTCCGGGAAGCAGAAGCCGTGATGCGTGCCGGGGAACACCTCCACCGTCGCCTTCACGTCGGTCTTGTTCAGCGCCGCCTTCAGGTCGGGAATCACATTCGCCGGCACCGACTGGTCATGTTCGGCGAACGCATAGTACAGCTCGCCCTTGACCCGGTTCAGCGACAAATGCGGCGAGTCCTCCTTGTCCGTGACGATGCCGACGCCGTACAGCGAAGCCGCCGCAGCCATGCGATGTGGAAATGCCGCCGCGACCGAAGTGATGTAGCGCCCGCTCATGCAGTGCCCGACGCAGCCGACCGGCCCTGGCGTCACGCGGTCGTTGGCGTCGAACCACGCCAGCATCGCCGCCGTGTCATCGTTGATGAACGGGATGCTCAGGCTGTTCATCGATGCGCGGATCACGCCCGACATGCCATCGTCACGACGCGGAATATCGAAGCGTACAGTGCCGAGACGGTAGTACATGTCCGGCAGCAGGCAGACATAGCCGTGCTTGGCAACGCGCCGCGCCATGTTGCGCAGTTCCTCGCGGGTGCCCGGCGCGTCCATGTAGAAGATGATGCCCGGATGCTGGCCAAGCCCATCCGGCGCCGCCATGAACGTCGGCATCCGGCCATGCTTTGTCGTGATGATGATTTCGCTTTCGATCATTTCTGCCGCCTCCCTCGAACCGCCTCCCTCGAACCGGGTATCTCCGTCTCTGGCATTGTTGCGCCACTGGCCAGAGGGTGCAACAGCGAGGCATACTGCGCGAGAAACCCCGGAGGTATTTCATGGCAAAGGACGACATCGATCGCCTGCTGCGCGCCGCCGTTGACGACGGCCGGGTGCCTGGTGTCGTGGCGCTGGCGGCAGACCGCAACGGCGCACTCTACCAGGGCGCGTTCGGCAAGCTTGCCCTCAGCAAGACGGCGCCGATGATGCCGGACACGATGTTCCGCATCGCCTCGATGACCAAGGCGGTGACCGGGGTTGCGGCAATGCAGTGTGTCGAGCGCGGAACGCTGGCGCTCGATCAACCGGCCGGCGAGATCCTGCCGGATTTGGCCGAACCGCAGGTGTTGGAAGGGTTCGACGTCAACGGCGAACCGATCCTGCGCGCCGCACGGCGCAAGATCACCCTGCGCCTGCTGCTCACGCACACCGCAGGCTTCGTCTACAACGTCTGGAACCAGCAGATGGCACGTTTCGTGGAGACCAGGAAGGTCCCCACGATCCTGTCCGGCAAACTGGCCGCATTGCACACGCCGCTCGCCTTCGAGCCGGGCGAGCGCTGGGAGTACGGCATCAACATCGACTGGGCGGGCCGTATGGTGGAGAAGGTGAGCGGCCAGGACCTCGATGCCTACATGCGTGACCACATCTTCAACCCCCTCGGCATGCGCGACAGCGGCTTCGTGCCAAAGGACGGACAGATGGCGCGGTTTGCCGACGTCCATTCCCGCGAGCCCGACGGATCGCTGGCAATCGTTCCTCCATCGCCGCCGCCCCCACTCGAGTTCTTCGCCGGCGGCGGCGGACTGGTGTCGTCCGGTCCGGACTACCTGGCCTTCCTGCGCATGCTGATGCACGGTGGCACGTTGAATGGCACGCGCGCGTTGAAGCCGGAAACGGTCGCGGTGATGATGCAGAATCACATCGGCGATCTGAACGTGCAGAACATGAAGACCCAGGCGCCTGGCATGTCGAACGACGTGGCGCTGTTTCCCGACATGGGTCAGAAGTGGGGGCTGACTTGGCTGATCAACACCGACGACAAGGCGGGCCGTCGCAGCGCCGGCAGCGTCGCCTGGGCCGGCCTGTTCAACACCTACTACTGGCTCGATCCGAAGCGGCAGGTGACTGGCGTGATCATGACCCAGATCTTACCCTTCGCCGACCCGACTGTGCTGCATCTGCTGGATGCATTCGAGACTGCCGTGTACCAGACAACAACGGAGAAGACGTCCCATGGTTGAGCGGACCGAGAGCAACGCCAATCCCTATCTCGCCCTTGGCGTGCGCCCTTTCATCAATTGCTGCAGCGTGCGCACGATGCATGGCGGCAGCCTGATGCTGCCGCAGGTCCGCGCGGCGATGGATCAGGCGTCACGCCAGTTCGTCAACCTGGACGAACTCATGGAAGCCGCCGGCAAGCGGCTCGCGGAACTCACCGGCGCGGAATGGGGCATCGTGACCTGCGGCAGCGCAGCTGCGGTGGCGTTGGCCTCGGCCGCCTGCATCGCCGGCAACGACCCGGTGCGAATGCTACGCCTGCCGTTCACCGATGGCTGGGTGAATCGCGTGATCCTGCCGAAGAATCAACGCTTCGCCTACGACCAGGCGATCCGCATGGTCGGCGCGCATATTGTCGAGATCGACTCCGTCGCCGATCTCGACGCGGCGCTGGCCGAGCCGGTGGCGATGGTCGCGATCCTCGGCACCAACGAGGAAAACTCGCGTGTCCGCCTGGAAGAAATCGCGGCGCGGGTGAAACCGCTGGGGATACCGATCCTGGTGGATGCCGCGTCAGAGCATTTGCGGCGACCGAGCCCGTGGCTGCAACGCGGCGCCGACATGGTGATCTACAGCGGCGGAAAATTCCTGCGCGGACCGCAGACCAGCGGATTGCTGCTGGGCAAGAAGAACCTGGTGCAGGCGGCTTGGCGCAACGCGTCGCCGCACCAGGCGTTCGGACGACCGATGAAGGTGTCTAAGGAAGACGTGATCGGCGTGCTGACGGCTGTCGAATACTGGCTGGAGGAACGTGACGAGAAAACCGAGTTGCAACACTGGCACGACGACCTGCAGCAGATCGCGCGGCAGGTCGCCGCGGTGCCGGGGGTCAGCAGCGAAGTGGTCGAACCATCCGGAGTGGTGCGCGTGCCGTTGCTGCATGTCCGCTGGGACGGCATCGCACTGGACGGCATGGGGCTGCGTCTGCGCCTGCTCGACGGCACGCCGCGCATCATGCTCGACGACACGGCGGCCACCGCAAATTCCGTGAAGATCGATCCTTTCCAGTTCCAGCCTGGCGAAGCCGCCGAAGTCGGCAGGGCGATCGCCGCCACGTTGCATGCGGCGCGCTCGCTAGCGCCGGCGCCGGAGCCCGCGGCGGGCATCGACCTGTCGGGCGAATGGTCGGTGCGCGTGCAGTTCCTGCATGGCGAACGGCTGCACAAACTGCGGCTGCAGCAGCAGGGCAGCCAGCTCAGCGGCAGCCAGGAATCCGAGCAGTTCGCCGGCAAGGTGGTCGGGAAGCTCACCGCGCAGGATGTGCGACTGGAATTCGAAGCACGGCACGAGGGCAGTGCGATCGCCTACCGCTTCGAAGGCAAGGTCGATGCCGACCGCATGGCCGGCGAAGTGGTGCTCGGGAGTGCGACCGACAACCACCGCGGTCCGGTCAATCTCAGCCAGTTCGGCAAGGGCCAGTGGCAGGCGCAGCGCGCGGCGTAACCCAAGGAGGCAGCCATGAACGACCAAGCGGCAACCGGCACTGCCCTGCTCGACGCCGACCGCCGGCATTTGATCCATCCGCTGCACCATCCCAAGGATCATGCGCAGGCCAGGGTCTTTGTCGAAGGGCGCGGCGCGATGCTGCGGACCGCCGATGGCACCGAGTACATCGACGGTCTGTCCTGCCTGTGGAACGTGAATGTCGGCCACGGCCGCAAGGAACTGGCGGATGCCGCAGCCGAGCAGATGGCGAATCTGGCCTATGCGTCGGCGTATGCCGGCTTTTCCAACGAGCCTGCGATCCGGCTGGCGGAGCGCATCGTCGGGCTGGCGTATGACAACATGGCAGCGGTTTACTTCACCACCGGGGGCGCGGAATCCAACGAAAGCGCTTTCAAGACCGCGCGGTATTACTGGAAGCGGATGGGCAAGCCGAACAAGGTGAAGATCATCTCGCGCCAGTACGGCTACCACGGCGTCACGCTCGCTGCGATGAGTGCGACCAGCCTGCCCGGCTACCACAAGATGTTCGGCCCGCTGGTGCCGGAGTTCTTCCAGGTGGCGCCACCCTATCCGTATCGGTGGCCCGGCAATGGCGATCCCGGCATCGAGGCCGCCGATGCGGCGGAGGCCGCGATCGAGGCGCATGGCGCGGACAGCATCGCCGCGGTGATCGCCGAACCGGTGATGGGCGCCGGCGGCGTCATCGTGCCGCCAGCGACCTACTTCCCTCGCCTGCGGCAGATCTGCGACCGCCACAATGTGTTACTGATCGCCGATGAAGTGATCACCGGTTTCGGCCGCACCGGACGCTGGTTCGCGCTGGGGCATTGGGGCGTGGAGCCCGACCTGGTGTCGTTCGCCAAGGGCGTGACCAGCGGCTATCTGCCGCTTGGCGGCGTGATCGTGTCGAAGCGCGTGCATCAGGCGATGGAAGAAGCGCCGATGGATGAGAAGTTCATGCACGCCGCGACCTATTCCGGTCATCCGGCATGCTGCGCCGTCGGCCTTCGCAACATCGACATTTTGGAACAGGAGGCGCTGCCGGAGCGCGCGTCGGTGATGGGCAAGCGGCTGTTAGCTGGCCTGGAATCGCTGCGCAGCCTTCCTGTCGTCGGCGACGTGCGCGGGCTGGGAATGATGTGCGGCGTCGAACTGGTGGAGGATCAGGCAACCCGCAAGCCGGCGATCGGGCTGGGTCCGCGCGTGGTGGCCGAGGCGATGAAGCGCGGGCTGATCATTCGTCAGCGCGGCGGTGGTGGAACGCCGATCAGCGGTGATTCGCTTTGCATCGCACCGCCGCTGATGACGCCGGAGGCAACGCTGGACCGACTTGTCAGCATCGTAGGCGAATCGATCCAGGCAGCGATGTAGCTGTCCCCTGCCCTCGCGGGAGAGGGTAAGGGAGGGGTCAGACCGCCGCGTACCCATCTGCCGCATCCGCGGCAATCTGTGACGCGGCGCGGCGCGCTGGATCGCCGTAGCCGCCGCCACCGCCGACCGCCAGCGTGACGACATCGCCGCGCTGCAACTGCACCTCGTCCTTTGAGCGCAGGCGCATCGTCTGGCCGCCGCGACGGATCTCGCAATAGCCTGTGGTGCCAGGCTCGCCACCGAATGCGCCATCCGGCGGCCGGTGGAACCTGTCGCTGTACAGCGCCAGCTTCACATCATCGGCCAATATTTCGAAGCGGCGCAGGAAGCCCAATCCGCCACGGAATTCGCCGGCGCCGGCGCTGCCCGGCCGCAGGCTGTATTCCAGCACGCGAAAGAATCCAAAGTCCTGGTCCAACGCCTCGATCGGCGTGTTGGAGCAGTTCGACAGCGGTCCATCCACCGCGTCGCAGCCATCCGACGCCGCGGACGCGCCGTAGCCCCCGCCGTATATCTCCAGGTAGACCGACCAGCCATCGTGCTGTAGGTGCGAGAGCACGCCAACCGTGGTGGTGTCGAACCCGCAGGCGATCACCTGCTCCGGCACCGCCTGCGCCAGCGCCTTCATCGTCGCGTTCCAGGCGCGGAAGCACGCCTCCATGCGCGCGCGCACCGGTGCCGGCCGGCGCGGATTTAACAGCGAGCCCTTGGGCGCCGTAATTGTTACCGGCCGCGCCGCACCGGCATTGAACGGAATGTCCGGACTGGTCAGTACTGCCTTTACGCACGACAAGGCCGCCGAAATGGTCGAAGCAAATGGCGCGTTCAAGTGCCTGCGCACCTGCGGCGCCGACCCGGCAAAATCGACGGCGACGGTGTCGTCGCGAACCGTGACCGTCGCACGCACCGGCAGCGGCGCATCGGAATCGCCGTCGTCATCCACCGCATCCTCGCCGTGATACACCCCATCCGGCACCGAGCGGATCGCCGCCCGCATGCGCGCTTCGGAATAATCCTGCAGCGCGGCCATCGCCGCCACGACCTTGTCTTCGCCGTAGCGCGTGGCCAACTCCTGCACCCGCGCCATGCCGATGGCATTCGCCGCCATCTGCGCGTCGAAATCGCCCATCGTCTGGTGCGGCACCCGGACATTGGCGCGCAGCAGACGTTCGAACATTCCGCCATGCCAGTCGCGCGCCATGTTCAGCCTCAGCGGCGGGATGATCAGGCCTTCCGCCCAGACATCGGTCGCCGCCGGATTGAGCCCGGGACTGCCGCCGCCCAGGTCGAGATGATGCGCGACCGAGGCGGAAAATCCCAGCAGTCGGCCGGCATAGAAGATCGGGTGGAACAGGAACACGTCCTGCAGATGCTGGCCGCCGGAATACGGATCGTTGATGGCGAAAAAGTCGCCTTCCGCCAGTTGGTCCAATGGATAAAGCGCAGCACAGGGCTGGAAGATGTGCCCGATCGTGCCGAGTTGCATCGGGATCAGTTCAGCCTGCGCCACCGTGTTGCCCTGCGCATCCAGCAACGCTGCGGAGCCGTCGCGCGCCTCGCGCAACACAGTGGAGAATGCCGATCGCACCAGCTTCGCTCCCATCTCGCGGGCGGCGGCGATCAGCGCCTGGCTGATGATGGCGTAATCGACCGGATCGAGCGTCACGCCGATACTCCCCGCAGCAGGATATTGCCGCTGGCGTCACGCGCTGCGTGCCACGAGGGCGGTACCCAGATGGTCGAACTGTAGCCTTCGATCAGCGCCGGGCCGGCGATCGTTTCCTCGCGCCGCAACGACGAAGCTGTCAGCAGTCGCGCCGTCACCGTGCCGGCGCCAATCCGCACCGGCACGTCAGGCGGACCATGCAAGGCGATCGGCCGCTCGGAGAATTCCGGCAGCGTATCCACCCTGCGGCGAATGCCGAAGCGCATTCCGACGATTTCCACCCGCCGGCCACGCTCGCCGCCATGCCGGTACAACTGCAAATGCGCCGCGGCGAACCGATCGGCGAGATCACCGGCCGACAGCGTCGGCAACTGCATCGGATCGAGCTCGACAGTGACCTCGAACGCCTGGCCGACAAACCGCATATCGGTGCTCATCGTGAAGTCCACCGCGCCATCCAGGCCCAACGCGCGAAACTCCGCCTCGGCGTGTGTTCGAAAGCCCAGGAACTCATCGCGCAGAACCGCTGGTGCATCGGCATCCAGCCTCGTCCGCCGCGTCACGCCCGCCGACCTGATATAGTCGGCGGCAATCAGCCCCAGCGCCGAGACCACACCGGCATTCGGCGGCACCAGTATCTCGCGAACGCCAAGTTCCTCGGCAATTTCCGCGGCGAGCAATGGTCCGGCGCCACCGAACGGCAGCAGCGTGTAATCGCGCGGATCGCGGCCGCGTTCGGTGGACACCAACTGGATGGCGCGGACGATATTCGCCACGGCCAGCCTGATGGCCGCGCTCGCTGCGCCTTCGGCGTCCGTGCCAAGCTGCCGCGCCACATCCTCGAATGCGGCACGCGCGCGGTCGGCATCGAGCCGCATGGTGCCGCCGAGAAAAGCCTCCGGTCGGATGGTGCCGCGCACCACATGCGCATCGGTAATCGTCGGCTGCGCGCCGCCACGGCCATAACAGGCAGGACCAGGATCGGCGCCCGCGCTGCGCGGCCCGACACGCAACATGCCGCCGTCGTCGATCCACACCAGGCTGCCGCCGCCGGCGCCGACTGAAACGATATCGAGCACCGGTGTGCGGATCGGCAATCCGTCGATCTCGGTCTCCGCGGCGATCGACGGTTCGCCATTCTCCACCAGGCTGACATCGGTCGATGTGCCGCCCATGTCGAAGGTGATGAGGTTGCCGCGTGCCGAGAGTCCAGCCTGGCGGACCGCACCGATCACGCCGGCCGCAGGACCACTGAACAACGCGGTGATCGCATTGCTGCGCATCGCCACGGCCGGGAGCCGACCGCCGTTCGACTGCATGACGCTGAAATGACCGCGGAAGCCGGCCTCTGCCAGCGTCGCCTCGAAGCGATCGAGGTAGCGGTCGATCACCGGTTGCACATAGGCCGACAGCAACGTGGTGCTCGCACGCTCGAATTCTCGGAACTCGCGGGCGATCTCGTGCGAACAGGCGATGCGCACACCGGGAATCGCAGTGGACAGCAGCGTCCGCACCTGCTGTTCATGGGTCGGCTCGACATAGGCGGACAGCAGGCAGATCGCGATCGCGTCGTAGCCGCCCTCGGCAAGCGCCGAAATCAACTCACGTCGCACTTCGGTTTCATCCAGCGCCAGCACCACGTTCCCGGCGGCATCGATGCGCTCGGTGATTTCGAAACAGTCGCGGCGCAACACTCGCGGGCGCGGCTTGGCGTAGCGCAGGTCGTAGATGTTGCGCCGGTCGTGCCGTTGCAGGAACGGGATATCGCGGAAGCCGCGCGTGGTTACGAAGGCAATGCGCGCGCCCTTGCGCTCCAGTATCGCGTTGGTTGCTACCGTCGAGCCATGCACCAGGTCGGCGATCCGTGCCGGCGCTATGTCGCCCGCGCCAAGCGCTGCAAAGGCGCCGATGTCAGGATTGGCCGGCGTGCTGGAGAGTTTGGCGACGGTCACCCGACCTTCATCGACGGCGACAAGATCCGTGAACGTACCGCCAACCTCGATACCAACCCGCATTGACCAATCATCCCGCTACCACCTGCGCCGCCTGTACCATGGCAGAGCAACTTTCTAGTGAACAGCCGCACCGCACCGCAACCCGCACTCCTCGCCGCTGTTGCGGTTGCGCCGCCACACACACGAGGGCAATCCCATGTTCATTCATCGTCCAGACCCCATCCATCAGGTACGCGTGGACAAGCCGGACCCGGTGTTCGCCGAGAAACTGCTGGAGCAGTTCGGCGGCGCGACCGGCGAGCTGTCCGCCTCGCTGACCTACTTCACCCAGTCCTTTCACACCGAGGACCAGGCCATCCGCGACATGTTGCAGAACATCGCCACGGAAGAGCTGGGCCACCTGGAAATGGTGGCACTGATGATCGAGCAGCACACCAAGCGCGCGAAGCAGGGCGCGCAGGAGAAGGCGTTCAACAGCACGCTGTTCGCCGTTCGCGGCTATGGCCCGCATCTGGTGGATTCGCGCGGATCCACCTGGGATGCGCGCTACGTCAACGAAGGCGGCAGCGTGGTGCGCGATTTGCGCGCGGACATCGCGGCCGAAGCGGGTGCGCTGGCGACCTACGAGGCGTTGATCCACCTGGCACCGGACGACGGCTCGCGCGAGGCGCTGAACCACCTGGCGACGCGCGAGATCGCCCACGCGCACATGTTCATGAAGGCGTTGGAGGCAATGGGCAAACTGGATGACCCGGCGTTCGGCGATTTGAAGCCGGATGACACGGTGGACGTGTACTTCAACCTCACCGCGGGGCCCGAGGCGGATCGCCGCGGACCATGGAACAGCGAGCCGGACTTCCACATCGAGGACATGGTGCCGCAGGCGATGCGCGGCGGTGGCGCAGCACCGCAGCAGCAGGTGCGTCATTCGGCGCCGAAGCGCTAGTCCAAATGTGGCGATACATCGCCGCTTCGGAGTAGGCTTCCCCGGAGATTTGGGGGAACCGACATGGACTTTGGCGCGGCGATGTTCTTCACCGACTACTCAATGGCTCCCGGCGCACTTGCCCAGGCGCTCGAGGCGCGCGGCTTTGAGTCGCTCTGGGCGCCGGAGCATTCGCATATTCCGGTGTCCCGCGCTTCACCTTTCCCGAATGGCGGCGACCTGCCCAAGCAGTACTACGACGTGATGGATCCGTTCGTCACGCTGACCGCCGCGGCCGCTGCCACGAAAATGCTGAAGGTCGGCACCGGGGTCTGCCTGGTGCAGCAGCGCGATCCGATCCAGACGGCGAAGCTGGTCGCGTCGATCGACCAGGTCTCCGCGGGGCGATTCCTGTTCGGCGTCGGCTCCGGCTGGAACGCCGAGGAGATGGCGGACCACGGCACGGCGTTCAAATCGCGCCACAAGGTCGCGCGCGAGCGCGTCGAGGCGATGAAGGTGATCTGGACCGAGAGGAAGGCGGAATACCACGGCGAATTCGTCAACTTCGATCCGATGATGGCCTGGCCGAAGCCGGTGCAGAAGCCGCATCCGCCGATCATCGTCGGCGGCGCGTTTCCCTATGGTGCACGGCGGGCGATCCGTTATGGCAATGGCTGGGTGCCGCATGCCTCACGTCCGGAATACGGCGACGTCAGCGACTTCCTGCCGCAGTTCCACCAGATGGTGGACGAGGCCGGGCGCGATCCCGCGTCGCTGCCGCTCACCATGTTCCGCATCGTCGAGGACCTCGACCGGCTGCGGCACTACCGTGATATCGGCATCTCCCGCGTGGTTATTACGCTGCCGTCGGCCGGGCCGGGCCAGGTGATGCCCATCATCGACCGCTGGGCCGACCTGATGCAGCGCATGGACGGATAATCCTCACGCACGAAATTCGAGGGTGACCCCGAACGTCCCGGTCGCCGGCACCACGACACGGTCCGCCTCGCGCATCACGCCGTCGATGTGGCCGGCGGCCAGCGCTGCGGCGGCCTGGTCGAGCGAACGGGTCCGGATGGTCAACGCGGCCATGTATTCGTCGCGGCCATCGCCGACCGGCGCAGCCCCGCCGAATTCGCGTTCCAGTTGATCTGGCATCATGACATCGAATTGTGACAGTCCGATGAACAGGGACCAGCGCGATGCAACGCGGTGCATCGCATCCTCGCCGAACATGCGGGCGAACACGCTGCCGATTTGCCCGGGATCGCGCGCGGCGATCACGGCGCGGACGATGCCGATGGCGCCATTGGCGTGATGCCGCCACTCGTCGCGCCACACCAGGCCGCGCGTGAAATGATGGCAGAAATAGATCCGGCCGGCAGACACTGTCCCCGGCGTCAGCCGCACCGTGCGAAACGTCGCATCACGCTGTCCTGTGGGTAGTTCCACCGGGCGGGAGAATTCCAGCGGCGGCTCCACGGGCACGCCCGCCGCATGCAGGGCAGCATAGACCGCGGCGGAATCGTCCGTGCCGAATACCAGGCCATTCAATCCGAATGGCGACGCGAGGATCTCGGCGCGCCGTGTGTCGCCCGGCGGGGCGGCGATCAACTCCAGGTATTCGGTGCCGAGGATCGCCAGGTGGTTCATTGAACCCAGCGTGTGGTAACCCCGCGGCGTCATGGTGAAACCCAGGCGGCGGTACGTCTCCAATCCGGCATCGATGCGGTCCCGCACATTGACCACAACGTGATCGAGCGTCGGCACCGGCAATGTCGCGATCATCGCGTGAAGTCCCCCGCTGCGAACTGACTGTCTCACGGGGATGCTATTGCGGGAGTAGTCCGATCGCCAGTCCCGCCCGACAAAAATGGCAGCGCCCCGAAAGGCGCCGCCAAGTTTGGGGGGGAAACGTCACGCAGCAAATGGCCGAAACCATCCGCCGCTCGCCAGACATTGGGCCTTATCCAGTCATGTCAACTTCACAGTTGCGCGCGGTTCATCACCCCGCCGGCGATCGGCCACGACAACCGTCGACGCGAAGGGCATGTTCAGACGGGCGGACGCGGTCAGAACAGATCGGGATTCGGCTTGGCGTATTTCTCCTGGTCTTGCGTCACCACCGGCGTGCGCGCAGGATCAATACCAAGCGCCTCGATATTCACCCGCGCCGTCTCCCTCCGGCCGCTGGTCGCGATCGCGCAAGGAATTGCCGTATTCTGTAGATGTTGTAACAACTCGCGTGCGCCAGGCAGCGGTTGGACCTGCGCCGCGTGGCGCTGGTACGCTTCGGCATGCAGCCGTCGCAACCGGACCGCGCGTTCGGGCATGTTGGTAAACAATCCGACGATACCGATCCTGCGATGGCGATCAGCGTACCATCCGGATCGAACACGAATGCCATTTCCGTGTTCGGTCGCTTTCATGCTCGCCGCTTCGGCCGCTTCGCCGTGACAATGGTGGACTTGCCCGCAGGAGGGCTGGGGCGTGCCGCGCTCCGCGTCTCGCCTGTCAGATTCGGCAGGCGTTGCCGCATGGTGGCAAAGCCCTCCCATGGATCGCTGCGCTGGCGACGCAGTTGATCCGGCACGCTCCGCAACGTGAACTTCGCAGGATCCAGCTTGCGATTCACTGCGTCCCATGCGAGCGGCATCGCCACAGTCGCACCGGGTCGCGCGCGCGGACAGAACGAAGCGACCGCCGTTGCACCAAGACCGTTGCGCAGCCAATCGATCAGGATCTTGCCGCGCCGATCCGCCTTTTTCATCGTCGGCAGGTAGCGATCCGGTTGTTCGTTGCTCATCGTCTCGGCAAACGCGCGGCAGAACGGCTTCACCGTATCCCAATCCGCCGCCGGGTCGAGCGGCACGACAACATGCAGCCCCTTGCCACCGGTGGTCCGGCAGAACGACTCCAGCTTCAGCCGCTGCAGTTGGGCGCGCACGTCGTGTGCCGCCTGCACCACGTCGGTGAATGCCACGCCCTCACCCGGGTCGAGGTCGAACACGGCCTGGTCGGGATGCAGCGGGTCGGCTTCCGTCGCGCCCCAGGCGTGCAGTTCGATGGCCGAAATCTGCGCCATGGCGGCCAGCCCACCCACATCGTCGATCGCCAGATACGGCGAATCCTCGGCTTCCCCCTCACGAATCGCCGCTGGCAACGTACCGTGCCCGTGCTTCTGGAAGAAGTGCTGCCCCGCGATGCCTTCCGGGCAGCGCACGATCGCCAGCGGACGCCTCGCCAGGCCTGGCAGCGCATGGTCGGCAATCGCCAGCCAGTATTCCGCCAGGTCCTGCTTGGTGATTCCCGGCCATAGCTCACGGTCGGGATGCGTCAAGGCGATGCCACCGACCGTCACGCCACGCTGCTTCGGTGCACGCGCCGTCACGATCTTGCTGTTGGGCTTGTCCGGTCCGGCGTATCTGGGGCCATTGCGGCGCGGCGGCACCGCAACCACGGGACCACGCTTCGCACTCGAGCCTTGGGCCGGTCGTGGAGTCACCATCTTTCTCTCCGCAGCAGGGTCGGGGGGTTCACGCACAACTTCCGAGGCCGACTTGTCTTCACGCAGGCCCAGATAGGCTGCCTGGCGCACGCGTCCCGATCCGGACCATGATGCGAACCGTATCTCCGCAACCAGTTCCGGCCGCACCCAATTGATGGTCTTCGGCAGCGGATCGCCAGCCAGGTACAAGGCTTTCGGTGGATCGGACGCAAGCGCGGCCAGGCGCCTGCTCAGGTTTTCCAGTGCGTCATCGGAAAATCCGGAACCGACGCCGCCGGCATAGTGCAGCCTCCCCTGTGGATCACGATAGCCAAGGTGCAGTGAGCCCAGGCCGTTGCGGCTGCCACCGGGCGGTGTCCATCCCAGGATAATGAGTTCTTCGCGGCCGCGGCATTTGACCTTCAGCCAGCCATGTCCGCGTCCCGCGCGATAAGGCCCGTCCGCCTGCTTGCAGATGATGCCTTCCAGACCCAGACGACATGCTTCGCCATGCATGCCGGCGGCATCGCCAGCATGATGATCGCTGTATCGCAGCATACCGCGCCAGTCCGCGATGCCAGCCAGTACGCTCTTGCGGGTGATCAATCGGCAGGGACGCATATCCCAGCCGTCGATATGCAGCAGGTCGAACAGATAGAGGTTGAGCGTTGCGTCCTTGCCGGCAGAAAGTGCTGCCTGCAACAGAGGGAAACTTGACACCCCGTTGGGGTCCATGGCGGCGAGCTCACCGTCCAGCAACGCCGTATCCAGCGGCAGTTCGCCAATCGCATGCGCGACCGCGGGCAACCGGTCCGTCCAGTCCAGCCCGTTCCGCGTCACCACGCGCACCTTGCCGTGGTCGAGCCAGCACAGCAGGCGATACCCGTCAAATTTGATCTCGCTGATCCAGCCTTCGCCTTTCGGCGGCTCCTCCGCCACCGCGGCCAGCTGCGGCGCCTGCCGCCGCGGCAATCTGTCGCGCACCGCACCTTCCGCCGGCGGGTCGTCGCTGTTGGCACGCTGCGATTTGCGTGCTGGTCGAGGCGCCGCGACCTCCGCCTCCAGTGCGGTGGCGTCCATCCCGGCGCGTTCCGCCTCGTCATGCCCCTTGATCAACAACCAGTTGTCCTGCCGGCCGCGCTGCTCGGGACGCGGCTTCAATCGCACCAGCGTGAAGCGGCCATGCAGCCGCTTGCCATGGAGGATGAACCTGAGTTCCCCCTTGCGCATTCCCGTTTCGGGATCGTCCAGCGGCTCCCAGGTGCCGCGGTCCCAGGTCTCCACCTTGCCTGCGCCGTACTGGCCATCCGGAATGGTGCCCTGGAAGTCGGCGTAGTCGATCGGATGATCCTCGACATGCACCGCAATCCGCTTGTCGGCGGGATCGAGCGACGGGCCTTTGCGCACCGCCCAGCTCCACAGGACGCCGTCGTGCTCCAGGCGAAAATCCCAGTGCAGGCCTGCACGATGCGCCTGGTGCTTCTGCACCACGAACATCGGAGCGGCGTGGGTTGCCGCGCGCGACCGCGGCGCGGGCTCGCTCGTCACAGCGAAATTGCGCTTCGCTCGATAGTTGCGGATCGACGTGTCGCGGGCGGTGGCAGTGCGAGCCATACGCTGTCACCCTGTTATCGCGATAGGGGCATCAAACGGTCATCTCCTGCACACGTGCCGCGCCAGAACGCAGGGACAAGGGTCGTCATGCGACGCAGGTCGATAGCACACAATCAATTGAACCCCGATAGATGCTGGGATTCCGCTTCGATTACCACTTCTTTACTCCATCGGCCTCGGGGAGGTTGCTGGCATGTCTGCATTCATCCTGCCGGCCCTACTGGGCTTCGGCATGATCGTCGTCGCTCCTTGCTATGCCGCCGGCTCCAGTCAGGCATCAGACGGCGGCCCGCCAATCACCGGCAGCATGTACAACGGCAACAACACGCAGCCGCCGCAATTCATCAGTCAGGATCGCACACAATACGACGAGTCAAAAACCGACAAGCCAGATGCGGCAGTGGACAATAAGGCGGGGCAATCCAACCTGCCCCGCGAAGGTGGTGGCGGCTGAATTGGTCTGCGTGGGGAGGACTGCATGACGCCGCTCGGCGCACGCCGGCTCGGACTGCATCGCCGTGATCTGCTTGCCGCGACCGTCAGCGTCCTGGCATTCCTGTCCAGCGCCCAGGCTGCCACGCTGAAGGGCATTCCCGATTGGAGTCCGAACGGCGGATCTCCACCGCAGCCGGTAAGGCCGGGGCCTTGGCAGTTCTTCTCACCCGAAGAAGGCGCTGTGGTGGAAGCGCTGGTCGATCGGCTGATCCCGCCCGATCCGAATACACCCGGCGGCAAGGAAGCCGGCTGCGCCGTGTTCATCGATCGCCAGCTTGCCGGACCGTACGGCGAAGCCCGCGGGCTGTACATGCGTCCGCCATTTCAGGATGGCGATCCACAGCAGGGCTACCAGTCGCCGCTGACGCCGGCGATGCGCTATCGCCGGTCGCTGGCGGCACTGGACAAGTACTGCCAGGCCAGTTTTGCCGGCAAGCGGTTCCATGAACTGCCGCCCGATCAGCAGGACAAGCTGATCGCCGGTTTGCAAAGCGGAACGGTCAAGCTGGAGAACGTCAGTGGCCGCGGCTTCTTCGAACTGCTGTTGCAGAACACCCAGGAAGGGTTTTTCGCCGACCCGGTCTATGGCGGCAATCGCGACATGGCCGGTTGGAAGATGATCGGATTTCCAGGCACGCGCTACGACTATCGCGATTGGGTCGAGCGCCACAACGAGAAGTATCCACTGCCGCCAGTGGGTATCACCGGCCGCACGGAGTGGACAGTCCGGCACACCTGACAGACCGACGAGGACCGCATGGCACGCAAGCTTCCGGCCACTGATGTGGTGATCATTGGTCTCGGCTGGACCGGCTCGATCATGGCGTCTGAATTGACCGATGCGGGCCTGAACGTCGTGGCGATCGAGCGCGGGCCATGGCGCGACACTGCCAGTGATTTTCCGCCGGCCTACGCCCAGGACGAACTGCGTTATCACATCCGCCATGATCTGTTCCTGCGACCGGCGCAGGAAACCATGACGTTCCGCCACAACGTCAACCAAACTGCGCTGCCCATTCGCACATGGGGAGCGTTCATGCCGCCGAACGGCGTGGGCGGCGGCGGCGTCCACTGGAATGGCCAGACATGGCGGTTCCTGCCGAGTGATTTCCAGTTGCGCTCGCACCTGACGCAACGCTATGGCGCAAAATTCCTGCCCGACGACATGACGATACAGGACTGGGGCGTCACTTTCGACGAACTCGAGCCGCATTACGACAGGTTTGAATATCTGTGCGGCACGTCCGGCATTGCCGGGAACATCAAGGGACGGAACCAGGAAGGCGGCAATCCGTTTGAGGGGCCGCGCTCGCGCGACTATCCCACCCCACCACAGAAGCAGCCGTATGGTCCGGTGCTGTTCGGCAAGGCGGCGGAGGAAATGGGTTACCACCCGTTCCCGCAGCCCTCCAGCAACCTGTCGCAGGCCTACCGCAATCCACTCGGCGTCACCATCGGCCCGTGCACCTATTGCGGCTATTGCGAATGGTTCGGCTGCGGCAACTACTCGAAGGCCAGTCCGCAGACCACGATCCTGCCGGTCCTCATGCGACGCGAGAATTTCGAGGCGCGCACGGAATGCATGGTGACGCGCATCAACCTCGACGGTTCCCGCAAGCGGGCCACCAGCGTTACCTATGTCGATACCAGCGGCCAGGAATGGGAACAGCCGGCGGAACTTATCGTGCTGTGCGCTTTCCAGCTGTTCAACGTGCATCTGCTGTTGCTGTCCGGCATCGGCACGCCGTACGACGCGAGGAGCGGAGAAGGCGTGATCGGCCGCAACTACTCGCATCAGGTGACGTCCAGCGTCGATGCTTACTTCCAGGACAAGAACTTCAATCCGTTCATCGCGTCCGGCGCGATCGGCATGTGCGTGGACGAGTTCAATGGCGACAATTTCGACCATGGGCCGCATGGGTTCGTCGGCGGCGGTTATATGGGCGCAGTGATGACGGGCGGCCGGCCGATCCTCGGAACCCGCGTCCCGAAAGGCACACCGGCTTGGGGCGCCGCATGGAAGAAGGCAGCGGCGGAAAACTACCTCAGCAGCTACGAGGCAGCGACCCACGGCAGTTGCTACAGCTATCGCGACGTCTTCCTCGACCTCGATCCGACCTACACGGACGCCTACGGCCGCAAGTTGATGCGCATAACCTTCGATTTCCACGACAACGAACGCAAGATGTCGCAGTACCTGACTGACCGGCTCGCCGAGATCGTGCAGAAGATGGGGCCGCGCTCGCTGGAGAAAAATCCGCGCGCCGGCAGCTACGACATAACGAAGTACCAGACGACGCACACCTGCGGTGGCGCGATCATGGGCGCGGACCCGAAGACCAGCGCGGTGAACCGCTATCTGCAAAGCTGGGACGTGCCCAACCTGTTCGTCACCGGTGCGACGGCGTTTCCGCAGAACGCCGGCTACAATCCAACCGACACCGTCGGAGCACTCGCCTATTGGTCGGCGGAGGCAATCCGCACCCGGTACCTGAAGCAGCCCGGCCCGCTGGTGCAGGCATGAGAGCCCTGGCACTCGCCGCCGTCGCGGTCGGCATCGGCGGCATCGTCAACGCCGCGCAGGCCGCCGACCGGCAGGATTTCACCCAGATCGAGCGCGGGCACTATCTGACCGACGCGGGTGATTGCTACTCCTGTCACACCCAGTTCGGCGGCAAGCCGTTCGCCGGCGGCCGGGCGATCCCGACACCGTTCGGCACCCTGCTCGGCGCCAACATCACGCCGGATGTCGATACCGGAATCGGCGGCTGGAGCGACGAGAGGTTTTATCGCGCCATGCATGATGGCGTCAGCGGCGACGAATACCTCTACCCGGCGATGCCATATCCCTACTACACCAAGGTCACGCGCGAGGATGCCGCAGCGATCCGCGCCTACCTGGCCACCATCGAACCGGTGCGCAACGAGGTGCATTCCAACCAACTGCGCTTTCCGTTCGACGTGCGCGCGAGCATGAAAGGCTGGAACTCGCTGTTCTTCGGGCCTGGCGAGTGGCAGAACCACGCCGACAAATCCGCCGACTGGAATCGCGGCGGATATCTGGTGGAAGGGCTTGGCCATTGCGGCGCATGCCACACGCCGAAGAATGCGATGGGCGGCGATGAGAACAGCCAGCACCTGCAAGGCAGTGTCTTGCAAGGCTGGCTCGCACCAAGGATCGCCGGCGAGAGCTGGTCGGTGGATGACATCGCCGAGTACCTGAAGTCCGGCACCAACGCCTTGGCCACCGCGTCAGGCCCGATGGCCGAGGCAGTGGAGAATTCGACATCTCGGCTGAGCCTGGCGGATCTGCGGGCGATCGCGGTGTATCTCAAGGATCAGCCCGCTGCCGCGGAAAAACCGCCGGCTGCGCTGGCCGCGGACGATCCGCTGATGCAGGCGGGCAAGGCAATCTACGCCGATGAATGCGCGGCCTGCCACACCCTGGATGGCAGCGGCATCGCCCGGTTGTTTCCCTCGCTGAAGGGCCGCGCGTCGGTGCAGGCCGCTCACGCGGACAGCCTGATCAACGTGGTGCTGAACGGCACCCGCGCCGCTGCGACGCCTGGTGCGCCGACCGCTCCGGCGATGCCCGCATTCCGCTGGAACCTGACAGACGATCAGGTGGCGGCCGTCACCACCTACATCCGCAATGCGTGGGGCAACGCAGCGCCTGCCGTCTCCGCGGACAGTGTGAAGGCGGCGCGCCAGGCGATGGCGCAGCGCTGAAGCAACGTCAGGTTTGCTGCAGCGTCTTGCGCAGGAAGCCGGTGCGCTGGCTGGCGCTGGCCATCAGGAACGCCGCATCGGCGCCCGACAGGATGAAGCGCGCGCCCATCTCGATGTAGCGCTGCATGATCGGCTCGTTGTAGATGCCCGCCATGCCGGGGAATTTCCCATGCTTGCGGCTGGCGGCGATCATCTTCTGATATGCGTCGGCCACGCCATCGTTGCCAAAATCGCCGGGAATGCCCATTTCCGCGCACAGATCGTTGGTGCCGATCAGCAGCACATCGACACCGGGTACCGCGGCGATATCATCGGCGTTGGCGATTGCCTTCGGCGTCTCCAGCATCACCACCGTGAGGTTGGCGGCATTCAGTGCCTTGGCCGCTTCGCCGGTGCTGGCGGAACGCAGGCTGTAATGCGGTCCAATGCCGCCCATCGAACGATGCCCGACCGGCGGGTATTTCAGCTTCTCCACCACATCGCGCGCTTCCTCGGGCGAATCGACATGCGGCACCACAATGCCGAGCGCGCCATTGTCCAGCAGCCGCGTGGCGATGGCGTACGCGCCGTTCGGCACGCGCACGATCGGCGCGATACCGGCATCCAGCGCGGCAACGGCGATCTGCGCCGCGGCGTCAATCGACATCGTGCCGTGCTCCAGGTCGAGGAACAGCCAGTCGAAGCCAGCGGTTTTCATCGCGATGGCGATTTCGACGCTGCGCGTCAGGCGCACGCCGGTGCCGAGTGACAGCTCGCCGTTCTCGAGTTTTTCGCGCGCGACGTTGCGGATGGTTGGCATGGCGTTTCCTTTTGGGATTATGGGTGTGGGGCGACGGAATACGCTGCGCTGTTCCGCCCTACGCGATTACTTCGTGGTGTTCGCGTGGTTACCGCCGGCGCGTGTCGATTGCGGTCGCGATGACGCGATTGAGCGCCGCGAGGTCCATGGGATGGTCGGTTTCGTTGGCAACCGCTGCGACAAGCCGATGGCGGCGCAGGATGAAAATGCGCTGGTCGGATGCGCCGGACGCCCAGGCGGTGTCGGCCGGCAGGTCTGGGAAGCTGCGATCGGCGTTGCTGCGGAAGCACGCGGCGTAGCTGCTGCCGGCATGGGTCGGCGTCAGCGCGTAGTCCACCCAGCCCTCCGGCAGCAGGCGCTCGCCATCCCACACGCCATCCTGGGCGTAGAGCACGCCAAGTTTGGCGTAGTCGCGCAACGTGGCGAAACCGGACCCGGAGCCAATGAAATTGCCGACGCAGTCAGCGGAGTGTTGGTACGTGCCCATGCCGAGCCGGTCGGCCAGAAGCTGGTAGACGGTCTGGTGGTAGGGCAGTGCGCGAGCCTCGATGCGGTCGCGGATGACGGCGCCCAGCACGTTGAGGCCGGCGTTGATGTAGCGGTACACCGAGCCTGGCACGGTCGCCACGATGGAGCGCTGTGCCGCATCGAACGCATCGGCGCCGTCCTGGTAGACCGCGCTGTTCTCGAAGCCGATTGTCGCATTGCCGGCGCCGTCCATCACCGGGAAACCCAGCCCCGACCGCATGCGCAGCAAATGGTCCAGCGTGATCAGATGCTGGATGCAGCGCGGATCCCGCCACAGCGGCGCCGGCGCCGGATCGTACACCGAGCCAAGCCACCCCTGGTGGATCAGCCGGCCGACCAGCGTGCACGTCACCGCCTTGGTCATCGACCAGCTTGGCGTCGCGCGATCAGGCGCACCGAATGCGCTGTAGCGTTCCGCCAGAACACACTCCGGCGAGGCGATCAGGATGCCGTAGATGCCGGTGGAATTGGCGAACAACTCGTCCAGTGCCGCTGCCAGTGCAGCCGGCGGCGGCGCCGGCGGTGCAACTTCATCACCCAGCGGCCACGCGCGGCCGGCATCCGGTGCGCGGCGTGCGATGGGAGCGGGATCGAACGCGGGCGCGGTGTGCGAACCGAGCAGGATGCCGCCATAGCCGGGACGCGCGATCGCCGAGCCGGCCAGCGGCGCACCGAACGCGGGATCCACCCAACGCACGGTCGCACGGCGATCGGCATCGTTGGTTTCGATGGTGATGCGGCCGGTGCGATGCGCTTCGGTCAGCTCCGCCTGGCCGCCGGATGCGTCGGGCCGTGCCGTCAGGCCACCGGGAATCCCCAGCGCCCGCCAGCGGAAATGCCGTTCGGCGGTGACGCGATCCAGGCCGGTGACGTACATCATGTCGGCGAAGCGCTTGGCCGCGAAGTTGACCGTGCGCTGGCGGATCGCACGCGGCGAACCGTCATACACCACCGGATCGGGCGGGGCGCCGGCGAACAGCGGCCGTGCCGTGTCGAACGTCGAATCGACAACAGCCGGCGGCGTGTCGGATGTCCGGCTCATTTCACTGGTTCCGGCTGGCGCTCCTCGACCGGCAGTGAGAAGTAGCGGCTCTTCATGCCCTTCTGATTCTCGTAGAGCGAGCCTTGCAGTTTCGCTGGCGGCAATGGCAGCCGCACCGGCAGGTGCTCGAGCCGCGGCTCGCAAGGCTGGCCGCAGACCATCAGGTCGTTGAACTTCTCGATACCGCCGGGAAAGCCGAGCAGCGGCCATGCATCGGCCGAGCGGAACTGGAACAGCAGCAGGCGGCGGTCGTTGTCGGAGACGTTCGGCGCCGACCCGTGCACCGCGCGCACGTGGTGCACGGTGATCGAGCCGGCCTTGCCGGTGAGCGGGATTGCTTTGGCGTAGTCCACATCGCCACGCGAGGGATCCATCGCACCGCAGAACACGCCGTCGGTGTGGTGGTCGTGGATCGGGCCGCGATGGCTGCCGGGAATGATCATCAGCGGGCCGTTCGCCAGCTCCATGTCATCGAACATCACGCCCACCGCGGCCAGGTCGTCATTGGTGTGCGGATAGAACGCCCAGTCCTGGTGCCATTCCACCGGCGCACCGAACCCGGCCGACTTCAGGTTAAGCTTCGCAGTATCGAAGCGGATGTCCGGACCCCACAGGTCCTGCAGCACCGCTAGGATCTTCGGATGGCGCACCAGGCGGCCGTATTCCGGGTGGTTGAGGTGTGCCGTCTTGATGCGCCGCACCCGCGGATTTTCCGGCGTGTGGCTGTCCTCGAGGTCGTAGATCTCGTTATGCGCCGTCACGCTGCGCGCACGTTCGACGAACTCGTCGGTGACCTGGCGCAACCGTTGCACCTCGTCCGGCGTCAGCACATCGGGAACGACGATGGCGCCGATCTCGTGGTATTCGTCGATCTGGGCTTTGCTCAGCATGGCATCCTCCCGCTGGGCGCGAGCCTAGCGCGTAACCGCCAGACAGGAAACCGACGCGCCCTGAGTGCCCAGGTGTCACTCTCGCGAAGGCGAGAATCCGGGCCGGGAGAACCGCATTGACCGCCCTGGATTCTCGCCTTCGCGATTGACGGCGGTGCCGGTCGGGGTGGCCGATCCGGCACTCTGCGGCTATGTTGACACCAACACGACCTCGAGGCCGCGAATGAACATCTACGTGCGCGATCGCAGCCACACGCAGCCGGCCGATGCGAGCAAGCTGGCGATAGCCGATTGCGATATCCATCAAAGCCCGAAACTCGGCATGAAGGGCATCTACCCCTACCTGCCGCAGCGCTGGCGCGACCACCTGGATGCGTTCGGTCCGCTGCCGCGCCAGGCGTTCCAGTCCGGCCCCGCCTACCCGAAGAGCCAGCCCGACGCATCGCGCCGCGACGCCTGGCCGCCGGACGGCAGCCGGCCCGGCAGCGACCTCGACTTCATGCGGCAACAGCATCTCGATGCCAACAACATCGCGCTTGGCGTGCTGAACATGATCCGGCCGCACCCCGGCAGCTTCCAGAACTTCCATCTCGCCGGTGCAGTGTGCCAGGCGATGAACCGCTGGCAGATCGCCGAATGGAGCGAACCAGAGCCGCGGCTGAAATCCTCCATCCTGGTGCCGTACGAAGACGCCGAGGCATCCGCGCGCGAGATCGAACGCTGCGCCGGCGACAACAGGTTCGTGCAGGTGCTGCTGCTGAGCCGCACCGCCGAACCACTCGGCTCGAAGCGCTACTGGCCGATCTACGAAGCGGCCACCACCGCCAATCTTCCGGTCGGCGTCCACGCGTTCGGCTTCGGCGGCTTTCCCGTCACCGGCAGCGGCTGGCCGTCCTTCTATCTCGAGGACATGGTCGGTCACGCGCAGTCCAGCCAGTCGATGCTGACCAGCATGGTGGTGGAAGGCATTTTCGAACGCTTCCCCACGCTGAAGATCGTCCTGATCGAGGCCGGCTTCGCCTGGCTGCCGTCGCTGGCCTGGCGGCTCGACCGCCTGTGGCAGCGCCTGCGCGTAGAGACGCCGCATCTGAAGCGACTGCCGTCGGAGTATATCCGCGACCATGTCTGGCTCACCACGCAGCCGATGGAAGAGCCGCAACCGCGCGAGCACGTGCTCGACGCGATCGACTGGATCGGTTGGGACCGGCTGCTGTTCGCCACGGATTATCCGCACTGGGACTACGACGATCCGACCCAGGTGCTGCCGTTCCGCATCAGCGACAGCAAGCGGCAACAGTTCTTCATCGACAACGCACGCGCGCTGTATCGGGCATGACGCAGCTTGCCCTGGTGACCGGCGCAGGCAGCGGGCTCGGCCGCGCGACGGCGTTGGGGCTGGCAAAACGCGGCTGCCGCCTGGCGCTGGTCGATATCGACGCCGACGCAGCCGCTGCCGTTGCGCGCGAATGCGGCCACGCGCACGCCATCGTCCAGGACCTCACTGCGCCGGGCGGCGCCGAGGCAGCCGTCGCGCGCAGCATCGCGGTGCTGAATGGGCTGTCGATCGTGGTGAACAATGCCGGATACGGCGCCGGCGAGGCGTTCCTGGAGATGCGCGAGGCGATTTGGGATCGCACGCTGGATCTCAACCTGAAGGCGGTGGCGCTGATCTGCGCTGCCGCCGGGCGGCATATGCGCGACCACGGCGGCGGACGCATCGTCAATATCACCTCGCCGGCGTCGCGCATGGCGCTGCCGAACTACCTGGCCTATGCAGCGAGCAAGGCCGGCGTGGATGCGGTGACGCGCGCCGCTGCAGTGGCGCTGGCGCCGTTCGGAGTCACGGTGAACAGCGTGGCGCCCGGCATGATGGACACGCCGATGCAGCGCATCACCGAGCAACAGCTCGCCGCCATCGAGGGCCGCAACGACATCGACGTGTTCCTGGCCGAGCGCACGCGCCGCATTCCCCTCGGCCGGCGCACCGATTGCGACACGGTGGCGAGCACGGTGATCTGGCTGGCGCTGGATGCGCCGGACTACATCACCGCGGAACGGCTGAACGCGTCGGGCGGCCTGGACAAGGACTGAGGTGGCCCCCTCCCGCGAAACGGAGGAGGGCTGGGAGGGCCGCCCCGCCCTACCTCCTCTGCACCAGCTCCACCATCACGCCTTCCGGCCCACGGATGAATGCCAGCCGCGTGCCGGGATCGCGCGTCAGCGGACCGATCGCCACGTCGGCACCCTTGGCGCGCAACTCGTCGCACGCGGTATCGACATCATCCACTGTCAGCCCGATATGCTCCAGGCCATAGTACGGAAACTGTGGCGCGGTACCCATCGGATCATGCGGGTGCGTCGGCGCGATCAGCACCTTCTGCCCGCCCAGTTTCATCGTCACGCGAAGCTGCCCGGGATACAGCGTGCCCGGCGGATACACGCTGCGCGTCGCCTCGGCGCCGAACATGGTTTCGAAGAACCGCGCGGTCGCCTCCGGGTCCGGGCTGCGCAGGTGGATGTGGTCGTACTGGTAGTCCCGCATCGCCACGCCTCCTAGCGAACTAACTGATAGCGGAAGCGGTCGCCATCCGCGGTAACACGCCCCACCGTCGGCGACGGGAAATGGATCGGCAGGATCAGCGTGGCGGTATCAGCAACCGAACTCAAAAACTTCCGCCGCGACGCCGCCGCCTCACTGGCATCCCAGTCGAAGATCGTGGACCACTCCGGCTCGCGGCATTGCAGCGCGTGGTGCATCATGTCGCCGGTCACCGAGGCAGTCTGCCCGCCCGACTTGATGTTCACGCAGCAATGGCACGGCGAGTGGCCCGGCGTCGGCGTCAGCCACACCGTGTCGTCGAGTGTATAGTCGTCATCCACCAGCAGCGCCTGGCCGGCCGCGACGATGGGCTCGCAGTTGTAGCGCCAGACATTGCCGGGAGGCTGGTCGCCGCGCGCGGTGGCTGCCTCCCACGCGGCATATTCCCGCTTGTGGAAGATGTATTGCGCCTTAGGGAAGGTCGGCACCCAGCGCCCGTTGCGCAGCACGGTGTTCCAGCCGCAATGGTCGATGTGCAGATGGGTGCAGAACACGTAGTCGATCTCGTCGAACTTCAGCCCCGCTTCGTGGAACCCGTCCAGCCAGGGCTGCTTGGGGAAATCCATCGGCGAAGGATAGCCCTTGTCCTCGCCGGTGCAGGTGTCCACCAGAATGGTGTGGTGCGGCGTGCGCACCACGAAGGTCTGGTAGGTGATCACCATGCGACCTGACGCGGGATCGAACACCTCGGGGTCCATATCCGCCAGATAGGCGCGGCCGCGTTCGGGATCGTAGGTCGGGAACATGTCCTCCGGACGCCGCCACGGGCCGTCGCGTTCGATGATGCTGGTGATGGTGACGTCACCGATCTTCAGAGTCTTCAAGGCCAGGGCTCCTATATAAAGCCGTCACGGCAGGGCTTGTCCCGAAGCGACAAGCCCTGCCATGACGGTGTGTTGGTGATTGCGGCTACAGCGCCAGCCGATAGAACCGCGCCGCGGCACCGCTGAACAGATCGGTCTTGTCCGCCGCACTCGCCCCGCGCGCCAAAATCTTGCAGGCGTTCCAGAACGGCGCGTAGGCGTACGACCCCTTGTCCACCGGGAAGTTGCTCTCGAACATGCCGCGCGACGCACCGAACGCCTCGACGCAGGTCTCGACATACGGCTTCCATGCCGCCGCCAGTGCCTCCGACGAAGGCGGATCAGCCTTCTCATGGAAGTCGAAGCCGTTGATCCGCATCGCCATGCCGCCCAGCTTGACAAACACATTCGGGCACTTCGCCAGCGCGCGCACCGAGGCCGCCCACTTCGCAAACACCTCGTCGCGCTTGCCCGCATAGACGCCGATCGCCAGCGGTCCGCCCACGTGGTTCAGCACGATGCGCGTGTCGGGGAATGCCTGCGCCAGCGCGGTCAGTTCATCGATCTGCGGATGGTACAGCCAGGCGTCGAAGCTCAGGTTCAGCGGCGCAAGCTGGGCGAAGCCCTGGCGGAATGTCGCATCCGCCATCAGGCCGGGCGGTGGCGCATAGGCCGGGTTCATCAGCGTCTTGTCGGCGTCGTACGCGGTGATGTGGCGGATGCCGCGGAACCGTCCGCCGCCGGCGCGGATATGCGCCTCCAGCACCGCACGCACCCGCGTGCCCAACCGCAGATCGGCATGCCCGACGATGCCGGCGCACACCTTGGTCTTGCCGTAGCCGCCCGAGGCGCTCATCGCGGCCACGCCGTTGACGAACTCGGTCTCGCCGACCGGCTTCATCTCCTCCGGCCCGCCGGCGCGATGCATCGAGCGGCATTGCACGAAGACGGTGGCGACGATGTTGTGACCGCTATTGGTGTCGGCCAGCAGGTCATCCAGCATGTAGCGCCAACCCGGCCGCTCCCACAGATGGTGGTGCGGATCGACGATTGGCAGGTCGGGCTCGAGGATCGCCTCGGTGCGCCGCGCGAGCCAGTCATCGCGCACCGGCAGATAAGGGCTACTCGCAGGCTGCGTCGTCGTGCTCATGGCCGTCTCCTCCCCCGCTCCCCGACCGACGTACTATCGTAGGGCGGAAAAGCGTAGCGCATTCTGCCGCAGCGGCGTCAACGCCGCTCCCCCGCTCCCCGGCAGCGATTTGGAGAACGCCGCCTTGATGGCCTTCCAGCGCCCCGGAAAGTCGGCATCGCGATCGGACAGCGTCCAGATGCAATGCATGTGGTCAGGCAATACCACCCAGGCGTCGATGTGGAATGGCGACCTCGCCCCAACCATCCGAACCACATCGCGCAGCGCATCGGCCCGCGCCGCCAGCAGGTCGGAGCGACGGTCCTGCAGGTTGGCGGTGAAGAACCAAGTGCCGTCGGGGACGAGGTTGCGGCATTTGGCGGAATGCGCTGCGCTTTTTCCGCCCTACGCCCGTCGCACCATCACCCTGTCGCCCCGTCAGGCCGCGGCTTGCAACTCCGGTGTCCTGGCGCGCGGCGGGCGCCGAGGTTTGGCACCGGCGGGAACGGTGCGCGCCGGGCTCTGGCCCAGCAGGCGCCGATACAGCGCTTCGTATTCCGCGGCGGCGCCCGACCAGTGGAAGCTGCGCGCCATCGCCGCCTGGCGCATCTCGGCCAGCACATCGACATCGCCGAACACTTCGAACGCCCGGCGACAGGCGGAGAACAATCCCTCGCCGGTGAGGTCGGAGAACAGGAAGCCGGTTTCGCCATCGTCGATCGTGTCGGCCAGGCCGCCGGTGGCGTGGGCGATCGGCAGCGAACCGTAGCGCTGCGCCTGCATCTGGGTCAGCCCGCACGGCTCGAAGCGCGACGGCATAAGGCAGAAATCGCTGGCCGCCACGATCCGCCGCGCCATCGGCTCGTTGAAACCGATCAGCAGGCCGATGTTGTCGCGATGGCTGCGCGCCAGCCGGCTCAGCATATGCTCGGTCTCCGGATCGCCGAGCCCGAGAATGGCGATCTGGCCGCCTTCGCGAACAATGTCGCGCGCGGTATCGGCGACGATATCCAGCCCCTTCTGGTGCACCAGGCGCGACACCACGCCGAACAACGGGCCCTCGGACGGTGTCAGGCACAGCCCGGTGCGCACCAGGTCCGCGATGTGCTGCTTGCCCGACATGTCGTCGGCCTCGAAGTGATGCGGCAGATGCGGATCGCGGCTTGGATCCCAGCTCGCATCGATCCCGTTCACGATGCCCGACAGCCGTCCCTCGGCCGCAATCCCTTGCGTCAGCCCGTGCAGCCCGGCGCCGAATGCCTCGGTGGTGATTTCCCGCGCATAGGTCGGGCTGACCGTGGAGACATGGTCCGCATAGAACAACCCAGCCTTCAGGAATGACAGGCGGTTGTGGAATTCCACGCCGTTGATGTGGAACGCATGCTCCGGAATGGCGAGCGGCTGCAGACGATCCCTGCCGAACACACCCTGGTAGGCAATATTGTGGATGGTCAGGATTGTCGGGACGCGCGAGCCCCACCAGCGCAAATACGCCGGCGCCAGGGAACCCGGCCAGTCGTTGACGTGCAGCAGGTCCGGCTGCCAGTCCATTTCGGCGCGGCCGGCGGCAATTTGCGCCGCAGCCAGGGACAGGCGGGCGAACCGCAGATCATTATCCGGCCAATCGAGGCCTTCGGGTGCGGCGTAAGGGCTTCCGGTACGCTGATACAGCGAAGGTTCAAGCACCAGGTACAAGGTCAGACCGTCGATCGTGCGCGCTTCACCGATGCTGCAGGCCTCGATGCCGGCCGACCCGGGCAGTTGTGCGACAACCGTGATGTCGGTGGCTTTGGCGATCACTTCGGGATAGGCCGGGATCAACACGCGCGCGTCGATCCCCCGATGCATCAGTGCGCGCGGCAGGCCCGCGGAGACGTCGCCCAATCCGCCGGCTTTCGCAAAGTCGGCGAATTCGCTGCTTGCGAACAGTACCTTCATGACGCTCCGGGTGCTGGCGGCGCTTTGTGCATTGGTTTGGTTAAGGCAATCTTAAGCGGCGTATCCCGCCAGAATCTGCAACCGCCGCGTTCACGAACCGGTAAACACCTTCACGAATAGTGGCGCACACGGAGCAGCGAGCGCCGTCCGGAGAATAGGCCCAATTTATGTCATCTGCGTTACGGCGCGCCGCTCACAGATCGGCATTCTGCGGAATGCTCTCGGCCTTCACTCCCATCTGCAACAAGCCTTGCCGCATCCAGGTTCCGACCTGGCGCGTGCCGTTGTTGTAGTCGGTCCAGCTGTCCAAAAAGTCGCGCCAGCGCCGGTCCGGTTCAGCCTGCACGCCCATCGCACTCGGCAACGCGACGAACGGCGCCTGCAATAGCGTGACCTGCTCCAGCATCGGCGCTTTCGCACTCACGCCGAGTGCCTGGATCAGTGCGTAGATGATGCAGTCGGCTCGCCCTGCCTGCATCAGCAGAATGGCATCGTCGCCCGCCCTGGCGCCGATGACCTGCGCTTTCGGCGCATAGCGCGCCAGCAGCACATCGGACAGCGAACCGATCAGCGACACCACCCGGGTCTCCGGCTTGTTGAGACCCTCCCAGGTTTTCGCGGCAAAGCCGCGGCGCGCGACGTAGCCGAACGGATGCTGGTAATACGCACGCGTGAAACCAATCGCCAGCGCGCGCTGCGGCGTCGGGTTCAGCGCGAACGCCAGGTCGATCTTGTTGGCCTGCAGATCGAGTACCGAATTGCCATAGGTGGATTCGACGTATTCCAGCTTCGCGCCCAGTGCCGATGCAATGCTCTTTGCCATGTCGATGGCGACGCCCGACCATTCGCCGCTGGCGAGGTCCTTGTGGAAGAACGGCATCTCGCCGGGCAGCGCCGCGATGCGCAGCGTGCCAGTGCGGCGGACGCGGTCGAAGGTTGCTTCGGCGCCCGACGATGTGGATGTTTGCGCCGCGGCGCCGCCGATCCCGGCGATGGCGCCAAGCGCGCCAAGAGCGGTTCCCAGCCTGCGTCTGGTCTGCATGAAGCGCCTCCCGTATTTGCTGTGTCAGTCGGAATAGCGGCGTGGCTTCAGCCCGGCGTGGAACCACTCGACGAAGCCGATGATGTCGTAGACCGGAACGCCGAATGTCTGCTCGATCTTCGCCGAATAGGGCGGCAGGTTGGTGCATTCGCTGACGATGGCGCCGATGTTCGGATTTTCCCGCAAGAGCTGTTCCGCCATCGCCAACACCTCGCGCTCCTGCGCGGCACGATCCACCACCGGTTGGCCGGTGCGGTTGTTGTAGCGGAAGATGCCGTCGGGCGGCATGCCGACGACCGGCAGGTCGGTCGCGCAGCCTACAGCGCGGAAATGGTCGGGCGACAGCGCATCCTTGTCGGCGGTCAGCACGCCAACGCGCTTACCCTTTGGCAGGATGCTCTGCACCAGCGGAATCTGCAGCAGGCTGGAGGTCGCCATCGGCACCGGACAATGCGCGACGAGCTGCGGATGCAGGATGGCGAGGAAGCCGCAGCTCGTGGTGATGCCGTCAACGCCGAGTGCCACGAGTTCATCGGCAGCGCGCAGGAACAGGTCCAGCATGCCGTCGGCATTCGGCTTCACGATGCGATCCGGCGTGGCGCCGCGCACGATGGCGAACTGCACCGGGAAGCGCCAGGTGGGTGCGTAGCCGATATCACCCGGCAGTCGCTGGAAACCGGTGTCGAGCATCATGATGCCGACGGTGACGCCATGCACCGGCTGGCGGCGATTGATCTTGCTGGCTTGCGCTGTCATGGCGGACCTCCGGGAGGCGAGGCGTTTTCTTGGCGTCACCCTCACGAAGGCGAGGGTCCAGGATCTCGCGGAATTACCACGTTTCTGGCCTGGATGCTCGCCTCCGCGAGTATGACGATAAGGGGGACGGGGAGACGAGAACGACGCACCCGGATGCGATCAGGCCGCCAGCACCTTGCGGATCGCTGCTGCGTACTCGGCGCGGGAATTCTCGCTGCGGACGCGATCCAGCGCGTTGTCGCGCAGCGACTGCCACAACGCGCCATCCCGGTACAGCCGCACGATCTGCCCGGCGAACGCTGCCGGATCGCCGGCATCGACCGACAACAGCTCGCGCCCGTCCTCCCAGCCAAGCTGCCGGCGAAGCAATTCGGTCGCCACCACGGGAATGCCGAACGATGCCGCCTCGTGGACCTTGTACGGCATACCGGCCGCATAGCGCGTCGGCGCCACGAAGATGCGATGCGCATCATACAGCTTCCCGGTATCGGCCACGGCACCACGCAGCGTGATGCGCGGATGCTCGCGGAACGGCTCCAGCGAGACCGACGCATCGGTATGGCCGGCGACGGTCAGCCTGGTCTCCCAGCCCAGCGCCTGCTCGACCAGCGGCAGCACCTCGCGAACGAACCAATCGAAGCCATCGTAATTCGGGCTGTCCTGCCGATGCATCGCGCCGACGAACACCAGTCCGGCGCGATCCGCGAACGCGCGCGGCGTCGGCCTGGGCTCGCGCATATGGCCGAGTACCGCGACATCGGAGAAGCCGAGGTCGCGCAGCTTCTGCGCCTCGCCGGCATTCACAGCGATGATGCTCTGGCAGAAATGTGCATTGGCGAATTCGCGCATGATGCCGGCATCGACATCGAACGGCGCTTCCCCGAGCAGCGCGGCGCGGCCGGCATCGCGCAGGCTGGTAATCGCCTCGGTATCCAGCACCATGCGCGGTGGGCGGCCGGCCCCCAGGGTGGTGCGTTCCAGGATCGGCTGGATCCGATCCAGGTTGTGCGTGCGCGCGATCCAGATCGCATCGTAGTAGCCCTGCCGCGCCGTGAGGAACTCCGTCAACCCGTCGAACCCGCGATCGTGCATCACCTCGACCGTATCCGGCATGTCGGCGTAGATGCTGGCCAGGCCGAAGCGGGATGAATTCACCGGATAGATCGTAATGTGAAAGCCGATTGTCGCCATCACCTGGAGGATGTCGTTCGAGCGCACGAAGCCCGAGCCCAGCTGCCGCAACGGAATGGTGTCGTCGATGAACAGTACGCGCCGGCCCACCTGGGTCGAACGGGCAAACACCTGGACGCGGCGATCGGCAATATAGCGGAACCGCAGATGGTTGAGGTGCTTGCGGAAGAACGCCTGGTGCGCCCGCTCGATCCCGCCATCCGCGGCGGCGTTGCCGCCCGCGCGGTCGGCTCCATGGTGATAGACCATCACGGCCGGATCATAGACCACGCGCTGTCCCGCCTCGACGATGCGGATACACAGATCGGCGTCGGCAAAACCGCCCGACGCGAGCGTGTCGTCGAACCCATCGATCTGCCGCAGCACTTCGGCGCGCGCCAGCAGGAACGCGCTCGAGCAGCAATCGACATCGCGAACGAAATTGGCTTCCGGCGCCTGCGGCGAAGCACCCTCCAGGTAGCCCAGTGTCATACCGTCGCGCCAGATGATGCGGCCTGCCTCCTGCAGTCTGCCATTGCCGCGGGTCACCTTGCCGCCCACCGCACCGATCCGCGGATCGCCGGCAAGCCGGTCGAGCGCCGCGGCGAGCGCCCCCGTCGCCAGTTCGACCTCGTTGCCGAGGAACAGCACCGCATCCGCGTTGGCGCATTGCAGGGCCGCGTTGCAGGCGCGCACCGCGCCGATATCGCTGTCGAAGCGCATGACGCTGGCGCCGTGCACGTAGCGGCCGATCTGCGCTGTCTCATCGGTGGAACCGGTGTCGATCAGGATCAGCTCGATGTCGCCGGCGTAGTGGCCGCGCAACGCATTAAGCATCATGAGGGTCTGCGGAAACTGGTCGTGCAGCACCATGACGACACTGACCACCGGCGGCCCGGCGCAGGCGAAGTCGATGCGAACGCGGCCGGCGGTCGGCAACAGGTTGCCGGCCTTGCGGCGGAACAGCGCGTTTGCCTGCTGCTCGGTCACCTGCTCCTCGGGCGGCGCCGCGGGTTGCAGCCCCTGCGAGTGGCCGATCGCCAGGTAATGCGCCAGCGCATCGCGCGCCCGGCGGTTCTCCAGGTCGGCCCGCACGGAAGCATAAGCGGTCACGTAGTACTGCAGGTCGATCGACTGATTCGGCGAGCGCAGCTCGAAAACACCGTTGTTGAGGAAATGATCGTAGCCGTTGCGCCGCTCCCGGGCCTCCACCGCCGCGGCGATGTCGGGGTACCGCGCCAGGTAGTAGGCCTCGGAGAATTCAGCGATCGGGTCGAATAAAGCGGGTGTGTCGTTGCACAGATAGTGCTGCAGCGCGCACTGCCAGTCGCCGCGCGCAATCGCCTCGGCGACCCCGGGGTACTGCTGCAGGTAACCCACCGGATCGAAATACAGCGTCGTGCGGAGTTCCGGCCGGCGCGCCGCAATGCGTTGCAGGTAGTGCAGGAACGGCCCGGACGCCGCCATCTCAAGCGCTTCCGCCTCGTCCAGTTGCTCGCGGTACACCGCGGGATCGAACAGCAGATGGCCGATGCGGCCTTCCCGGCTGCCATGCTTCAGGTAGTGGTCGTAGCCGTTGACGTTGTTGTCGGCCTGCAGCACCTCGTCGCGCAGATCGGGATGGCGCTGGCGATACAGCGCCTCATTGAACAGCCAGTGCGGCGAACGAGTGCGAAACCCGATGTGACAATAGGTGTCGAAAGCGGACTGCGCGTGGCCCTCGCGCACCGCCGCGGCCGGACCGGGGTACTGCTGCAGGTGCCATGCCTCGTCGAAGAAGATGTTCGGCGAATGGCCGCGCGCCTGGCCGCGGTCGAGGTAGAAGGCCAGCACCGTAGCAGCGTCGGCGTCGCCCAACTCGGCGCGCGCGTCGGGATATGTCGCCAAGTACCAGGCCGCGTCGAACACCGCCCAGGCAATGGTCGTCTCGCCGGGCAGCTTCAGCATCTCACGCGCCGGCAGGGCGGTGGGTGGCATCGTGCCGCTTCGCCTCGCTGCTTGTGGCAAGCGTGCCGCTATTTCTTGCGTTTGGTGTGCAGCACGCCGTCACGTTCCAGCGCCGCGATCTCGTCGCGCGAGTAGCCGTGCTGCGCCATGACGTCGGCGCCGTCCTGGGCGAATTTCGGTGGCGGCCGACGCGTGCCGCCTGGCGTGCGCGACAGCTTGATCGGCGTACCGATGCCGCGATACCAGTCGAGCTCGGTGACCATCTCGCGATGCGCGGCGTGTGGCGACGCAGTGGCTTCATCGACCGGCAGCACCGGCCCCGCCGGCACGCCGCCGCGGATCAGCTGCAGCGCCAGCTCGTTGCCGTCGTGCTCGGCGAAGGCGGCGGCCAGCACCTCGGTCAGCGCGGCACGGTTGACGTTGCGCTTGCCGTTGTCGGCGAACCGCGGATCGTCGGCCAGTTCCGGCCGGTTGATGATTTCCGCCATGCGGCGGAACTGCCCGTTGTTGCCGCTGGCGATGAAGATGTCGCAGGTCCTGGTGGGGAACTTGTCGTACGGCACCAGATTAGGATGCGGATTGCCGGTGCCCGCCGGCCGCTTGCCGTTGAGAAAAAAATTCGCCGCTTGCGGATGCAGCAGCGCCATGCCGCAATCGTACAGCGTCATGTCGAGATACTGCCCGTGGCCAGAGCGCTCGCGTTCGTGCAGCGCCATCAGGATGCCGATCGTGGAGAACAGGCCGGTGCCCATGTCCACGATGGCGGTGCCGAGACGCATCGGCCCGGTGTTGGCGTCGCCATTCACGCTCATCAGCCCGGTCATCGCCTGCAGGATCGCATCGTAGCCGGGCAGGCCACCGAGCGGACCGTCCGGACCGAAGCCGGAAATCCGGCAATGGATCAGGCGGGGAAACTGCTGCGCCAGCGTGTCGTAGCCGATGCCCCATTTTTCCATCGAGCCCGGCTTGAAATTCTCGATAACGATATCGGCGCCTTCCAGCAGGCGGAGCAGCACCTGCCTGCCTTCGGGCTTGCCGATGTCCAGCGCGATGGCGCGCTTGTTGCGGTTGATGCCGATGAAGTAGCTGGCGTCGTCCTCGTGGAACGGCGGACCCCAGTCGCGCACCTCGTCGCCCTGCGGCGGCTCCACCTTGATCACATCGGCGCCATGATCCGACAGGACCATCGTGCAGTACGGGCCGCCGAGTACGCGCGTCAGGTCGACCACTTTCAGGCCGGCCAGCGCACCGGGGGATTTCGCCAGGCCCTTGCCCTGGGCCGCCGGCTTGAGCGTTCCATCCATCGGTTTATTTGCTCCTTCGCAAGGCGGGCCAATTCAGCACGCCGTATCTGGCCACGCCAGGGGTTCATGGGTTTCGCTGCGCTGTACCCATCCGACGATGCCGATGTTGCGGCCGAACTTGCAGGCGTAGGATGGGTAGAGCGCAGCGAAACCCATCAACTATCCCCAGCCTTATCCGTCCTGCTTCAGAACTTCGCCGGCCAGGTACAGGCTGCCGCAGATCAGCACGCGGCCCGGCCCGGCTTCATGCGACACGGCGCGCAGCGCGTCGGCCACGTGCGGCCCCGGCCGGGCGACCCCGCCCGATGCCTCAACGATGGCCTCGACCGGACGCGCGTCGTGCTGGCCCGGCTCCGACACCGCCCACACGGTCGCGGCGAACGGCAGCATCGGCTTGAGGAATTCGTTGGCGTCCTTGGTCTGCTTCATCCCAACCACGAGATGCACCGGCCCATCCGCCCAGGATTGCAGATGCTCCGCCAGCACGCAGCCGGCGCCCGCATTGTGGCCGCCGTCCAGCCAGAGCTCCCAGCCCGGCGGCAGCAGCGCGGCGAGCGGGCCGTGCAGCCTCTGCAACCGCGCCGGCCATTCCGCGGCGGCAATGCCGGCGCCGTCCATCGCCAGGCCCGACGCGCGCAGAGCGGCAATCGCGATGCCGGCGTTGTCGAACTGGAATGCTCCCGGCAGCGACGGCAGCGGCACTTCGAGAACACCGCCAGCATCGCTGTAGCGCAACCCCGCCGGCCGCTGCTCGATGCGCCATTCGCGATCGCGCAATCGCATCGGCGCACCCGCGTGCGCCGCGGCTTCTGCCAGCACCTCCAGCACCTCGGCCGGCTGCGCGCCGATCGCCACCGGCACATCGCGCTTCAGGATGCCGGCCTTCTCCGCGGCGATCACCGCCAGCGTATCGCCCAGCAAGTCGCGATGATCCATCGAGATGGAGGTGATCGCGCAGGCGGCCGGATTGCCGATCACGTTGGTCGCATCGCCGCGGCCGCCCAACCCAACTTCCAGCACGCACAGATCGGCCGGCGTCTGCGCGAACAGATAGAACGCAACGGCGGTGATCACTTCGAACACGGTGATCGGCGCGCCGGCATTGACCCGTTCGACCTCCTCCAGCGCATTCGCCAGCGCCTCGTCCGACACCAGTGCGCCGGCGATACGGATGCGTTCGT
>DATAPW010000046.1:0-56882 GCA_036265005.1 Acetobacteraceae bacterium | reverse complement strand
GCCGCCAGTTGCCCGGTGAAGCTGGCGCCGAGGCCGTTGGCCTTGCCCTGGCCGTCAAGCGTCACGTTCAGTCCGGCCGCGCCATCGGCGCCCGCCGCGGTCAGCCGCGCAGTGAAATGCCAGTCCTGGCCGGTGAATTGCGCGGTTCCGGCGGCCGACAGCGCACCGGTTTCCAATGTCTCCAGCGTCGCGTCGATGCCGGTGAATGCCAGCCGCCCCACGGTCAGCCGGCCCTTCTCGACGCGCGCGGAGAATACCGCGAGCCAGTTCGGCGGGCGCGCCTGGAACCTGGGTTCCGTCGGCCAGGGAAGCCGCAGATCGGGTCCCCGCAGCACCAGTTCGCGCGCATCCACCCGGCCGGCGATCAGCGGCCAGAGCGCAACGCGCAACCGCAGCGCATCGACGTGGATCGACAGGTCACTGGCTTCGGCGCCGCCGACATTCACCTGCACAGCGGTCAGTACCGGTTGCGGCAGCAGCGTCAGCGTGATCGGGCCCTGGATGGTGACCGGCTGTCCGAGTGTGGCCGATGCCAACACCTCGATGGTGGCGCGATAGCGGGTCCAGTTCAGCCATTGCGGCACCTGCCACACGGCAAGCAGCGCCAGCGCCGCGAACACCGCCAGTGCCACCAGCGATATGCGCAGCCGTGCCACGTCAGCCGGCTGCCCCGTAGCCGCCGCCGCCTGGCGTTTCGATCACGAACACATCGCCCGGCTGCAGTTCGGCACTGTCGGTGCCGGTGAGAACCTCGTGCGTGCCGCCAACGCGTTCCACCCACTGCCGGCCGACCGCGCCATCGTCACCGCCTTCCAGGCCAAACGGTGCGACATTGCGGCGCGAAGAGACAATGACCGCGGTCATCGGCTCGAGGAAACGGATGCGGCGGATCGCGCCATCGCCGCCGTGCCACTTGCCGCCGCCGCCGGAGTCGCGGCGGATTGCGAAGCGCTCCAGCCGCACCGGGTAGCGCAGCTCCAGCACTTCCGGATCGGTCATGCGCGTGTTGGTCATGTGCGAGTGGATCGCCGATGTGCCGTGGAACCCCGGGCCTGCGCCGGTGCCGCCACAGATGGTCTCGTAGTACTGCCGGTGCGCGTCGCCAAACAGGAAATTGTTCATCGTCGCCTGCGAGCAGGCGATCGGCTTCAGCGCGCCGAACAGCGCATTGCAGGTGGCCTGCGACACTTCGGTGTTGCCGGCGACGACGGCAGCGCCGGGCGTCGGCGACAGGAACGTGCCGGGCGGGATGATCAGCCGCAGCGGCTTCAGGCAGCCATCGTTCAGCGGAATGTCATCGGCCACCAGAGTGCGGAACACATACAGGACCGCGGCGCGCGTCACCGCGGGCGGCGAATTGAAATTGCCCTCGCTCTGCTTGCCGGTGCCGGTGAAATCCACCGTCGCGCTGCGACTGGCGCGATCGACGCTGACCGCAACCCGGAGCGGCAAGCCGCTGTCCATGGTGTATTCGAACTCGCCGGAGCCGAGGCGATCGATCACCCGGCGCACGGATTCTTCCGCGTTGTCCATGACGTGGCGCATATAGGCGCTGACCGTCGGCCAGCCGTGCAGTTGCACGACCCGCTGCAACTCCTGCACGCCCTTCTCGTTCGCCGCCACCTGCGCCTTGATGTCGGCGACATTCACGTCGGGGCTGCGCGCCGGATACTTCGCCCCCGCCAGCAGCGCGCGCAGTTCGGCTTCGCGGAAATGCCCGCCATCGACGAGAAGGAAATCGTCGATCACAACGCCTTCCTCTTCCAGCGTGCGCGAGATGGGCGGCGTGGAGCCTGGCGTGATGCCGCCGATATCGGCGTGGTGGCCGCGGCTACCAACGAAGAACAGTATTTTGCCCCCGTCCACGTCGAACACCGGCGTGATGACGGTGACATCGGGCAGATGCGTGCCGCCGTTGAACGGATTGTTCAGCGCGACCACGTCGCCAGGCTTCAGCGTGGTGCCGCGGTTGTTGAGCACGGTGCGCACACTCTCGCCCATCGCGCCGAGATGCACCGGCACGTGCGGCGCGTTCGCCACCAGGAATCCTTCCGCATCGAAGATGGCGCAGGAGAAGTCCAGCCGCTCCTTGATGTTGACGCTCATGGACGTGTTCTGCAGCACCGCTCCGGTCTGTTCCGCCACGTTCATGAACAGGTTGTTGAACAGTTCCAGCAGCACCGGGTCCGGCCGGTCGCTTCCTGCCGGCACTCGGGTCGCGAGCGGCTCGGTGCGATGCAGCAGCATGTGGTCGAGTTTGGTGATCTCCGCCGTCCACCCCGGTTCCACCACCGTGGTGGCGTTGGCCTCGCGGATCAGCGCAGGTCCGGCGATGCGGTCGCCGGCCAGCAGCGCGGTCCGGTCGAACACCGGCGAGGCGTGTTCCGCATGGCCGGTGAACATCTGGATGCCGTCAATGGGTTCCGGTGCGCCTTTGTCGCGCGCGCCGAGCGCGGCCTCCTGCACCGATTCGCCCGGCGAGATCGCCTCGACCGCAACGGCCTCCACCACCAATTGCCGATCCGGCGTGGCAAAGCCGAAGCGCGCGCGATGCGCCGCGGTGAAGTCGCCAATGATTTCCTGCTCGCTGCGCAATAGCACGATCAGTGCCGCCTCGGTGCCGGTGTAGCGCAGATGCAGGTTGCGCTGCGCGGTGATGTGCGCCGGGTCGGCGCCCTGTTTGGCCAGCGCGGCTTTCGCTTCGTCCGCCAGCCGATCGGCGACGTCGGACAATTCCGCCATGGCGTGGGATTCGAACGGGATCTCCACCGCCTGTTCGCGCATCACCGTCTGGTCGGCCAGCCCCATGCCGTAGGCGGACAGCACGCCGGCATAGGGATGGATGAACACCGTCTCCATGCCCAGCGCATCGGCCACCAGGCAGGCGTGCTGGCCGCCGGCGCCGCCGAAGCATTGCAGCGCGAAGCGCGTCGCGTCGTGGCCCTTCTGCACCGACACCTGCTTGATCGCGTTCGCCATGTTGGCGATGGCGATCTGCAGGAACCCTTCTGCCACCTGCTGTGGCGAGCGGCGCTGTCCCGTCGCCTGAGAAATCTCCTCGGCCAGTGCCGCGAATTTCTGCGTCACCACATCGGCGTCGAGCGGCTGGTCGCCATTGGGACCGAAGATCGCCGGGAAATGCCGCGGCTGGATCTTTCCCACGCAGACATTGGCATCGGTCACCGTCAGCGGACCGCCGTTGCGGTAGCACGCGGGGCCAGGATCGGCGCCGGCAGAATCCGGGCCGACGCGGAACCGCGTGCCGTCGAAATGCAGGATGGACCCGCCGCCGGCTGCGACCGTGTTGATCGCCATCATCGGTGCGCGCATCCGCACGCCGGCCACCGCGGTTTCGAACGCGCGCTCGAAGCCGCCGGCATACAGCGCGACATCGGTCGATGTGCCGCCCATGTCGAAGCCGATGATGCGGTCGAGGCCCGCCATGCCCGCAGTGCGCGCCGCGCCGACGATGCCGCCGGCAGGACCCGACAGGATGGCGTCCTTGCCATGGAACGCCGCGGCATCCGCCAGGCCGCCGTTCGACTGCATGAAGAACAGCCGCACGCCCTCGAGTTCCGCCGCGACGTGTTCGACATACCGCCGAAGAATCGGCGAGAGATACGCGTCCACCACCGTGGTGTCGCCGCGTGGCACCAAGCGCAGCAACGGACTGACCGCGTGGCTGGCGGAGACCTGGGTGAACCCCGCCTCGCGCGCGAGTTCGGCCAGGCGACGCTCGTGCTCGGGATATTTCCACGCGTGGATCAGCACGATGGCGCAGGCAGCGATGCCCTTGGCGCGCGCGGCGGCAAACGCGGCGCGCGCGGCGTGTTCATCCAGTGATTCGATTTCCTCGCCGTCGACGCCGACGCGTCCGGCGATTTCCACCACGTCTTCGTACAGCATCGACGGCAGGGTGATGGCGAGGTCGAACAGCCGAGGGCGCGCCTGGTTGCCGATGCGCAGTGCATCGGCGAAGCCGCGGTTCACCACCAGCAGCGTGCGGTCGCCCTTGCGCTCCAGCAGCGCGTTGGTGGCGACAGTGGTGCCCATTTTCACCGCTTCCACCACGCCGTGCGGAATGGGTGCGTCGAGCGGGACGCCGAGTACCGTCTTGATGCCGGCGATCGCCGCGTCGCGATAGCGGCTGGGGTTTTCGCTCAGCAGCTTATGGGTGGATAGCTGGCCGTCCGGATCGCGCGCGACGATATCGGTGAAGGTGCCGCCGCGGTCGATCCAGAATTGCCACTTGCCGGATGTCATCAATGCTCCTGCACTTTTCTTGTCCTGGCGAGCGATGACTGTTCGGCCTGCCACGGCAGCTCCCACAGTTCCGCGTTGCACAGCTTCTTTGCCAGCGCCGATGCGATCACCGTGAACAGCCGTTCGCCCTTCTCGGCGGTCGCTGCCTCGGGGTTGCCGATCACGCCGGACGAAGAGCGCGCGCCGATGGTCCGCCAGCGATACACGCCGCCGCCGATCACGTCCGCGACGTCCGGCGTGCTGTTCGCCTTCGCCATGCCGACGCGGTCCATCGCCACCAGGTCCGGCCGCACCGCCAGCATCATCGAGGTCTCCGCCTCGCAGGCATGCAGCAGCGCGCTTTGTGTCTCGAGGATTCCTGCGATCTCCTCCGCGGCAGCGTACCAATAGGTGAACTGCACGATCGGCACGCCGTATTTCGGCGTCAGCTCATCGGTGATCGTGCGCAGCGCGTTCTCATTCCCGCCATGCGCGTTGAGCAGCACAATGCGCTTGAAGCCGTCGCGCAGCACCGACCGGCACACACCCTCCACCACCATCGAGAATGCGGGAAAATCCAGCGTCACCGTGCCGCCGAAACTCATGTGATGTTCGGACAGCCCGGTCCAGAGCACTGGCAGCACCACCGCCTGCTGGCCTCGCGCAACGATCTCGCGCGCCGCGCGCGCGGCAACCGTTTCGCCCGGCATGCTGTCCACTTCAACCGGCAGGTGTGGCCCGTGCTGCTCAAGCGAGGCAACTGGCAATATTACAATCGCGTCCTGCCGCGCCTTCTCACGCAACTGATCGGCGCGCAGCTTGCGCCACTCCACCTCGGCGGGTCCCGCCATCGCAATTCTCCCTGTCCTGGCGTAGCAATGGGCCACGAAATCGCACGCGGGAAAAGGGAGGCGCGGATGAATTTGCACCGGCTGTTGGGCAAGCGCCTGGAGAACGGCCGGCCGGTGCGCGTCGGGCTGATCGGCGCGGGTAAATTCGGCTCCATGTTCCTGTCGCAGGTGCCCTCCACGCCAGGCATCGAGGTGTTCGCCATTGCCGACCTAGCGCCGGACCGCGCGCGCGAGGCGTGCCGGCGTGTCGGCTGGACCGAGGAACGCATCGCCGCGACGCGGTTCACCGACGATGCGATGGCGATGCTGGCGGGGCGGGAGATCGAACTGGTGGTGGAGGCCACCGGACACGCCCCGGCTGGCATCGCGCACGCCCGCCGCGCGATCGCCGAGCGCAAGCATGTCGTGATGGTCAACGTGGAGGCAGACGTGCTGGCAGGATTTGCGCTGGCACGCGAGGCGGAGCGCGCGGGCGTGGTGTATTCGCTGGCCTATGGCGACCAGCCGGCGCTGATCTGCGAGCTGGTGGACTGGGCGCACGCCTGCGGCTTCCGGGTGATCGCCGCCGGAAAGGGCACCAAGTACCTGCCGGAGTATCACGCGTCCACGCCGGCGACGGTGTGGGGCTATTACGGGCTGACCGAGGAACAGGCGCGGATCGGCGGGATGAACCCGCAGATGTTCAACTCGTTCCTGGATGGCACGAAGTCGGGCATCGAGATGGCGGCGGTAGCCAATGCGACCGGCCTGGCGCCGCCGCCCGATGGACTGGGATTTCCGCCGTGTGGCACGCATGAGATGGCGGAGAAGCTGCGGCCGGCGGGCGAGGTGGAGGTTGTCTCCAGCCTGCATCGCGACGGATCGCCGGTGGCGAACGATCTGCGCTGGGGCGTATATGTGCTGTTCGAGGCGCCCAACGACTACACCGCGCGCTGCTTCCAGGAATATGGCGTGGTGACCGATGCATCCGGGCGGTATTCCGCGCTGTACCGGCCATTCCACCTGATCGGGCTGGAGCTGAATATTTCCATCCTGTCCGCGGCGTTGCGCGGCGAGGCGACGGGCGCGCCGACTGGCTTTCGCGGCGATGTGGTGAGCACGGCGAAGCGCGACCTGCGCGCCGGGGACATGCTGGACGGCGAGGGCGGTGGCTGCGTGTGGGGCAAGCTGCTGCCGGCCCGCACCAGTCTGGCGATCGGCGGGCTGCCGATCGGATTGGCCAATCGGGTGAAGCTGCTGCGCGATGTGCCGCTGGGACAGTGCATCACGTGGCGCGATGTGCAGATCGACGAGACGGATGCCGCGTATCGTTACCGCAGGGAGATGGAACGATTGTCACACGAACGCGCGTGACCACACCCGCATCCCCCTGTCATGCGAGAAGCGCAGCGACGCGGCAAGCCCCAACCAGTGCGGCACTGGGAGGGGATTGCCGCGTCGACTTCGCCTCCTCGCAATGACAGTGCGGTGCGATGACAGGGTCAGCCCATGAAGCCATTCAGCTCCGGCGTGGCCATCGTCGTATCGACGTAGCCCAGCGTCCCCTGTTCCTTCACCTCACGCGCCGCAGCCAGCAGCCCGGTCATTGCGGCGCGGTACAGCGAGGTCGCGAGGCTGATGCGCTTCACCCCCGCTTCCGCGAGTTCCGGCACCGAGAACGATTTCCCCTTGATCCCGGCCATGAAGTTGAACGGCTTCGACAGCGCGGAACACACCGTACGCACCGCGGCGAGGTCGGGCAGGCCGGGCGCCATCAGCACATCCGCACCGGCCGCCTCAAACGCCTGCAGGCGCTTGATCGTGTCATCCAGATCGGGATTGCCGCGGATGAAATTCTCCGCCCGCGCTGTCAGCATGAACGGGATCGCCATGCCACGCGCCGCCTCCACCGCGGCGACGATGCGCTCGCGTGCCAGTCCCGCATCGAACAGCGGCTTCTGCGGATTGCCGGTCGCGTCCTCGATCGAACCGCCGACCAGCCCGATACCACCCGCCAGCCGGATGGTCGCCGCCGCGGCGTCCGGCGTATCGCCGAAACCCTTCTCCAGATCGGCGGAGACCGGCAGGTCGGTCGCCTCCACCACCGCACGCGCATGCGCCAGCGATTCATCGCGCGTGATCAGGCCGTCGCGCCGGCCCAGCACGCCCGCTGCCGCGCCGCTCGACGTTGCCAGCGCGACATAGCCGACACCCGCCAGGATGCGCGCGGATCCGGCATCCCAGGCATTGGCAATCACGAATGCACCTGGCGCCGCGTGCAGGGCGCGGAACCTGGTGGCCTTGTCAGCCTGACTGCTCGCCATTGCCATGCCCTCCATCTCGCGTGGCTTCCACCATGGCAAGCGAGCAAGCGTGGAGCAACCGCAGCCACTGGACCAAACGGCGCACTGGTTGACGGACCAAACCACCTGTTCCAGCTTCGCCGCAACGAACAGGAGTTTGCGATGGCGAGCGACTACACCGTCGGTGATCTGGTGGCCGAGTTCCTGACGCAATGCGGCGTCACCACCGCGTTCGGCATCGCCTCGGTGCACAACATCCCGATGCTGGACGCGATCGGCCGGCGCAACACCATCCGCTTCGTCATGGCGCGCGGCGAACTCGGCGGCGCGCACATGGCCGACGGCTATGCCCGCGTCTCCGGCGGCCTGGGCGTGATCTTCTCGTCCACCGGACCCGGTGCGGCGAACGCCATCGGCGGGCTGATCGAGGCGCGCTTTTCCGGCACGCCCGTGCTGCACATCACCGGCCAGACCTCGACAAAATTCGTCGATCGCGAGATGGGCACGGTGCACGACGCCCCCGACCAACTCGGCATGCTGCGCTCGGTGTCCAAGAGCGCCTATCGCGTGCGCTCCGCACAGCAGGCGATCGGCGTGCTGACCCGCGCCGCGGTGGATGCACTGACCGCGCCGACCGGCCCGGTCAGCGTGGAGGTGCCGATCGACCTGCAACGCACGCCGGTCGAACGCCCGGCGATCTTCGACAATTTCGTGCTGCCGCTGCCGCCGCCGCGTACGCCCGCCGACGCCGAACTCGACGAACTCGCTGCGCGCATCGTGGCGGCGAGGCGGCCGATGCTGTGGCTGGGGTCCGGTGCGCGTCGCGCTGGTGCCGTCGTGCACAAGCTGCTCGATCTTGGCTTCACCATGCTGAACAGCATCAACGGCAAGGGCACCGTCTCCGAAGAGCATCCGATGAATCTCGGCGGCCTGCACGGCAATGGCATGCCGAAGATCCAGCAGTTCTACCAGACCGTCGATCTGATGCTCGCGGTCGGGACGCGGCTGCGCGGCCAGGAGACCGGCGACTTCGTCATCAAGCTGCCGCCGAACATCATCCAGATCGACACCGATCCGCTCGCCAACGGTCGCACCTACGCCAACAGCTATTTCGTCTGCGGCGATGCACAGGCGACGCTGGAAGCGCTGTTGCCGCGCATCGAGGGTCGCCTGAAGCTCGACCCGTCGTACCGCAGCGACTTCGCCGCGCTGAAGGCGACCGCGCGCGCCGAGTTCCTCGCCACACTCGGCGTCTACAGTACGTTCCCCGAGCAGTTGCGTCCCGTCATGCCGAAGGATGCCATCTGGGTGCGCGACGTGACGCAAAGCAATACCACCTGGGGCAATCGCATCTTCCCGGTGTACAGCCCGCACCAAAGCATATTTCCGGTCGGCGCCGGCATCGGCCAGGGACTGTCGCTCGGGCTCGGCGCGGCGGCGGCGGCGAACGGCCGGAAAACCGTGGTGATGACCGGCGACGGCGGCTTCTTCCTCAACGTCGGCGAGCTGTGGACCGCGGTGCAGGAGAAGCTCGACATGACCATCATCGTGATGAACGATCGCGGTTACGGCGTGATCAAGCGGATCCAGGACACCACCGCACAGGGCCGCCGCTTCTTCGCCGATCTGCAAGGTCCCGACCTCGCTCAGCTAGCCGCGCTTGCCAACATGCCGTTCTGGAAGGTGACAACCGCGGATGCATTCGGCGCAACGGTGGCACAATCGATTGCGCATACCGGGCCAAGCCTGGTGGAAGTGGACATGACCGCGGTCGGTGAATTCCCCGCCTACTACCCGTTCAACCAGCGCACCTGATCCGCCATGCGCGGCCTGCTCGGATTGGCCGCGCTGCTTGCCATCGCCTGGGCGCTGAGCGAGGACCGCCGCCGCATTCCCTGGCGCACTGTCGCCGCCGGCGTGCTGCTGCAACTGGCGCTCGCCGTGTTGCTGCTCGGCTTTCCGCCGGCCAATGCGGCGATCTTCCTGCTGAACGACGGCGCCACTGCGTTGCAGAACGCGACGCAGAGCGGCACCAGTTTCGTGTTCGGCTATCTCGGCGGCCCACCGCTGCCATTCGCCGAAACGCATCCAGGCGCCAGCTTCATTCTCGCCTTCCAGGCGCTGCCGCTGGTGCTGACGATCAGCGCGCTGGCATCGCTGCTGTTCTACTGGGGCGTGCTGCAGCGGATCACCGCCGCATTTGCCTGGCTGTTGCGCCGTGCGATGGGGATCGGCGGCGCCCTGGCGCTCGGCGCCGCGGTGCACGTGTTCGTCGGCATGATCGAGGCGCCGTTGCTGGTGCGCCCGTATCTCGCGCGCATGCAACGGGGAGAATTGTTCGCGCTGATGACCTGCGGCATGGCGGGCGTCGCCGGCACCGTCATGGTGATCTACGCCTCGTTCCTGTCGGCGCTGATCCCGAACGCGCTCGGCAACATCCTGATCGCGTCAGTGATCAGCACGCCGGCAGGGCTGGCGGTCGCCGCGCTGATGGTGCCGTTCGGGCCGGCGGAGGCAGCCGAGGAACGGCTGGTCGTGCAGGACCCGCCGGTGAGCGCGATGGATGCCCTCGTGAAAGGCACCATCGATGGCATTCCCGTGCTGGTCGGCATCGTTGCGACGTTGCTGGTGGCGGTGGCGTTGGTTGCGCTGGTCAATGCCGCACTCGGCGAACTGCCGCATTGGGGCGATGCCGCCATCACGCTGCAGCGCATATTCGCCTGGCCGTTCCGTCCGGTGATGTGGCTGATCGGCCTGCCGTGGGACCAGGCCGGCGCAGCGTCGGCGCTGATGGGCACCAAGACGGTGGTCAACGAATTCGTCGCGTATCTCAATCTTTCCGGCTTGCCGCCGGATACCTTTACCCCGCGCTCACGGCTTATCGTCACCTACGCATTGTGCGGCTTCGCGAATTTCGGCAGCCTGGGAATCATGATCGGCGGGTTGGGCGCCATGATCCCCGAGCGGCGGCACGAAGTCGTCGCCCTTGGCCTGCGCTCGATTCTGTCCGGCACACTCGCCACCTGTATGAGTGGCGCTGTCGCCGGCATGCTGGCAGGCTGAGACCAGGGAGGTAACGAGCGTGGACGGCAAGCGGCCCAGCGTATCTTCATTGCGCGGCATTGTTGCCGCCGGGCATCCGCAGGCGGCGCAGGCGGGTGCAGCGATCCTGCGCGCCGGCGGCAATGCGTTCGACGCAGCCGCGGCAACCGCTGCGGCGTTGAATGTGGTCGAGCCGTACATGTCGGGCCTCGCCGGCATGGGCATGGCGACCTGCTACATCGCCGCCGAGAAGCGTGTGCGCACGCTGGACTTCATCACCCGGGTGCCGTCGGAATTCCCCGCGGGGCGCTTCAGCAGCCGCGAGGAACTGTCGCGCGGCCCGATCGCCACCGGCACGCCCGGCAACCTCGCGGGCTGGTGCGAGCTGGTACGCAGCTACGGCAGGCGGTCGCTGGCAGAGGTGTTCGCGCCGGCCATCGCCCTGGCCCGCGAGGGCTTCCCGCTGGTCGAATACAACGTATCGGCAATCGTCGATACAGCAGCGGAATTCAGGGGCCGCCACGCGTTCTACGACGACTGGGCGCGCAGCTATGCCGCCGGCAGCGTGACGCTGGGCGGCGTACTGCGGCAACCCGAACTGGCGCGAACCTTCGAGGCGATCGCCGCCGAAGGCCCCCGCTATCTGTACGGCGGCCCGCTCGGCCAGGCGGTCGTGGCGCATGTGCGCTCGCTCGGCGGCTGCCTGACCCAGGCCGACCTGGAATCCGTGGCGCCGGTCTGGCTCGATCCGCTGGTGGCAGCCTATCGCGGCCTGTCCGTGCACACACTGCCGCCGCCCTGCGAGGGTTTCCAGTACCTGCTGACCTTGCGCATCCTGGATGATTTCCAGCTGTCCGCCATGGAGCGCAACGGCGTCGATCATCTGGACACGGTACTGCGGGCGATCCGTCTCGCCGCGGGCACGCGCATCACGCACAACAACCCCCCACCGGAGCGCCTCGCGGCGCTGATGTCGGATGGCGGCGTGGCGACGCATTGCGCGCGGGTGCGGGACGGCAAGCCGATCGAAGGCCCCACCGAACAGTTCATCGCGGATCCGGCCGAGGCGATTCAGCAGCACACCACATCGTTTTCCATTGCCGATGCGGACGGCAACGTCGTGTGCATCACCCAGAGCCTCGGTGCGAAGTTCGGCTGCGGCGTGGTGGTGCCGGGACACGGCGTGTGCCTCAACAACTTCCTGTATTGGGGCGAGGTCGATCTGCGCGGCCCGAATGCCTTGCGGCCGGGTGGCGCGCTGGCCCTGCCGATGGCGCCCAGCATCGCGACCCGCGACGGACGACCTGTACTCGCTCTCGGTACGCCTGGCAGCTACGGCATCTGCCAGACCCAGCCGCAGGCCTTGATCCAGCACGTCGATTTCGGCCTGGGCATGCAGGACGCGATCGACGCCCCGCGCGCACGGCTGTGGGATGGCCGCCGCGTGCAGGTGGAATCGCGCATTCCCGCCGCGACCATCGAAGCGCTTTGCGCGCGCGGCCACGTGGCGGAGGCTGCGGCTGCGTGGACCACCGCGGTCGGCGGCATGCATGGCATCGCGATCGATCCCGCCACCGACGTGATGACCGGCGGCTGCGACCCACGGCGCGACGGCTTTGTGGCGGCGGCGTGATAGGGGAAAGACGATGGCCGATACAGTGCTGCACCGCTGGTTTGAGGAAGTGTGGAACCAAGGGAATGAAGCGTCGATCGACGAGTTGATGGCAGATGACGCGATCGTACATGGCATCGTCGGACCTGACGGCAAGGAAATCCAGGGCGCCGCAGCGTTCAAGCCATTCTTCCATCAGTTCCGCACCGCATTCCCGGATATCCGCATCACCATCGAGGACGCCCTCGTGGATGGCGACAAGGTTGCGGTGCGCTGTGTGGTCACCGCGAGCCACACCGGTCCTGGCGTAATGGCGGCGCCGACCGGCAAGACCGCACACTTCACCGGCATGTGCATAGCGCGCGTGAAGGATGGCAAGATCGCCGAGGGATGGAACAATTTCGACTTTCTGTCGATGTATCAACAGCTCGGCATGCAATTGAGTTAGGGGAAAACGCATATGCATTGGACCAATCGGCGTGAACGCTTTCGTGCAGTCCTCGCAGGGGACCGCTGCGTGCATCCAGGGTCGGTGTTCGATCCGATCTCGGCGCGGATCGCCGAGGAACTCGGGTTCGAGGTCGGCATGTTCGCCGGTTCGATCGCATCGTTCACCGTGCTCGGTGCGCCCGACCTGATCGTGTTGACGCTGAGCGAGTTCGCCGAGCAGGCATATCGCATCAATCGCGCCGGCAAGCTGCCGCTGCTGGTCGATGCCGATCACGGCTACGGCAATGCGCTGAACGTGATGCGCACGGTGCAGGAACTGGAAACCGCCGGCGTCGCCGCGATGTGCATCGAGGACACGCTGCTGCCGAAGACCTTCGGCGAGAAGAAGCCAAGCCTGATCTCGCTGGAGGAAGGCGTCGGCAAGATGCGCGCCGCACTGGCCGCGCGCGAGGATCCGTCGTTCGTCATCGTCGGCCGCACCAGTGCGGCATCGATGACCGGCACCGAGGACGTGGTGCGTCGCGCCAAGGCGTACGCCGATGCCGGCGTCGATGCGCTGTTCTTCGCCGGGGGCATGACGCGCGAGCAGCTCGATGCGATCGCCGATGCGGTGAAGGTTCCGCTGATGATGGGCGGCGGCGGCCGCGAATTGCAGGACAACGACTATCTGTCCAGCCGCCGCGTGCGGATCGCGCTGCAAGGGCATCAGCCGTTCTCGGCTGCGGTGCAGGCGGTCTACAATACGCTGAAGGCGTTGCGCGAAGGCACCCAGCCGGCGGATCTCCAGGGTGTTGCATCGGCCGAGACCATGCGGCGGGTGACGCGCGACGGCGATTACAAAAGCTGGACGGAGAAGTTCCTCGGGGGCTGAGCCCCCTCCCCGACCAAGTCGCGAGAGAGGGAGCGGTGCACCGTGCTCCGAACCTCCACACCCTCTCCCGCGCAGCGGGGGAGGGTTGGGGTGGGGGCCTATCCAGGCATCGCAATCCGTCGCCCCACACCGTGTGGCACCGGCTTGCCCGCACGGTCGCGCACCGCAGCCTGAAGCCTGGCCGACAGCTCCGCCGGAAACGGCGCCACGCGCCGCACCGACAGGTCGATGTGCAACGCAAGAATCTCCTGTGCGGCGACACGATACCCGCCCTCGGCATGAAACATCTCGAGGAAAGAGTGCATTCGCTTGCTGTCCGCCGCAAGCAGATGCGGCACCACGCGCACGCGCTCGCCCAGTTGCACTTCGCGCTCGTACAGCGTGTGCGTCTCCGCCGCGAACGTCGAGTTCCCCGTTGCGTCACGGTACGCGTTGCCGACGCCCAGTGTTTCGTACAGCAGATCCGTCGCCTGATCGAACAACACGACGTAGTACGCCAGGTTCATGTGGCCATTCGCATCGATCCACTCAGGCAGGATCACGCCTTCGAACTGCGGATATTCCATCGCGCCAGCTTGTTGACGAAGCGGCATGGGGTCAAGCACACACGGAACACGATGAATGGAACACAGGTGAACGAGACAGAGGTCGCCGACGGGCTGCCGCCGGGTGACCGATGGCGCGCCATGGCGGCCGTCGCCATCGCGGTTGCCATGTCGGTGCTGGTCACCTCGATCGCCAACATCGCGCTGCCCACCATCGCACACGACTTGGACTCGACACCCGCCGCATCGATCTGGGTGGTGAACGCCTACCAGCTCGCGGTGACGGTGACGCTGCTGCCGTTCGCCTCGATCGGCGACATCTACGGCCACCGCCGCGTCTATATCTGGGGCCTCGCTGTCTACACCGCCGCGTCGTTGATCTGCGCCCTCGCACCATCGCTGCCGGTGCTGGTGATCGGCCGCGTGCTGCAAGGCTTCGGTGGCGCCGGCATCATGAGCGTCAACGGCGCGCTGGTGCGCTTCATCTATCCGCGTGCTGCACTCGGCCGCGGCATCGGCTTCAACGCGCTGGTGGTCGCCGGTTCGTCTGCCGCCGGTCCGTCGGTGGCGGCGGCCATCATGTCGGTGCTGTCCTGGCCCTGGCTGTTCGCCCTGCAGGTGCCGGCCGGCGTGCTGGCCCTGTGGCTGGCGCACCGCTTTCTGCCGAAGACGCCGCTCGCCGGCCATTCGTTCGATCCGCTCAGCGCGGTGCTGAACGCGGTGACGTTCGGCCTGTTCATCACCGCGCTGGACGGCATCGGGCGCGGCCAGGGACCCGCCACCGTGCTGATCGAATTCACCGTCAGCATCATCGTCGGCTGGTTCTTCGTGCATCGCCAGTACACGCTGGCCGCGCCGATGCTGCCGGTGGATTTGTTCCGCCGGCCGGTGTTCGCACTGTCGGTGGCCACCGCGATCTGCGCACACGCCGCGCAACTGATCGCGTTCATCGCGTTGCCATTCTACTTCCAGTACGTCAGCAGATTGTCGCCGATCGAAATCGGCGTGCTGATCACGCCGTGGCCGGCTGCGCTGGTGATCATGGCACCGATCGCCGGCCGCCTGGCGGATCGCCACTCCGCCGGACTGCTCGGCGGCTTCGGCCTCGCGGTGATGACGCTGGGTCTGCTGCTGGTACTGTTCATGCCGGAGCCACCGACTCGGCTCGACGTCGCCTGGCGGCTCGCCGTATGCGGTATCGGCTTTGGGTTCTTCCAATCGCCGAACAACCGCCTGATGATCGCCAGCGCGCCGCGCGACCGCGCCGGTGCGGGCAGCGGGATGCTGTCCACCTCGCGCCTGCTGGGCCAGACCACCGGCAGCGCGCTGGTCGCACTGGTATTCGGCCTGACGCATGGCGGCGCCGATGCCATCGCACTCGGCACCAAGCTTTCCATCGGCATGGCGGCATCGTTCGCCGGCATTGCGATGGTGCTCAGCAGCCTGCGTGTGCGACAGCCGCAGTCCGTGTGATTGACGCAGGGCGCAAATGCGCTGTGCTTTTTCCGCCCTACACGGCAGCCGACATCAGTTACGCCGCCCTGATCCCACGGCCGCTCCAGCGGCCGGCGATATCGTCGAGGCACGCCGCCATCGCCGGCCCCAGTCGTCCGGCCACCTTCTCCAGACGATCGACCAGCGCTTCCGCCCGCGAACGGTCGTTGCGCGTCACCGCATCCGCGATCTCCTCCAGCGCCTCGCCGAGACCGATCGCCCCGCAGGTTTCCGCCAGTCCGCTGATCTCCTCGCAGTTGCGCACGATGGTGCTGGCCTCCCAGCCGGGCACCAGTTCGCTCAGGCGCATGCAGCGCGCCGATGCATCGGCGACGAACTCGGCGACGCAGGCGCGCGCGCGCTCCATGCCGACCACCGCCACCATCTCCTCGAGGAAGACCTGCGAGACATCGGCGGCATAATCCTGCGGGTCGCCGGATGGCAGGCTATCGGCCGCTGCAGTGCCGGCAGAGTCGCGCGGCAACTGCACCGATCCGGCATCGCCCTGGATATAGCGCCGCAATGTCGCACCCAGCCGATCGAGGTTGATCGGCTTCTCCAGCACCGCGGTGAAGCCAGCCTCGGCACACCGCTTGCGCATGATCGGCCCCTTGAGGCCGGTCAGGGCGATAATCGGTATCGTCGCGACCCGTCCTGGCTGGCTGCGGATCCGGCGCGTCGCCTCGAAGCCGTCGCGCTCCGGCATCTGGATGTCCATCAGGATCGCATCGAAACTGTCGCGGCCGGCCAGCCGCACGGCCTCGTCGCCGTCGTTGGCGACGAAGGCGGAGAAGCCGCGGCGCCCAAGGGCGGCAACCAGCAGCGACTGGTTCACCTTGTCGTCTTCCACGACAAGAATGCGACCGCCGCGAGCCGCCGATGCCATCGGCTCCAGCACTTCGAACGGCGAACGCTGGGTCAGCAGTTGCTGTGCCAGCGAAGCAACCTGGTAGGGGTCCGCCGGCAGCGGCACGATCGCATCGACCTGCGCCTTCTCACCGCCCTCGCCGAGCCAGACGACCACGGCCAGGCGACCGAAGCCGGTATCGCGGAGGCGGAGGACGAAGACTTCCGCGGACATGCCGGTCAACTTGCCCTGCACGATGACCAGGTCGAGCGCGCCGCGCTGCGCCTCGATGCGTTCGGCCAGTGCCATGCCGAGATAACCGTCCGGCGCCGTCTCTACCATGACGCCGGTATCGCCGAGCTGGCTGGCGATGGTGCGTGCCCTGGCATCTTCGTCGCCCACCAGAAGCGCAGTCCGCCCGGCCAGGCGGTGGTTACGGATATTGTGCGCAACGCGGTCGGCCGGGAACTCGAAGGTGAACTCGCTGCCAACCCCGAGGGCGCTCTCCACCGTCAGCGAACCACCCATCAGAGCGGCATTTTCCTGGCACAGCGCCAGGCCCAGGCCAAGGCCCTCGTGGCCGGCGTTCTCGTGGCCGCGGCCACGATGGAAACGCTCGAATATGCTGGTGCGGTCCTCCGGTGCGATGCCGGGTCCGGTGTCCGACACCGCCAGCTTGATCGACGTCGCGCCGGCGCCATCGTCGGCCGCGGAGGCACGGATTTCCACGTGGCCGCTGGTGGTGAACTTGATGGCGTTGCCGACAAGGTTGAACAGCACCTGCCGCAGCCGCGTGGGATCGACCGTCCACTGGCCGCGCAGCAAGTCGTCGTAGCGGGTCTTCAGGTCGAGGCCCTTGTCGCGCGCCTGCGGCACCAGCGTTTCGGTCACTTCCTGCACGAGCCCGATGACGTCCACTTCGTCCACCTGCAAGCCGGCGCCGCCGACCTCGCCGCTGGCGATCTCCAGCAGGCCGTTCAGCATGGCGAGCAGGGCTTCGCAGCTGGCCCGGATGCGCTCGAGCCAGATCCGCTGCTCGTGCTCAAGCTCGCTGTCGAGCAGCAGCGAGCAGATGCCCATGATGGAATTCATCGGCGTGCGTACGTCATGTCCGACCGCGGCGAGCACCCGGTCGCGATCATTCGCGACCATGGCTGCCGCGTCCTGCGCCGACTGGCTGGCGGTGGCAGCGACATCCAGCCTGGCCGCCAGACGGATTTCGTTGGTCACGTCACGTCCGAGGCAGGTGAAGCGGCCATCCGCCAACGGCTCGATGCTGATGCGATGGATGCGTTCCTGGCCGTCCTCGGTGGCGATCGGCACATGCGTCCCGTCGTGGCGGGATCGCGCTTCCAGTGCCTCAGCGATGCCGCGTGCCGCTTCGTCCGATGCGGCCAGGCCCAGTACGGTAAGCATTGGCTGCCCGACGCCCTCGCGCAGCCGATCCGGCGCATAGCCGTGTGCGGCGGTGACGCAACCCCGCTTGTCCAGATCGATCTGCCAATCCGCGCCGAAGCCTTTCGGCACGGTCGGGCTGGCGCGCTCGCCGTTGGTCGACCGGGCGGACACGGCCAGCGCCAGGCAGGTGACCCACACTGCGAGCAGGTAGGCGCCCAGGATGCCGATGGCACGTGTCCCCAGCCAATGGCTCTTGAGCGCGAGATCGGTATCCATGCTGGCCGTCACGGTGACATCGACGGTCCGCAGCGGCGCCGAAACCGACAACTGGGCGGGTATGCCCAGCAGCCGGTTGACCGCGGTCATCAGTTGCGTCCCGGCCTGCCACTCGTCCTGACTGGCCTGTTGTGTCGGCCGGACCGGCGGTGCGTCCTGGCCGGCGAGGATCAGTGAACCGCCCAGGCCGTGAAACTCGATGGACACGCCCGGCCCGAGCCAGGTGCGCCCCACCAGGCGCGTGAGATCCTCGGCGCGCAACATGGCACCGACCAATCCGGCCGCCTTGCCCGAGGTATCCCTGACGACCCTGGTCAGTACCGCCGATGGCCCGGGGCGCAGCCACGAATCGGCGTGCTGCAGCGCCAGTGGCATGGCGTTGTCGGCGGTGGCATGGCGGAACCACTCGGTATCGCCCACCGCAGTGTCGCCGGCGGAAAATGGCGAGGACGCAGCCAGCAACTGGCCGGACGCACTCACCGCGAACGTGGCGCCGACCGGCGGCAGAGCGGTCTGCAGCCGCAGCAGGCGCGAGGTCAGCGCAACCCGGTCGGTGCCCTGGAAGTCGGCGGCGCGAAATCCATCCGTCAGGTCGGAGAAATGCTCCAGCGGCACATCGATGGAGGCGGCCACGGCACTGGCCGAGACGGTCAGGCTGCCGAGGGCGTCGCGCGCCACCTGGGCGGTTTGCAGGAATGCAGTCAGTCCCCAGGCGCCGATCAGCAGCAACGCCGCGGCCAGCAGCGCGACCGAGCGCGAAATCAGCCGCAGCGGAGCCACGAGCAGGTTGATGACGCGCTTCACCGCGACCTCCGTCCGGGATGACGGCAGCATAGTCGCGGAAGCCTACGACTTGGTTTCACCGTCTCGCAGCGCGATCGGCGCGGATGCTTTAGGTCAAATCATTCTGGAACGCGCACAATCAAACCAAAGTTGTCCCTGAAGATCCGATGCGGGAATGGTAACAGAGGCAATAATCTGTTCCGTTGTCCCAATATCCAATACACCACCGCTAAGCAGAACAAGCACATGACTGAGTGCAGTATCACCTGATCCCATGGTTACGGCGAGCTGATGACTGGCGGTTTGCTGTGCGGCGACCTGCCAGCGGCCGGCCGGACCGGCGAACCGCAGCGGGATCGGCGCCCGGCCGGTGGCCGGAAGGGCCATGTTCGCCGGCAATGACAGGCTGATGGCGATCGGCGCATTGCGCCGAACCGTGACCCGCAGCGACATGCCGCTGCCGGCGGCAGTGGCGATGCACTCTTCGCTGCGACTGTCGAACGACCAGGTGGCGCGGACCTGGCGAGGCGCAGGCCGCGACGGCGGCGGCGCGACCGGCCCCGCCGCTTCGTGCGGGGCCTCGTCCGGCTTTGGCTGGCTGCAACCGGCCATCAGCAACAGCAGGAGCGCGGCGCCTGCCCCGGCCAGGGCAGCCGCCGGCGACCTAGATCCGCGTTTCGTCCGGCTCAATATCCACTGCATGGACGTCATGGTGGAGCATCGCTGGCGGCCACTCGCAAGTGGCCTCCGTCAGCGGATGACGATTTCCACCCGGCGGTTCTGCGGCTCGCGAACGCCCGGCCCGGTCGGCACCAGCAAATGCGTGTCGCCGAAGCCCTGGATGGTGATGGCGTTCTTCGGCACGCCGTCCTTGACCAGTTCGGCCTGCACTGCCTGGGCGCGTCGCACGGACAGGCCCTGGTTGTATTGATGCGTGCCGGAGGTATCGGTGTAGCCGTTCACTTCAATCCGGGTGTACTGCACCTTGGTCGAGTTGTCGGCAGCTTCCTTGATGATCTGGCGCGCGCGGTCGGTGAGCGTCGATTTATCCCAGTCGAAGAACACCAGATAGGAGCGGGCCGGCGCCTGGGCGGGGACCGCGGCAGCAACGGGCGGCGGTGGCGGTGGCGCAACGTTGAACGCATAGCGCACGCCGAACAGGAAGTTGTTGCTGTACTGCGGTCCCAGCTTCATCGGGAACCCACCACCGGGCGGTGTAATCGTCGCAGAGTACGAGTGGTTGCCGGACGTGCCGACGAACCGGTATTCGGCGGTGAGCGACAGGCCCGGCAGGTTCGGCATCGGGAATGCCAGGCCGGTGATGATCTGGTAGGCGAAGGACCCTTGGGTGTCATTCGAGGTGACCACGCCGAGCGGCGGGACGGATGGCGTCGCCCTGAAGTTATGCAGGCCGGTCCAGGCATAGCCGAGGCCGCCGCCGAGATACGGATACAGCCAGGGCACGCCGATATCCATGTCGAACAATGCGTTGGCCATCACACCATAAGTGTGCAGGCTGCCGCTGAAGCTCGGTGCTCCCGGGCCCTGGCCGCGCGAAATGTTGGCCTGGCGGTAATTGCCTTCCACTTCGAAGCGGAAGCCGTTGCCCAGGCCGTAGCCGACGCTGCCAAGCCCGGCAAAGCCGAGTGACGGATCTATTCGCGGATGCGGACTGCCGGGGACCGCGGTCGAGACACTGATGTCATTAGGCCAATAAAAGCCGGCGCCGGCGCCGATATAGAGTCCCTGAATCGGCTGCGCCCTGGCAGCCAATGGCATGGCCAGGAGCGCCGTTGCCAGCGCCACGCTACGAAGCCGCATTTTCTCCGTCCTCCTCAGGCACTGACGAAAAGGGGCGCCTCGCGGCGCCCCCATCCCTTGTCGTCGTTAACCAGCCGCCGAGTGTCAGCGGATGATGATCTCGACGCGACGGTTCTGCGGCTCGCGAACGCCTGGGCCAGTCGGCACCAGCAGATGCGTGTCGCCGAAGCCCTGGATCGTGATGGCGTTCTTCGGCACGCCGTCCTTGACCAGTTCGGCCTGGACTGCGGTGGCACGACGGACCGACAGGCCCTGGTTGTACCGGGGCGTGCCCGAGGTGTCGGTATAGCCGTTAACCTCGATCCGCGTGTACTGCACCCTGGTCGAATTGTCGGCGGCCTCGTGGATGATCTGGCGGGCCCGATCGGTGAGCGTCGCCTTATCCCAATCGAAGAACACCAGGTAGGAGCGGGCCGGAGCCTGCGCCGGAACCACGGCGGCCGGCGGAGGCGGCGGCGGTGCTACGCCGAAGTTGTAGCGCAGGCCGACCAGGATCGAGTTGTTGTAGGTCGGACCGAGCTGCACCTTGGCCGGAGCAGAGAATGCGCCCGCCGTGGCGATGCCGTTATACGACCGGTTGCCGGTTGTGCCGAGGAACCGGTATTCCGCGGTAAACGCCAGGCCAGGTGCGATTTGCGGCATCGGGAAGGCCGCACCGATGATGGCCTGATAGGCGAACGAACCGGTTGTGTCCTGGCCAGCGACCGACAGTGCACCCGCGCCGACGGCAAGCCTTCCTGCGCCGGTGCCGACTGTCCCGGCATTCGGGTTATAGAAGTGGTACTTATCTGAAACGCCCTGATAGCCCACACCGGCGCCAATGTACGGAACGAACCACGGCGAGATGCCGTTGAAGTCGTACAACACGTTGCCCATGGCGCCGAACTTCTGTTCGGTGGAGCCGCCGGCGAGATTGCCGGTGCTGAAGCCAGACAAGCCATCGAGATGATTGTTCCGATAGTTGCCTTCGATTTCAGCCCGCAGACCGTTGCCGAAGCCCCAACCCACCGATACGACCCCGGCGAAGCCGGTGCTGCCGTTGAAGTTGCCGGACGTTGACAGACCTCCGCCGAGCGGCGCAAGCGTCGGGAAGGAGAGGTTCTTGACCTTTTCCTGCGTTGTTATGTTCAAGCCGGCACCGGCGCCAACATAGAGCCCGGTAACGGGTTGCGCACTCGCCGCAAAGGGCATGGCCAGCACGGTCGCTGCCAGGAGTGCACTCCGAAGCTTCATTTGCTCTCTCCTCGTTCTGCCGACGCCGGCGGCGCCATGACTGTCGTTAGGTGCGCACTACGCCCTTTCGATCGACGAACCATAACCCTGTAGCGCGGGTAACGCGAGGGGGGACAATGGTTTTCGGGCACAGTGTGACCTCTGTGCAACAGCACTGGCAGGCAGGCCACAGCGGACGGCGCTATGGCGGAAGAGAGCAGGAGTCGAACCTACCCGGGGCCGCCGAGCAGCCCCAACCGGCTTTGAAGGCCGGCCGGCCCACCGGAACCGCTTCTCTTCCATCACGGATTATCGGCGCGTTGCGCCAACTGGGCAACGAAGGCGGCTTCGTCGGCAGATTCCAGGCAGCGGCAATCCAACCACAACCGGCTATCGGACAGCCGGCCGATCACCGGGCGCGGCAGGCCGCGCAACCGGACCGCCAGCGAATCCAGAGCATTGCCGTCGATCGTAATTGCGAATGATTGAAGCAAGTCCACGGGCAATGCACCCGAACCGATCTGGCTTCGGCAAGGCTCGACGGCCACGCTCCGGTCCGGCCAGACAGCCTGCAGCGCCGGCGCCAATCGCTCCGCAGAACCGCGGATGTCGGCCGGCGTGCGCGTCAGCAACCGCAGCGTGGGCAGCCGCTCTGCCAGCCGATCCGGATTCAGATACAGCAGCAAGACCCGCTCGAGCGCCGCCAATCGCCCCTTGTCCAACCGCAGCGCGCGCTTCAGCGGGCTGGCATTCATGCGGGTTATCAACTCTTCGTTACCTACGACGAGACCGGCCTGCGGTCCGCCCAGCAGCTTGTCGCCGGAGAAGCTGACCAGGTCGGCGCCGGCCGCCAGCGATTCCTGTGGCGTGGGTTCGTGCGGCAGCCCCCAGGCGGCGAGGTCAATCAGGCTGCCGCTGCCAAGGTCCTCCACCAGCGGCAGCCCTGCATCGTGGGCGATCGCCGCGAGTTCGGCCGGCGGCACGGTCGCGGTGAAGCCCTCGATGGCGTAGTTCGCCTGGTGCACACGCATCAGCAGCGCCGTCTCCGGCCCGATCGCCGCCCGGAAGTCGCGCGGATGCGTCCGATTTGTGGTGCCCACCTCGCGCAGGATGGCGCCGGAGCGGGCCATGATGTCGGGAATGCGGAATGCACCGCCGATCTCGATCAGCTCGCCGCGCGACACCGGTACCTGCCGTCCCAGCGCGAGGGTATTCAGGATCAGCAGCACCGCCGCCGCGTTGTTGTTGACGACGGTGGCGGCCTCGGCCCCGGTGATCTCCCGCAGCAGGCGGGCGACAGGTTCGTCACGCTCACCGCGCCGGCCCGTGACAAGGTCGAATTCCAGTGTCGTGGCCGATGCATAGGCTTCGGCTGCCGCCGCCGCGGCCTCCGGTGGCAGAGGCGCGCGGCCGAGATTGGTGTGCAGCACCGTGCCGGTCAGGTTGAACACCGGCCGCTGCGATGCGGCAAAGCGCCGCGCCAGGGTGTCGGCGGCGGAATCCAGGATGGCGTCGGGCGGTGCCGGAAAGGCGCGGGCAGCACGCCGCGCGGCGAGTTCCGCCCGCAATGCGGCCGTCGTGGCGGGACGACCGAAGCGGGCCAGCAGCAGGTCGGCCGCCGATGTCCGCAGCAGGGCGTCGAGCGACGGCAACGGGCTGGCGGAATGCGGCATGACCGCGCCATGCTAGGGCGCATGACCACGACATACGAGATACCCACGCTGCGCACCGAACGGCTGTTGCTGCGGGCATTCCGCGCCAGCGACCTGGATGCTTGGGCGGCAATGGAGTCGGATCCCGAGGTCCGGCGCTATCGCGGCAATTATCCGCGTACCCGCCAGCAGGCCTGGGCCGCGATGGAAACCATCCTCGGCCAGTGGGCGTTGCGCGGCTACGGCGTGTTCGCGCTGGAGCAGATAGCGAACGGCCGTTTCGTCGGCACATCCGGCGTGCTGCATCCGGCGGAATGGCCGGAAGCGGAATGCTCCTATGCTTTGGCGCAGGAGTTCTGGGGGCACGGACTGGCCGCCGAAGCGGTGCGGGCGGTGCGCGACTGGGCCGTCGCGCAGCGTGGCTTCACCCGCCTGGCAAGCTTCATCATGCCGGCCAACGCACGCTCGATCAGGGTCGCGGAGAAACTTGGCGCGGTACGCGAGGGCATGACGGAGTTGCGCGGTACGCCGGTGGAATGGTGGGTACACTGGTCGCCGGGCCATGGACCGATCGTATAAGGAGGCAGGATGCCGGAACTCGCAAAGCTGCTGCTGGACGACGAACCCGCGCCTGTGCGCGTGCTGCGTGAGGGCAGCCGGTCGGAGCTGCTGTTCACCGCAGACCATGCAGGCCGCACAATTCCGCGCCGACTGGGTCGGCTCGGCCTGACGGAAGACGATCTGGTGCGCCACATCGCCTGGGATATCGGCATCGCCAGCGTCACCGAGCATTTGTCGGCGGTGCTGGATGCAACAGCAGTGCTGCAGCATTACTCGCGGCTGGTAATCGACTGCAATCGCAACCCGACGGTGGCGAGCGCGATCCCCGAGATCAGCGAGCTGACGGAGATCCCCGGCAACATCGGCCTGTCGACAGAGCAACGCGCCATGCGGCAGGCGGAGATCTTTGCACCGTACCACGCCCGTATTGCCGAGGTGCTCGACGCGCGGCTGGCGGCTGGCCGGCGCACCGTCTATGTTGCCATGCACAGCTTCACGCCGGAGTTCAAAGGCGAGTCGCGCGCCATGCAGGTTGGCGTGCTGTACAATCGCGACGCGCGGCTGGCGAACATCCTGCTGGAACTGCTGCGTGCCGAAGGCGACCTGACCGTCGGCGACAATGCACCCTACGCGGTGAGCGACGTCAGCGATTACGGCGTGCCGGTGCACGCCGAACGGCGGAAGCTGCCGCATGTGGAGATCGAAATCCGCCAGGACCTGATCACCGACGAGGCGGGCCAGGCCGAATGGGCATCGCGGTTCGCCCGGCTGTTGCCGGCGGCGAACGCCAGGCTGCGCGCGCTGCATTGACCCGACGAGGATCGGATTGCGCCATGTCAAGTCATGAAGACCAGACGGCAGCAGGCAGGCACCATGTCGGGCGCTGACCGATGGGGCGAGTTGAGCCGCGACGTGCCGATCGATCCCGCGCACGCGGCACTGCTGTTCGTCGATATCCAGAACTACAACGCGCGACCGGACGGCGGCGAGTATTCTTCGCTGACCGGGGCCGATCGCGATGCGCGCTACGGCTGGTTCTTCCGCAACCTGCATGAGACGGCATTGCCGAACATGCAGCGCTTGCAGGCGGCGTGCCGGCGAGCGCGGATCGAGGTGATGTACACGGTGATCGAGGCGCTGACGCAGGATGGGCGCGACCTGAGCCTCGATTACAAGATCAGTGGGCTGTTCGTGGCGCGCGGTTCATGGGACGCGCAGGTGCTGGATGCCATCGCGCCGGTGGGCGATGAGATCGTGCTGGGCAAGACGTCGTCGTCGGTGTTTGTCTCGACCAACATCGACTACGTGCTGCGGAGCCTGGGCGTGCGCTCGCTGATCATCGCCGGCGGGCTGACCGACCAGTGCGTCGACTCGGCGGTGCGCGATGCCTGCGACCTGGGATACCTGGTGACGGTGCCGACCGATGCCTGCGTCACGCTGAGCGCGGAACGGCACGAATGGGCACTGCGGAACAACCGCGGCTACTGCCGGCAGGTGACGACGGCGGCGCTGGTGGCGGAGATCGACGGCTTTGCCAGGACCGCATCGGCCTGACCGCAACGCCGGTGGGTGGCGGGCAACGCCCGCCATCCACGGCTCTACGGATCAAAGCCCCCGGTAACGGCGATCACCGGCCGCATCACGCGTTGGGCGGCTTGTAGGCAATTTTCGTGTCATGTGCCTGCTTCATAGCCGTCTCGGCTTCCTTCGCCGTCAGCAACACCGTTGTCTCGAAGCGCGAAAACGCACCGGTGGACGATGCCTGCATCGAGCAGGCAACCACCGACGTGGTATCCGGGAACTCGCAGATTCCCAATCCGTCGTATTCACCGAGACAAAAGAAGTAGTGGTGCAGCTTGCCGCCGAAACCTTCGATCAGCGTCTTCGCCGCCTTTGTGCGGTCCTGTGGCTTGCCGACCAGCGTCTTGGCGGTCGCATCGGTGAGCTGCCAGCGCAACATGAAATAGGCCATCGCGTCCCCCTGCATTTTGATTGTTTGCTGTGCCATTGTGGCAGAAACCACTTTGCGCCGGTGACGCGCGCGGCTCAAGAGGCGCCGGATGCCTGTTTCGCCAGGTCGATCAGTGCCCGCAGATAGGCCTCGCCATCCTGCGCCGAACGGTCGAAGCCGATGCCCGCGCGGAAATTGTTCGCCAGCAAAGAGAAATCCGCGATGCCGTCGGACTCGCCCAGCCAGTTGCAGATGGCAATATACTCCTGGAACAGCGGCGAACCGCGCAGGCTCCGAACATCGTCCGCGAGCTTCTCGAGTTGCCTGGCGGCAGCAGCGCTTTTTGCGTCCGTTGGATCGGCATCGACCTGGCGCAGCCGCCAGTCCGCGACGCGCTGCAGTTCCTCCACCTCGAACAGGTCGTCCTCGTCGTTCATGCCTCGCGCTTCGAGAACGCGGTCTCCTCACTGGTGACGAACTCGAGCAGGCACGCCCTGCCCTCCTCGGTCTGGCGCCGTGCGCGCAGGATCGCTTCGGCGACCTGCGACGGATCCTCCACGCGCTCGCTCCAGCCGCCGAGATCGCGCGCCAGGTTGGCGTAGCTACCGCCGAGGTCGCGGGCGTGGTGCTTCTCGTGCGACAGCTTCATGTGCGGAATCTCGATCGCCATGGTCGAGTTGTTCAGCACGATCGTGCAGATCGGCACGCCGCTGCGTACCGCGGTTTCAAAATCCAGTCCGGTCATGCCGAAGGCCGCATCGCCCATGAAGTTCACGCAGAACTTGTCAGGCGCCGCAACCTTCGCGCCTATCGTCAGTCCCAGCCCGGTGCCGAGCTGATGCGACTTGCCCCAGCCCAGGTAGCCGCGCGGACGCGTCGCGCGATAAAATGGCAGGAGCTGCTCGCGTGGACTGCCAGAATCGTGCGTGACGATCGCGCCAGCCGGATCCACCACGCGCATGAACTCGTTGATCACCCGATACGGCGTGATCGGCTTCTCCGCCGATGTCAGCTTGGCTTGCCACTTCGCCAGCCATGCTTCTCGCTTCGTTGCAATCTCCTCGGCGGGCGAGCGGTTCAGCAGGCGACCGCCAAGCCGATCCTTCACCGCATCCACCAGGGCCGACATCGTCAGCTTCGCATCGCCGAGCATTGCCACTTCGGTGGCATAGCTCTTGTGCAGGTCGCGCGTGTCGTTGGTGGCGTGGATGATGCGCACGCCGTTCGGCAGTGGCGGCGTGGTCAACGGATGACGGTTGAGCCCTGTGCCGATACCCAGGATCAGGTCGGCCTTCGAGTACAGGAAATGCGCGCCATGGCCGGTGAAGCCGTTGCCGCCGGAACCCAGCGCCAGCGCGTGGTCCTCGGGAAACGCGCTCTTGCCATCGACCGTGGTCATCACCGGGCTCCGCAGCAGCTCCGCCAATGCCACAAGTTCGTCGCTGGCTTCGGCGTACAGCACGCCCTGGCCGGCAAGGATCACCGGACACGCCGCATCCACCAGCAGCCGCGCGGCCTCTGCCACATCGTGCGCCGCAGGCGAGGAACGCGTCGGGCGAACGGGCCGGTGTTCCAGCGCATCGGATCCGATATCGAGGTCGAGCAGATCGCGCGGCAGTTCCACCATCACTGGCCCCGGCCGTCCGTTCTTCAATGCGCTGAACGCACGACGCATCGCCGCAGGCACCTGTCCGGGCACCAGGATCTGCTCCGCCAATTTGGTGACCGACGCGTAGGTGCGGCTGGAATGGAACATCGGAAACACCTGTGCCTGGTCGCGCGCATGACCCAGCGGCAGGAACAGCACCGGCACCGAATCCGAGAATGTCGTGGCGATTCCGGGGAATGCATTCTCCGCACCCGGCCCGTATTGCATGGCGAACACGCCGGGCGGCTTGCCGTTGGTGACGCGTGCATAGCCGTCCGCCATGTCCACGCCGACGCGCTCCTGCCGGCAGATGATGGGCCGCAGGCCTGCCGCGACTGCGGTCTCGATCACCGACGTGGTGGGAAAGCAGAACAGCGTGGTCACGCCTTCGCGTTTCAAGATCTCCACCACGGCATTAGCAGCGCGCATCGGTCCCTCCCTTGCGTCGTTGGGCCGAGCCTAGGCGCGGGCCGCCGGACCCGTCTACAGTCGGGGGCCACGGGAAAAATCCCGGACCAGGACAGGGAGCACGTCATGCCACCATCCATCAGCCGTCGCAGGATCCTGCAGGCCGGTGCAGCCATCGGCACGGCTGCAGCATTGCCGCGCCGCGCACGTGCCGCCGACAAGCCGATCCGCATCGGCGTGCTCACCGACATGACCGGCGTCTATGCGGCCAACACCGGCCCGGGTTCGGTTCTGGGTGCGCAGATGGCGGTCGAGGATTTCATGCGCGCGCATCCCTCGATCAAGGCCGAAGTGGTGCAGGCGGACCTGCAGCTGAAGCCCGACGTGGCGTTGGCGATCGCCGCAGACTGGTACGACAACAAGGGCGTCGATGTCGTCACCGACGTGCCGCTGTCATCGGCCGCATTTGCCATCGGCGACCTGGCGAAGCAGCGCGACAAGCTGGCGATCTTCACCGGCGGCGCATCGGCCGACATCACCGGACCCAAGTGCGGACCGAACCATCTGCACTGGGTCTACGACACCTGGTCGATGCCGCACGGCGTGGTGGATGCATCGGTGAAGGAAGGCGCCAATACGTGGTTTTTCATCACCGCCGATTATGCCTTCGGTCATTCCCTGAAGAAGGACGCTGCAAGCTTCGTCACCGGTGCGAACGGCACGGTAATTGGCGAGGCACTCGCGCCGTTCCCCGGCACGACGGATTTCTCCTCATTCCTGGTGCAGGCGAAGGCCAGCGGTGCCAAGGCCATCGGGCTGGCGAACGGCGGCAACGATACTGTGAACTGCATCAAGCAGGCAGCGGAATTCGGCATCATGAAAGGTGGCCAGAAGGTCGCCGGGCTGATCTTCCTGCTGCACGACGTGCACGGCGTCGGCCTGGACTCGGCACAGGGCGTGCTGCTGACCGAGCCGTTCTACTGGAATCTGAGCGCCGGCACGCGCGAATTCGCCAAGCGCTATGCGGCGCGGTTCAACGGCGTGATGCCGGGATCGGTCCATGCCGGGCAGTATTCGGCGGTAACGCACTATTTGAAGGCGGCAGCCGCGATGGGAGCGGACAAGGTCACCGCGAGCGGCCGGTCGGCCATCGCGCATATGCAGGGAATGCCGACGGATGATCCGCTGTTCGGCAAGGGCAAGGTACGGGTTGACGGCCGCGTGATCCACGAGATGCATCTCTTTGAGGTGAAGTCCCCGGCCCAGTCGAAGGAAGCCTGGGACTACTACACGCATCGGCGCACGATTCCCGCTGACCAGGCGTTCCGGCCGCTGGACCAGGGCAACTGCCCGCTGGTCCACGCCTGAGGCCTCCAAAGGGGTCAACTCGCTGTGAGTCCGTTGCAAGCTCTCCCGATGCCGTAGGGAAGCTTGTAACACTCGCGCATGGTCAAGATCGTGGCGGGTAAGCCGGACGCCAGAAAGACTCCTGCCGAGGCGGTGCCGATCGATGCCGGCACTGTTCTGGAAAGCATGGGCGACGCGTTCTATGCGTTGGATCGCAACTGGCGGTTCGGTTACGTCAATCGCCAGGCGGAACGGCTTTGGCAGCAGCGGCGCGAGGATCTGCTTGGCCGCACCATCCACCGCGCGTTCCCTGGTTTTGCCGGCAGTGACCTCGAGGCGGCGCTCGCCGGAGCGCTGACCGAGGGCGCGAGCAGCCAGTTCGAAACCGTCGATCCCGCCCTCGGCTTTCCGATCGAAGCGACCATCGTTGCAAACGATACCGGTGCGGCGGTGTATTTCCGCGACACCACGTCACGCTGGCAGTTGACACGGGCATTTCGCGAACGCGACGAGATGCTCACGATGGCGGAAGTGTCGGCCGGCATCGGCGTTTGGGATCTCGATCTCGGCACCGGCATGCTGCGGGGCACCGAACAGTTCTTCCGCATCATGGGACTGGAACCGACGACAGAGGCGGTATCGATTGAAACCACCAGGCGCCTGCGGCACCCCGAGGATCGCGAACGCGTGACCGATGGTTTCGCGCAGGTGATGGCCAGCGGTGCGAACATCTTCGAGATGGAGTACCGCATCGTCCGGCCCGACGGGCAGTTGCGGTGGATCTTCGGCCGCGGCCGTATCATCCGCGATGCCGCCGGCATGCCGCTGCGCTATAGCGGGGTCGACGTCGACATCACCGATCGGAAGCTGGCTGAGGCCACGTGGCGCGAGACCGAGGCGCTGTTCCGTCGCGTGTTCGAGCAAAGCCCGCTGGGCAAAGCGATGGCCGGGCTGGATTTCCGCTTCCGTGCGGTCAATCCCGCGCTGTGCGAGATGCTTGGCTACACCGCAGACGAGTTGATCGGCCGCAGCTTCCTGGACCTCGTTCACCCGGACGACCTCGCCAACTGTGCAGCGATGGGACAGCAGCTCATCGCAGGCATGACGCCGCAGATCCAGTTGGAAGAGCGCTTCCTGCACAAGTCCGGCGCTGCGGTGTGGGTGCGGGTGAACGTCGGCCCGATCCGCGACGCCGACGGCAACATCCTCTACACTCTCGGCATCATCGAGAACATCGACGAGCGCAAGCGCATCACGCAGGCATTGCAGGACAGCGAGCAGCGACTGCGTGCGCTGAACGAACAGCTGGAGCAGCAGGCCGAGGAGCGCGCCAGGCAGCTCGCGACGAGCCGCGCGCAATTGCAGACGTTCTTCGAGCACTCCGCTGACTGGCTGACATTGCAGCGTGCGGCGCCGAATGGCCAGTTCATCTTTGTCGATCTCAATCCGGCATGCCAGGCGGCCTATGGCATGCGGCGCGACCAGGTCGTCGGCCGCCAGCTCGAAGAGATCCTTGGCGTCGAGGCGGCGCAGTTGCCGTTGACATTCCTCCGCGAATGCGTGCGAACCGGACTGCCGCAACGCTACGTAACTCACCGCACGATGGCGGGGCGGACTCGCACGATCGATGTGATGGTCGTGCTGGTACCGACACCGGGTGAAGACGACCAGCGGTTCGTCATCACGGCGGCGCGCGACATCACCGAGCGCGAGCAGCTCGAGGCGCAGCTTCGCCAGGCACAGAAGATGGAGGCGTTGGGCCAGCTCACCGGCGGCGTGGCGCATGATTTCAACAACCTGCTCGCTGTCATCGGCGGCAATGCCGAACTGGCCAACCGGCGTCCGTCCGCGAACCTGCCCAGGCGGATGGACAACATCCTGCGCGCCACGCAGCGTGGCGTCGCGCTCACGCGGCAATTGCTGTCGTTCTCGCGTCGCCACGCGGCAATCCCCCAGGTCATCGACCTGCGCACCGAAATGCCGCGCATGGCAGAAATGCTGCGCGCGTCGCTGCGCGGCAACATTCAACTGCACATCGACATCGCAGATGACCTGTGGCCGATCGAAACCGACCTTGGCGAGCTGGAGATCGCGTTGCTAAACGTCGCGGTGAACGCGCGGGATGCGATGCCGCAGGGTGGCTCCCTCACGATCGAGGTGTGCAATGTGCCGCTGGCGAAGGATCGCCGGACCGGCGGCACCGAGCATGTCGCAATCGCGCTGCGCGACAGCGGTACGGGCATCCCGCCCGAGATCATCAACAAGGTGTTCGACCCGTTCTTCACCACCAAGGAGCCCGGCGAGGGCACCGGCCTGGGACTCAGCCAGGTCTATGGGTTCGCGCAGCAATCAGGCGGCACGGTCAACCTGGTCAGCGGGCCTGGCGCCGGCACCACCGTCACGATCCGCCTGCCACGTTCGCGCAAGCTGTTGCCGGCGGCGCGCGGCGACGGCGGCACGGCGCTGGCGACCACGGTGACCGGTCGCATCCTGCTGGTCGAGGACAATCCGCAGGTCGCCGATGTGACCGTGCAGATGCTGGGTTCGATGGGGTTCCAGGTCGAGCTGGCCACCCGCGCGCGCAAGGCGCTCGAACGCCTGGACGCCGCGGCAGAAAGCATCGACCTGCTGATGACCGATGTGGTGATGCCCGACGGCATGAACGGGCTGGAGCTGGCGATACAGGTAAGGGCGCGATTCCCCGCCCTGCCGATCATCCTGACATCTGGCTACAACGATGTGGTCGCATCAGAGCAGGCGGACTTTACCGTATTGCGCAAGCCGGTGCCCTACGAGGAATTACACCGGGTGGTGTGTTCTTACCTGGCGAGTGCGGCGGCGGATTGAACAATCGGCGGAAACACTGTCTGATCCTGTCCAATTGACCGGTGAACCGGAGGGGGCGGACTTCCATGCTGGGACTGATGCAGCAGCGGCCGTTGCTGATTTCGTCTCTGCTCGAATATGCGGAGCGCTATCACGCGGGCACCGACATCATTTCCCGATCCGTCGAAGGCGCGATCCACCGCAGCAACTGGGGCACCATCGCCACGCGCGCCAGGCGGACTGCCAATGTGCTGCGCCGGTTGGGGGTGACACAGGGCGAACGGATTGTCACGCTGGCGTGGAACCATAACCGGCACCTGGAAATCTATTTTGGCGTGACCTGCAGCGGTGCCGTGCTGCACACGGTCAACCCGCGGCTGTTCCCCGAACAGGTGCGGTTCATCATTGGCGACGCCGAGGCCAGCTATGTGTTCTTCGACCTGACATTCGCCGGCCTGGTCGAACAACTGGCGCCGAACTTGCCAAGTGTGCGCGGCTATGTCGCGTTGTGCGAGCGTGAAGCGCTGCCCGCGATCAGCGTGCCGAACCTGCTGTGCTACGAGGACCTGCTGGCGGCGGAGAGCGATGATTTCGTATGGCCGCAATTCGACGAGAACACGGCGTCGGCGCTGTGCTACACGTCGGGCACCACCGGCAATCCGAAAGGCGTGCTGCAGAGCCACCGCTCCGCGGTGCTGCACAGTTTCGGGCTGATGGCGGCGGACACCATGGCAATCTCGGCGCGCGATTCGCTGCTGCTGTGTGCGCCGCTGTTTCACGTGAACTGCTGGGGCATTCCGTTCGCCGCAGCAGGAACCGGCGCGAAGCTGGTGCTGCCCGGCATGAAGCTGGACGGCGCCAGCCTGTTCGAGTTCATCCGCGATGAAGGCGTGACATTCCTCGGCGCCGTGCCGACGGTCTGGCTGAACCTGTTCGCCTGGATGGAGCAGAACCTGAATTCGCTGGACCAGAGCGGCCTGACATTGAAGCGCGTGCTGTCGGGCGGATCGGCCGTGCCGCGTGTGGTGATCGAGAAGGCGCACGCATATTTCGGCGCCACCATGCTGCACGCCTGGGGCATGACCGAATTGAGCCCGCTGGGCACCTGCGGCAGCCTGCTGGCACGCCATGTGGGGCTCGACCTGGAAGCCCGCATGCCGGTGCACCTGAAGCAGGGGCGCACGGTCTATGGCGTCGAGGTGCGCGTCGTCGATGACAACGGGCAGGAACTGCCGCGCGACGGAAGTTCCGTCGGCGAGGTGCAGGCGCGCGGACCATGGGTGCTGTCCGGCTACTTCAAGGGCGCCGGCGGCAAGGTTGTCGATGACGACGGCTGGTTCCGTACCGGCGATGTCGCGAAGATGGATGCAGACGGCTTCATCACCATCACCGACCGTGCGAAGGACGTGATCAAGTCGGGCGGCGAGTGGATCAGCTCGATCGATATCGAGAACCTGGCGGTCGGCCATCCCGGCGTCCTCGAGGCTGCGGTGATCGCCGCGAGGCATCCGCGCTGGCAGGAACGGCCGCTGCTGCTGGTGCATCGCAAGCCGGGCGCCACAGTGACCGGTGAGGAACTGCTGCAGTTCCTGTCGGACAAGATCGTCAAGTGGTGGCTGCCCGACGATGTGGTGTTCGTCGATGAGCTGCCGCATACCGCGACCGGCAAGGTGCTGAAGACGCGCCTGCGCGAGCAGTATGCCGACTGGCTGGAGCGCGCATGACTGCAACGGCGCGTCGCGTCAGTCCCGCGCGGTTGTGCTGTCGGCCTGGGAATGGGGGTGCGTCGGCAGCCTCTCGGGGATAATCCCCGCCGGCAGGAATCGAAGGATCCCCAGCAACCACCCGCTGACCAGCAATTCGCGGAACGCCGCGACCTGCGCCGGCGCCAGGAACGGCAGGAACGGCGCGGCGAAGCGCGTGCCTTCCAGCAGCACCACGATCAGCACCGCGCCAAGTACCGCGCCGGCATTGTTGCCGACGCCGCCGGCAACCAGCGCCAGGATGATGTTCAGCGTCAGCAGCGGCGCGAAGATGTCCGGGGCGATGTAGGACGTCTCGTGCGCGTAGAGTGCGCCAGCCAGCCCGAGCACGGCGGCACCGACCGCGAACGCCTTCACCTTGAACGCGAGAACGTATTTGCCGGCGACCCCCGCAACATCCTCATCGTCGCGGATCGCCCGCAGCACGCGGCCGAACGGCGAGTGGCCCAGGCGCTGCAGCACGATGAAAGTCGCGACCAGCACGACGACCACGATGGCCAGGAACAAGAGATTGAACTGCTGCGGGGTGAGCGTGCCGCGCCATGGACCGGGAATGCCGGCGATGCCGTCCGACCCGTTGGTCAGCCAGATCTCGTTGGCCGCGGCGATGCGCACGGATTCGGAAAAGCCCAGTGTGACGATGGCAAGATAGTCGGCGCGCAATCGCGCGGTGACGAGCGCAACGCCGGCACCGGTGGCCGCAGCCACCAGCGCACCCGCCGCCACACCCAGCGGGATGGGAACGCCGTGCTTCGTCAACAGCGCGGTAGTATAGCCGCCGACGGCAAAGAATCCGGCCAGGCCGAGATTGACCATGCCCGCCATGCCCCAGGTCAGGTTCACGCCAAGCGCCAGGAGTGCGTAGATGCCGGCGCTGATCGCCATCGCGGTCAGATAGGCGATCATTCTCCGCCGCCGTGGCCGAGCTTGCGGATGGTGAGGCGAGTCACTCTATGACCACTCATGTCAGGCCAGCAGGTCCGCCAACGCCGCCATGCTGGGCACCAGCAGATCCGGCTGGTGCGGCGTGGCGCCGAACGGCCGCTGGCGGCGGTCGATGAAGGCGGTGCGCATGCCTGCTGCCTTCGCACCGACGCAGTCGAACGCGTGGTTGGCAATGAACAGCACCTGGTCCATCCGCACGCCGAGAATTTCGGCCGCCCTGGTGTACGTGGCGACGTGCGGCTTGAACGAGTTGGCGGACGCCACCGAGATCACCTGCTCGAACGCGACGCCGTGGTATTGCCTCGCGTTCTCCAGCATGTCTGGATCGCCATTGGACAGCACCACCAACCGGTAGCGCGTGCGCAACCTGTCCAAAGCTGCCGGCACCTCGGGAAACGGCCGCAGCCGCACGATGTGGTCCACCAGCGCGCGCACCTCGTCCATCGTGTAGCTGATGCCGGCGCGATCCATCACGAACGCGACCGAGCGCTCGCCGATCTCGCGATACGGCGTGTGCTGCCGGTGCAGCAGCGCGTCGATCATCGAGTTCTCGAAATGCGTGCGCCGCCACCAGGTGACGAACGAGTTGGCATTGCCCTGCCATCCCTTGGCGCGCAGGAACGGCGTGGCGGCTTCCACCAGCCCGGCCTGCATGTCCACCACGGTGCCGTACTGGTCGAACATGCAGACCGTGACTGTGGATTTCATGTCCTGTGCGACTGTCATGGTGCACCTCGCATCAATAGGCCCGTGCGCCGAGGATGCCGCGCGGGCGAAAACTCAGTACCAGCAGGATGGCGATGAAGCCGACCACGGTGCGGTAATCCGGCGGCAGCACCAGTTGCGACAGTTCCTCGGCGACGCCGACCGTCAGCGCACCGACGACTGCGCCGGGAATACTGCCGAGGCCGCCGACCACCGCGGCGGCGAAGATAGCCAGGATGGCACGAAATCCAGTGAGCGGATCGATCGACGTGTCCAGCCCGAGCAACATGCCGCCAAGACCCGCCATGCCCATGGCAATGAAGTTGACGATGCGGCCAATCTGATCGGCGTCGATCCCCTTGATCGCGGCCAGCATGGGGTTGTCGGCCACGGCGCGCATTGCCTTGCCGAGACGGGTGAACGCCAGGAATACGAACAGCGCCGCGACGGCCGCGGCGGAGATCGCCAGGTCCTCGAGCTGCTGTGGGCCGACGCGGATGCCTGCGAACCGCCAGTCGCGCATGATCGGCAGGTCGTAGTTGCGCAAGGCATTGCCGAAGCCCAGGCGCACGAGGTTCTCCAGCGCGATGGTGAGCGCGACCGAGGCGATGGTGGTGGTGATCAGCCCGGCGGTGCGCAACGGCCGCAGCACGAACGTGTCGCTGGCGACGCCGACCAGGCCGGCCGCCGCGAAGGCGAGCACCGCGGCGGGGACCAGCGGCAGACCCAGCCAGACATTGGCGCAATAGCCGGCGAAGGCGCCGATCGTCGCATGCGATGCGACGGCAAAGTTGGGAAACCGCAGCACGGCATAGATCGCGGTGAGGCCGATCGCCGGTGCGGTCAGGATCGCGCCGGCCATCACCCCATTCAGCACCAGTTGCGCGATGTCGGTCAGCACCTACCCCCGCCCCAATCCTCCCCCGCTTCGCGGGAGAGGGGGCGCGGCAAACCCCCTCTCCCGCGAAGCGGGGGAGGGTTGGGGTGGGGGGGTGGCGCCACTAGCTCACCTCGAGGAACTTGAACGCCCCGTTCTCCACCTTGTTGTAGCGGAACTTGCAGTCGGAAATATCGCCGATGTCGGTGAACGTGCATGGCCCGCTCGCGCCGGAGTATTTGACGTCCTTGCCCTGCGTCAGCGCCGCCAGACCATCGACTGCGGTGTAGACCTTCGTCCCGTCGCTATTGGTGATCTTCCGCACCGTGTCGCGGATCGCCGTGCCATTCGCGTCACCCGCCTTGGCGATGGTCAGAGCCACGATGCTGATCCAGTCGGTGGCCTGCGCCTCGTATGAGTCCGGCGAAGCGATGCCGATACGCTTGGCGGCCGCGGCATAGGCCGGGGAATCCACATCGGCCGACGGCTGCACCGTGAACACGCCCTGGGTGACTTCCTTCGGCAACTCCTCCAGACTCTTGGCGGTCAGCGCATAGGACTGGCATAGCCGCTCGCCGTCGTAGCCGGCGCGATACAGGTCACGCAGCACCACCGCGACATCGGGCGCATAGCCGTTGAGGTACAGCAAGTCCGGCTCGCTGCGCAGCGCCTGATCCACCTCGGACCGATAGCTCGTCTTGTCCTTGTCGTAGATCAGCGAACCGATCACCTGCACACCCTTCGGCGTCAGCGTATCGGTCAGGAACTTCCGCGTCGGTTCCGCGAACGGCGCCTGGATCGCCAGGATGAACACCTTCTTCGAGCCATGCCGGATGATGAACTCGGCATGCTTCGTCGCCTGCAGCTGGTTGTTCGGCTGGGTGCGGATCAGGTAGCCCTGGTGCGGCAGGTGGGTGATGGAGTCTGCACCAGACACCGTGGTGAGGAACGTCTTGCTCTCCCAGCACACCGGCGCCACAGCGGTGGTCACGGCGGACGCCCAGGTACCCATGATCACCGGCACCTTGTCCACGTTCACCAGTTTCTGCGCCGCGCGCACCGCAGCTTCAGGATTGGTCTCATCGTCCTCGACGACAAGTTCGACCTTGCGCCCCAGCAATCCGCCCGCCGCGTTGATGTCGTTCGCCACCGCCTGCATCGCCTTCAGCATGCGCGGTCCGTCGAAGCTGCCGGCGCCGGTCAGCGGCGTGAGCACGCCAAGCCGCAGCGACGCTCCCTGCGCGCGTGCTATTGCCGGCGCGGCCAATGCCGCGGCAGTGGTTTGCAAAAGCCCTCGGCGGGTGAAGCGGCGCATCGGAGCCTCCGGTTACGGTTGTTCGGTCGGCGCCGCGCCCAGGAAAATACGGCGAATCTCGGGGTCGGCGGCGAGCGCGGCGGCCGCACCATCGCGGTTGTTGCGGCCGTCGACAAGGATGCTGGCGCGATCAGCGATCTCCAGCGCCTGGGCGGCATTCTGCTCCACCATGGCGATCGCGATGCCGTCGCGGTTGATCTGCCTGATCGTGTCGAACAGCGTATCGGCGGCAATCGGCGACAGCCCGGCGGACGGTTCATCGAGCAGCAGCAGCACCGGCTGCACCATTAGCGCCATTGCCATCGCGAGCACCTGGCGCTGCCCGCCGGACAATGTGCGTGCCGCGCGGCTGCGGCGTTCGGCCAGCAGCGGGAAGCGGGCGAACACGTCGTCGATGCGCTGGCGCGTCGCTGACGGATCGAGCCAGCCGCCCATCTCCAGGTTCTCACGCACCGACAGCGTGGCGAAGATGTTCTGTTCCTGCGGCACGAAGGCGACGCCGCGGCGCGCCACCTCGCCCGGCGACAATGCGTGGATCGGCTCGCCGCGCAGCAGGATGCTGCCGCGCACCGGATGCAGCAGGCCGGCGATCGTCTTCAGCAGCGTGGATTTGCCGGCGCCGTTCGGTCCGATGATCGCGACGATTTCGTTGGCCTCGACGGTAAGCTGCACGCCCTTGAGGATTTCATCGCCGCGACCATAGCCGGCAACGATGTCGCGCACGTCGAGCAGCACCACGAAGACCGACCCCTGAATAGTTTTGGCTGACGAATTCGGCAACACGCTGTCATGGGAAAGCCTACGCCGATTTGCGCCGCCCCATATAGGCCTCCTGCACCACCGGATCGGCGGCGAGGTCGGCGAACGAGCCCTGGCGCAGATGGCGACCCTCGGCCATGACGATGACCGGGTCGCACAGCGCGGCGATGGTGTCCATGTGATGCTCGATCAGCAGCACCGCGATGCCATCGGCCACCAGGCCGCGCAGATGCTCGCCGATCTCCCGCGCCAGCGTCGGATTCACGCCCGCCACCGGTTCGTCCAGCAGCAGCAGGCGTGGCTGCGCCATCAGCGCGCGGCCGATCTCCAGCAGCTTCTTCTGGCCTCCCGACAGGTCCGCGGCACGGTGTTCCAGCACATGCGCGAGGTTCAGCCGTTGCGCGATGGCGCGTGCGCGCTCGCGCAGCTCCATCTCGCGCCGCCGCGCGGCGACCGGGCGGAGGACGGCCTGCACCAGGCGCTCTCCCGGTTGCGCGGTGCCATAGAGCAGCAGGTTCTCCAGCACCGACAGACGCGGGAAGCCACGAGCAATCTGGAACGTGCGGACCAGGCCGGTGCGGGTGATCCGGTCGGGACGCCAGCCGGTGATGTTGCGGCCATCGAACCGCACGTCGCCCGAGTCAGGCGGCACCAGTCCGGAAATGCAGTTGAACAACGTCGTCTTGCCGGCGCCGTTCGGTCCGATCAGTCCGGTGATGCGGGCCGCCTGCACCGCCAGGTCAACGCCACGCAGCGCGTGCACGCCGTAATAGCTGCGGGTCAGGGCCTCGACTTGAAGCAGCGGCGGCGCGGTCATGTCGATCAGGAGACTGCCGCGTCGCTCCGCCGGCGGCAATGATCTACGAAGGCAGCACGATCACGCCGCGAGTGAAGTCGCCATCGCGCCGGCGAGCAGGTCGTCGATCGCCTGCCTGAATGCCGGCTCCATGCTCACCTCGTCGAACCGCACATGCATCCGGCCTGTCCCATCGACGGTGCGGATCTGGAACCGGGTCCGCGCGGCGGGCCTGCGGTCCAGCGTCAGGCTGCCGTCGGCGCCGGCCGCCGCCTGTGCGTGCGCCGCCTCGATCGCTCCGCCGGAGTGCGACAGGTCGCGCAGCATGCCGGGCACCGGCGCCTGGCCGACGCCGAACACCAACGTGCACGCCTCGTTGACCGTGGCGCGAGGTTCGAGCCGCCGATCCGCGTCGGTGGTGGCGGTGCGCACGGTGCGCACCAGCGCTCCGCGCAATGCCGCGATATCACCCGCTACCGCCCCCGAACCGACCCGCAGATGGCCGGCCTGTTCGCCCGTTGTCACCGCGTCGCGCGAAACCTCGCCGATCCGGGTCGCCACCTCCTGCACGGCTGCGCTGCTCTCGTTGACGTTGCGGGCGATCTCACGCGTCGCAGCGGTCTGCTGCTCGATGGCGGCGGCCACCGAAATGGCAACGCCGGCAACCTCATCCAGAGTGTGGCAGATGTCCTCGACGGCGCTGACCGATGCCTTGGTTGCGCCATCCAGCCCAGCGATGTGTCGGGCGATTTCGCTGGTGGCATTGGCGGTCTGCGCTGCCAGCGCCTTCACCTCGCCGGCCACGACGGCAAACCCCTTGCCCGCCTCGCCCGCACGCGCCGCCTCGATCGTGGCGTTCAACGCCAGCAGGTTGGTCTTGGCGGCAATATCGGCGATCAGCCGCACCACCGCACCGATACGATCGGCCGCATCGGACAGCGAGCGGATGGTGTCCCGCGCATCGGCCCCCCTCGCCGCCGCTCCACGCGCGACGCTGCTGGCATGATCAACCTGTGCCGAGACCTCGCGGATCGATGCCGCGAGCTGCTCGCTTGCCGACGCAACCACCTGGGCGTTCTTCAACGCATTGTCCGCCGCCTCCGCGACGTGTTGCGAGTGAGTGCTGACCCTGTCGGCGCATACAGCCATGGCGTCCGCATCGCGTGCCATTGAACCAGTGCGATCCGCGACCAGATTGACCGCGGCGCCCGCCTCCTGCTCGATCGTGTGCGCCATCTTGTCCACCGTCTCGCGGCGGATGATCGCGGCCCGGCGCTCGAACTCCTCGCGCTGCCATCGGGCAAACGCCAGGTGGGCACGCATGGCGCGCAGCATCCGGGTGACATGATGGAACTCGCGCGCCTTCGGCTTGCTGATCTCCGCCGCATAGTCGCCTTGCATGATCTCGGTCAGATGCGCCTCGAGCTTGACCGTACAGCCGCGCACCGAAGTGAACAGCATCCAACCCAGCCCCAGTACGGCGGCAAGACCCGCGAGCCCGGCCAGCGCGCCGGCGATCAGACGCCAGTGCAGGCTTTCTGCCGCAGCCGTATAGGCGGTACGGCCAAGCTCGATCTGCATATTCACCAGGTCGCGGTCGGTATCGAACGCCGCCTGGAAAACCGGCGGCAGCCGCTTCTGGAACAGTTGGTCCAGTTGCGCACCCTCGCCGCGCCTGGCGAAGGCCAGCGCCGGCTCGATGCCGTCGCGCAGCAATGCGCTGTACTGGGCGTCGAATTTCTGCAGCAGCGCGCTCTGCCCGGGCACCAGCGGCGTCTCCCGATAGGCGCTCAGCAGCCCGGCAATCTGCGCCATGTTGGCACGGATCGCCGGCTCGCGCTCGGACAGCACCTGCTCCGGCTTGTCGCCGCGTCCCAGCGCGATGGTGAGCTGCGCCATGTGGTTGCGGTTGTCGCGGATGCGGTCGGAGATGGTGCGCAGCCCGTTGACCGAGACCAGGTCGCGCTCATAGACGCGGCGCAGCGCATCGTTCGATGCCGCCATTCCGGCAAATCCGAGCCACCCGACCGCCAGGGTCACCAGCACCGCGGCGAGCGTGACGGCGAGCAGGCGGCCGCGCACCGAGTGCCACAGCGTGCCGAGCCAGGCGCGCGGGCCAAGCCGCACCACGTCGCCGCCGGACAGCGCGATGCCCTTCGCCGTGCCGGCGCGCAAGGCGGAATAGACCTGGTCCGCCGCCGCGATTTGCTGTCGGCTCGGTTTGCAGCGGATCGAGATGAACCCCGTCACCGCACCGTCCTGCACGACCGGCGTCACGTTTGCGCGGACCCAATAGAAGGCGCCGGATTTCGCCCGGTTCTTCACCAGTCCGTCCCATGGCCGGCCGGCCTTTATCGTCGCCCACAGATCGGCAAAGGCCGCCGGCGGCATATGCGGATGGCGCACGATGTTGTGCGCCGAGCCGACCAGTTCCTGTTCGGTGAAGCCGCTGACCTCGACGAAGACGTGGTTGGCGAATTCGATGCGCCCACCGGGATCGGTCCGTGAGACCAGGGGCTCGCCATCCGGAAAGTCGAGCTCGCGGTCGTTGATCGGTTCGTTGACGCGCATGCAGGGCCCCTCACTCGGACGGCAAGGCACCGCCGCAGAGGCCGCCGGTCGCCGCACCGATGCAGGGAACCCGAGAATGATTGAGAATCGGTAAGCAGCGGGCGTTGGTCGATGGCTCGAACCGCTCTACCATTGCATCCCATCAGTCATTGGGACGCATGCGATGACCAGCTACGTGTTCAGCGGTGGCCGCTTCCTGGATCCGCGCCAAGACGAGTTGCGCGACGGTGTCTCCGTCCTGGTTGAGGACGGCACGGTGAAGGAGGTCGCCGACCGGCCGATCACCAGTGCCTCCGCCACCCGCATCGACCTGCGCGGCCGCACGCTGATGCCCGGACTGATCGACGCGCACATCCATGTCGTGCTGACCGAGGTCAACCTGCGTCTGCTGTCCGACGTACCGCTGACGCTGCTCGCGGCAAAGGGCTCGGTCGCGATGCGCGCCATGCTGCATCGCGGCTTCACCACATTGCGCGACACGGGCGGCGCCGATTACGGCATCAAGGCCGCGGTGGAACAGGGGCTGTTCGAAGGCCCACGCCTGTTCATCGCCGGCGCGCCGCTGAGCCAGACCGGTGGCCACGGCGATTTTCGCCTGCGCACACAGACGAATGTGTTCTGCGCCTGCTGCTCCGGACTGTCCTGGGCCGCGCGTGTCGCCGATGGCGTGCCCGACGTGATCAAGGCGGCGCGCGACGAGCTGCGCAAGGGCGCGGACCACATCAAGATCATGGTGTCGGGCGGCGTCGCATCGCAGCTCGATCCGCTGGAGAGCCTGCAATACCGCATCGACGAGATCGAAGCGGCGGTGGACGAGGCGACACGCTGGGGCACCTATGTCTGTGCCCACGCCTACTCGGCCAAGGCGATCGAACGTGCGGTGAGCGCCGGCGTGCGCACCATCGAGCACGGCAACCTGATCGACGCGCCGACCGCGACGCTGATGGCCGAACGTGGCGCCTACCTGGTGCCGACATTGGTCGCCTACGACGCGCTGAAGCGCCGCGGCCCGGATTACGGATTGTCAGGCTACAGCCTGGAGAAGAACGAACTCGTCTTGCATGCCGGGTTGCGCTCGCTGGAGATCGCGCGCGACGCCGGCGTGAAGATCGGTTTCGGCTCCGACCTGCTCGGCCAGTTGCAGAACGACCACTGCAACGAGTTCACCATCCGCCGCGAGGCGATGAGCGCACAGGACATCATCCGGTCGGCGACTCTGGTGAACGCCGAAATCGTCCGCCAGCCGGGCAAGCTCGGCGAACTGATCCCCGGCGCGCACGCCGACCTGCTGGTGGTGGATGGCGACCCGTATCGCGACATCTCGGTCTTCCTCGGCGACGGCCGCAACATCCCGGCGATCATGCTCAACGGGCGCTTCGTGAAGAACGCGCTGTAGTGGCCACTGGCATCCAGGAAACACTCCCCTTCCCCTTGCGGGAGGGGGAACATCCGCGACCGCCAACGGTGTCGTCGTGACCGGCGCTCTCGAGGTTCTCCTCATTTTCCTGCGCCTCGGCTGCACCTCGTTCGGTGGCCCGGTGGCGCATATCGGCTATTTCCGCGCCGAGTTCGTCCAACGCCGCCATTGGGTGACCGAGGGCAGCTTCGCCGACCTCGTGGCACTCTGCCAGTTCATGCCCGGCCCGGCCTCCAGCCAGCTTGGCATGTCGCTCGGCCTGCTGCGTGCGGGGCCACTCGGCATGGTCGCGGCCTGGATCGGCTTCACCCTGCCCTCCGCCCTGGTGATGCTGGCCTTTGCCTATGGCGTCGAAGCACTCGGCGATGTCAGCAACGCCGCCTGGCTGAAAGGCCTGAAACTGGTGGCTGTCGCCGTGGTCGCACAGGCGGTGTGGGGCATGGCGCAGTCCCTGGCGCCGGATCGGCCACGCGCAACGCTCGCGGTCGCCGCCGCATTGATCGCGCTCGCCCTCCCGTCATCGCTGGGCCAGATCGCAGCGATCGTGGTTGGCGCCGTCGTCGGCCTGGCGCTGCTGCCGAAGCCCGCCGGCGGACGCGCCGCCGACCACGTGCCACTCGGCCTGCGGCTGCACCGCGGCGTCGCGGTCGGCGCCATCGTCATGTTCTTCGTGCTGCTGCTGTTGCTGCCGCCGGTTGCCGCCTCGATCGACAACCAGGCGCTGCGGCTGTTCGACGCATTCTATCGCGCTGGCGCGCTGGTGTTCGGCGGCGGCCACGTGGTGCTGCCGCTGCTGCAGGCCGCCGTGGTGCCATCGGGCTGGGTGACCAACGACGCATTCCTGGCCGGCTACGGCGCCGCCCAGGCGATGCCAGGCCCGCTGTTCACCTTCGCCGCCTATCTGGGCGCAGTGATGATCCCGCCGCCCAACGGTGCGCTGGGCGCGCTGATCGCCATCGTGGCAATCTTCGCGCCGTCGTTCCTGCTGGCGACCGGGCTGCTGCCGTTCTGGGACACGCTGCGCCAGCGCCAGGGCATGCAGGCGATGCTGCGCGGCGTGAATGCCGCGGTGGTCGGCGTGCTGCTGGCCGCGCTCTATACGCCTGTATGGACGGCCGGCGTGCACACGCCGGCCGGGTTCGGCATCGCGCTCAGCGCCTTCCTGGCGCTGACGATGTGGGCGATCCCGCCATGGATCGTCGTGATTGCCGGCGGCGTGGTGGCGTCCGGCGTGGCCGCACTCGGGTTCCCGCTATAGTCAGGCCGGCATTTTCGGGAAGCTCTGCAAGCCACCGCCGAGTTCCACCCAGGGCTGCGCGCTGTCGCAATAGATCTGCATCGCGGGCTTCACCCAGTTCGGGTCGTCCAGCGTACCGGCGGTGATCATCAGCACGCCCGGCATGACCGCCGCTTCGTCGGCAATCGAGGAGCCGCATTCGGGGCAGAAGCTGCGTTCGATGGTGTTGCCGGTATCGCCCGGCTTGCTGAACGTCTTCAACGTGCCCTGGATCGACAGCGCATCCTTCGGCACCGCCACGACAATGGCGAACGCCCCGCCGCTGAATTTCTGGCAGTCACGGCAATGGCACACGCCAGTGAAGACCGGCTCGGCGTTCCCGCTATAGCGGACCTTGCCGCACAGACAGCCGCCGGTGATCTGAGCCATGGTGCACTCCCCTGGTGATGCAGCGGCCGAAACTGCCACGCCGGCGTCGGTCAGCGCAACACATCGGATAATGCATTCAGCACGTTGAGCGCCGGTGGGAAGCCACTGTACGGTGCAGTCTGGATCACCGCCTCGATGACCTCGGTGCGCGCCACGCCGAGGTTCAACGCCGCCTGGCCGAAGCGTCGTGCCTGTTCCGGCATCCGCAATGCCGTGAAGGCTGCCACCGCGACCAGGGCTCGCGAACGAGGCTCCAGCCCGGGGCGAAACCAGATCTCGCCATAGCCGTACTGGATCGCCAGTTCATACAGCGCGTAGGTCACCTTGTTATCCGGTGCGGCATAGCCTTGCGTGCTGCGTTCGCCGTGCACGCGCTGCATCAATTCGCGGCCACGGCTGGTGAGGTCGTCCAGCGACGCCGCCGGCGGCGGATCGGGTGGGAATGCCACTCCCCGCTCGGCGAATACCTCGCCGGCCAATGCCAGCGTCTCCTCAGCCGCGGAAAATCCGGCGTACAGCGCGGCCTGCAACAGAACCTCGCGAATTGCCTCGGCCGACAGGCCAAGGTCGAGCGCCGCGGCGATGTGCCGACGCAACTGGCGCAGCCGCGGCCACACCGCGAGCGCGGCCAATGTGCACAGCATGCGATCGGCGCGCGCGAGGCCAGGCCGGTTCCACACCGCGCCGTGCACTGTCTCGGTCAGCAAGGTGCCGAAGCCCGCCGGCTCGTGCACGGTGTCGCCGAACAATTCCCTGCGTGTCGCCTCGCCTTGTTGGCGCAGTTGGTCGCGGGTCATGGCGGTTTCCTCCTGGCTGAAGTCGTGTCCGGTTGACGGAACTGGCGCCGCGCTCGACTGTCATTGCGCGGGGCGAAGCGACGTGGCAACCGCCGGCCGGTTGCGGATGACGACTGAGATTGCCGTGCCGCCGGGTTCCCCGCAATGACGCGACACAGAGTCAGTGGAGGCCGATCGTGCGCGCAATCATCGCTCTCGCCGTGTGGCTGGTGGCGGCACTTGGCAGCGGCGCCGTCGCACAGGAGCGGATCGCGCTTGCCACTAGGCCAGGGGTCACCCAGCCGGTGCTGTTCACCGCCGCGCCGTCGGCTGTCGCCAGTGTCATCCTGTTCCCGGGCGGCAGCGGCGTGGTTGCCGAGATTCGGCAGAATTTTCTGCTGCGCGTCGCCGATCGCTTCGTCGCGGAGCGCATCAACGTCGCGGTCGCTGATGCACCGTCCGACCACGCCAGCGGCATGGGCCGGCCGTTCCGCGTCAGCGATGCACACGCGAAAGATATCGCCGCCATCGTCGTATTCGTGAAGAGCCGCTCGCCGGTGCCGTTATGGCTGGTCGGCACCAGCCGGGGCTCGATCTCGGCCGCGAACGGTGCCTCGCACATCGGACCGCCGCGCATCGCAGGCGTCGTGCTGACATCGTCGGTCTGGGACGACGGCGTGCTGGACCTGCCGCTCGGCGACATCACCGCGCCGGTCCTGGTCGTGCACAACCGCGACGACGGCTGCCGCAACAGCCCGTTCGCCGCAACCGCGGACGCGATGTCCCGCATGCAGCGCGCCCCGGTCAAGGACTTGATCGCGGTGTCCGGCGGCATGGTGCGGAGTGCCCCATGCGAAGCGCTGTCGCCGCACGGCTATTACGGCATCGAGGACCAGGTGGTGCCGCCGATCATCGCCTGGATCAAGTCCCACTGATCGCGCAAGGACCCAGCTGGCGGCTTGCACCGATCAGGCCAGGGGCGACGGCCGCGGGCGAGAACCATCGGTGAAGCGGTCGTAGCGGAACGGCGTCGGATCGACCACCGGCGCTTCGCCGGTGACGATGTCCGCCATCAGCCGGCCGGCACCGGGGCCGATGCCGAAACCGTGGCCGGTGAAGCCGGTGGCGATGAAGAAGCCAGGCAGCGTATCGACGCCAGAAATCACCGGCACCGCGTCTGGCGTGACATCGATCACACCGCCCCAGGTCTCGGCCACCTTCATGTCGCGGAATGCCGGGAACGCGGCGGTGACGTATTTACGTGCCTGCTCGAGGATCGGTTCGTACGGCTCGGGATCCAATGTGCGCACGCGCTCGAACGGCGACGGCGCATCCAGCGACCAATGGCGCGGCACCTGCCAATCCGCAAGGAACTTGCCGCCGATACGCAGCCGCATGTTGCTCCACTGAAGCCGCAGCGACGGCATGAAGTCGGCGAAGAAGCGAAATGTGTCCGGCACGATGTCGTGGACGTTGCCGCTCCAGCTCGCGACGTTGTAGCCGCCGTCCAGCCGCTTGCGCACACCGAAACCGAAGCCGCTGCACGAGGTCTCCAGTCCGGCGTCGAATTTCTCGGTGCGCATCACCGACGACATCACTTTGAGCTGCGGCAGGCGCAGGTCGAGATTGCCGCAGAACAACCGCGACCACACGCCGCCGGCGAGCACCACGCTGTCGCAGGCGATGCGGCCCTTCTCTGTCACCACGGCGGCGACCCGGCCGCCTTGCGTCTCGATGCCGCGCACCGCGCATTGCTGCAGGACTGTGGCGCCATGGCGCCGAGCGGCTTCGGCGATCGCGGGCGCGGCCTTCTGCGGCTCGCCGCGACCGTCGCTCGGAGTGTACAACCCGCCCTGCCAGTCGCCGGTCAGGCCCGGCAGCACCTGCGCAGCCTCGTCGCGCGAGATCATCCGGCTGTCCAGTTGGAACGGCCGCGCATGCTCCAGCCAGGCCTCGCGCTTCGCCATGTCGTCCGCCGTCTTGCACAGGTAGACGATGCCGCACTGGCGGAAGCCGGTCTCCGCTTCGGTGAGCGTGTTCATGTCCTGCCACAGCCGCAGGGCCTCGATCGCCAGCGGGATCTCGCGCGGATCGCGACCCATCTTGCGGCACCAACCCCAGTTGCGGCTCGACTGCTCACCGGCGATGTGGCCCTTTTCGCACAGCACGACCGGAATGCCCTTGCGGGCAAGAAAGAACGCCGTGCTGGTGCCGATGATGCCGCCGCCCACCACCACGACGCCGGTCCGCGCGGGCAATTCGGTATCGGAGGCAACTGGATCAACGCGCGGCGCCATGACGTGTCTCCGACTGTCGGTGCGGGGAGTGCCAAGAATTCCCTGCTCGCTCATTCCGTATGGCCGGGCTTGTCCCGGCCATCAGCAGCGACACAGTGCCACGTCGGATGGCCGGGACAAGCCCGACCATGACGGTTGATGGATGCCTGGCACCATCGACGGGAATAAATCCGCACGACCGGCGGTCCCTGCATCTATGTGCAGGAGGGGATCGTGCGCCGAAAGCATCTGGCGACACTTGTTTGCAGCGTGGCTGCCGTGCTGTTGCTTGCAGCATCCGCGCTGGGCGACGACGGCATGGCGGCATTCGCGAAGCGGCGCGACACGATGAAGGAGATGGGCCGCGCGCTGTATCTCGGTGTCGGCCGCGTGGCAAAGGGACGCACTGAATTCGCGCCGGATACCGTGGCCGCGGCGGAAACCGTGGCGCGGCTTGCGGCGACCATCGGCACGCTGTTCCCGCCCGGCTCCGACGTGGCCGGCAGCAACATGAAGCCGGAGATCCTCGCCGCGTCCGACAAGGTGGCGCAGCTTGTCGCCGCGGTGCAGGCCGCGACGCCGGGTTTCGTTGCGGAGGTGAAAAGCGGTGACCGGCCGCGCATCGCAGCCGCGTACAGCAGCATGACCAAGGCGTGCGACGCCTGCCACAACGACTTCCGCAAGGAGGAATGACGGTGTGGCGTGCGATGGCCGTGGTGCTGGCGTGGCTCGCCTGTGCCGGTCCGGCGGCTGCGGAGGATGCGGTCGCACGCGGCGAGTATCTGGTGCGTGCCGGCGGCTGCGTATCGTGCCACACCGCACCAGGTGCCACGGCATTCGCGGGCGGGCGGCCACTCGCCACGCCGTTCGGCACGTTCTACAGCCCGAACATCACGCCCGATGCCGATACCGGGATCGGACGCTGGACCGATGCACAATTCATGCGTGCCTTGCGCGAAGGCGTGCGGCCGGACGGGGGAAATTATTTTCCGGTGTTTCCTTATCCGAGTTTCACCAACATCAGCGATGCGGATGCACTGGCGATCAAGGCTTACCTGTTCTCCTTGCAGCCCGTACGCCAGGCAAACCGGCCGCATGCCGTGGCATTCCCGTTCTCCTGGCGGTTCCTGCAGTCGGGCTGGAAGACTTTGTTCTTTCGCCAGGGGCCGTTCCGCGCCGATCCGGCACATGATGCGGCGTACAACCGCGGCGCCTATCTGGTCACCGCGCTGGCGCATTGCGGCGAATGCCATACGCCGCGCAACCTGGCCGGCGGGACGAAATCATCGGAGGCGCTGTCCGGGACAGCAGATGGACCGGATGGCCAACCGGTGCCGAACATCACACCGGATCCCGCCACCGGCATCGGTCAGTGGGACCAGAAGGACATCGTCACGCTGCTGAAGACCGGCCGAACACCGGACGATGCGGCGGTCAAAGGCGCGATGCGCGAGGCCGTGCAAGATGGCCTGAAGTTCCTGACCGATGCCGATCGTCAGGCGATCGCTGCATATCTGCTGGCGCAGAAGCCGATTGCGCACAAGGTTGGCGGGTGAAGGGGCAGTACACACCAAGTACCACCCGCTACACAGCCACGGCCAGCGGCAAACCGTGACGTGCGATGAAATCCGCCACCTCCTCGCGTGAACCGAGGGACGGCTGTGCGCCCAGGCGGGTCACCGACAGAGCCGCGCTGGCGCCGGCGTAACCGAGGCTCTCCTGAATCGTGCGGCCGTCCGCCAGTGCGGTGGCCAACGCGCCGATATAGCCGTCGCCTGCGGCCGTGGTATCGACCGCCGCCACCGCGACGGCCGGACAATGCAGTGCGACCGAGGCATCGCAGTACAGCGCGCCATCGCCGCCAAGCGTGACCAGTGCGGCTCGCGTGCCCTGCGCGACGAGGCGGCGCCCCACGGCCAGCGCATCGGTGCGACCGGCGACAACGCCGCCGGCGATTGTCGCTGCCTCGGTTTCGTTCGGCACGATGATGTCGATCAGCGGCAGCAATGCCTGCGCGACGGGCCGCGCCGGCGCTGGATTGAGGATGACGAACCAGCCGGCATCGTGCGCCGCACGGATCGCGTGGTCATTCACCTCGGGCGGAATCTCGTGTTGCAGCAACAGGATTCCGGGTCCGCCCGCAATCGCCAGTGCGCGATCGACCAGCGCCTTGTCGCATGCCAGATTGGCGCCCGAGATCACCACGATCGTATTGTTGCCGGCGGCGTCCACGGTGATCAGCGCGGTACCCGTCGGACGAGCCACCGCCTGCACCTCATCCGCATCGACACCGGCAGCGCGCAGGCCGGCAATCAGCTCGTGGCCGAATTGATCGTGGCCAACGCAGCCTGCCATGGCGACGCGCGCACCGAGGCGCGCGGCGGCAACTGCCTGGTTGGCCCCTTTGCCGCCGGCAGCGGTGAAGAAGTCCTGCCCGAATATCGTCTGGCCGGGCTGCGGCAACTGCTCGCAGCGCGCCACAAGATCCATGTTCAGGCTGCCGATCACCAGGACCGGCTTCACCGATGGCGGCATTGGTCCTTCTCCGTGGACAGCAGCATCACGTCGGCGTGACGACTGAGCGGTGTGCATCTGGCGGCACCTCCCGTACTATGACATCAATCGTTGCGGCAATACGACCGAGGCCGGTTGGGGGAGACAGCGTCCAGGATGAGAGAGGACGTCAGCAGGACCGGAGCGACGTGGGCTCTGCGAGGCCTTGTCGTCGCGTCAGTCGTCTTGCCGCTTCTGGTCCTTGCCGGAGGCAGCTGGCTCGCCTGGCGCGACATCTTGCACGAAGCGACCGTCAATCTGCTGAGCACGCTCGCGGTGTCGCAAGAGCAGGCGACGCGCGTGCTCGACACGCATATCCTGCTTGGCAACCGGGTGAACGACCTGATCGGCGACATGAGCGATGCAGCGGTCGTCGCCCGCGAGCGTGAACTGCACGACAGGCTGGTGAACATGATCACCAGCCTAGACCAGGTGACCGCGGTCGTTGTGACTGGCCAGGACGGACACGCGCTGGTCGCGACGTCGCGGTATCCCGCAGACCACAGCATCGGTTTCGCCGACCGCGAATATTTCAAGGCGCTGCAGGAAAGCCATGCACCATTCTATATCGGTGGCGTCGTGCTCGGCCGGCTCACCCTCGAGGATGTTTTTTCGGTCGCCAGCCGCAGAGGCTACAATCCGGACCAGTTTTTAGGGATCATCCTGATCGGCGTGCCGCCGACCTATTTCAGCAAATTCGACCGGGAGATGTTCAGCGGCGATACCGACTACAACGCCGAGTTGGTGCGCGAAGACGGCACCCGGCTGGCAGGCTATCCGGATCCGGCGCACTCCCCGCGGGACCGGATACGCGACCAGCTGTTGCTCGATGCCATTGTCCGCGCACCGCAGGCCGGAATGGTGCATGGCCGCTCGTCGATTGATGGCACCGACCGCATCGTGGTGTACCGCAAGCTGGCCAATTATCCGGTCTACGTGACCGTCGGACGTCGCTGGGGCTCTGTGGTGCGCGAGTGGCGCATCGAGATGGCCACCCACCTGATTTTCGGCATTCCTGCAACGCTGGGCCTGCTCGCACTCAGCCTGCTGGCCATGCGCCAGGGCAGGCAGCAAACCGACACGCTGGCGCAATTGCAGGACGAAGTGCATCGGCGTGAGTCGGCCGAGGAAGCACTGCGCCAGTCGCAGAAGATGGAGGCGGTGGGTCGGCTGACCGGCGGCATCGCGCACGACTTCAATAACCACCTGACGGTGATCAGCAGCAACATCGAGCTGCTGCAACGCCGGATGCCCGCCGGCAGCGAGGCGCTGAATCGCCTCACCGATGCTGCGATGGCCGGCGTGCAGCGTGCCGCAACGCTGACGCATCGGCTGCTGGCGTTCTCACGCCAGCAGCCGCTCGATCCCGAACCGCTCGATGCGGGACGCCTGGTGGCCAGCATGTCGGACCTGCTGCGGCGGACGCTGGGCGAGGATATCGCCATCGAGACCGTGCTGGCCGGTGGGTTGTGGCAGACCCGGGTGGATACCAACCAGCTCGAGAACGTCCTGCTCAACCTCGCAGTCAATGCGCGCGATGCGATGCCGGACGGCGGCAAGCTGACGATTGAAACGGCGAACGCGCATCTCGACGATGCATCCGCCGCACAGCATGCCGAGGTGGTTACGGGACAGTACGTGATGTTGGCGGTCAGCGATACCGGCGTCGGCATGACGCCGGAGGTGATCGGCAAGGTGTTCGAACCGTTCTTCACCACGAAGCCGCTGGGCCAGGGCACCGGCCTGGGACTGTCGATGGTGTATGGCTTCGTCAAGCAATCCGGCGGCCACGTGGCGATCTACAGCGAGCCGGGACAAGGTTGCACGGTGAAGGTCTACCTGCCGCGCTTCGTCCGCCCCGAGCCGCAACCGGACGGCGCCACGCGTACCCCCGACACGACACACACGCGTGGCAAAGGCGAAACGATCCTGGTGGTCGAGGATGACGAGGAGGTCCGCCGCTCGTCGGTCGAGGCACTGCGCGAGATGGGCTACGAGGTGCTGGAGGCCGGTGACGCCATGGATGGCGTCCGGCTGATCGTCGACCATGGTGGGATCGACCTGTTGTTCACCGATGTCGGATTGCCGGGTGGCGTGAACGGGCGCGCGTTGGCAGATGCTGCGCGCAGTGCGCAGCCGGGCGTCCGCGTGCTGTTCACCACCGGCTACACGCGGAATGCGATATTGCACAAAGGTGTGCTCGACCACGGCGTGCATTTCATCGCCAAGCCATTCAGCCTGACCGCACTCGCAGCGAAGATCCGCGAGGTCCTGGAAGCGCCGGCGACCGTCGCCACAACACAGGCAGCACCCAGCCATGAGTGAGTCTATCGAACACGCCCGCGAGGGCATCCACGAGGCGCACCACGCGCAGGCCCTGCACAGCGATACCACGGCGCGGCGGATCGCTGTGCTGATCGCGGTGCTCGCGGCTGCACTGGCGCTCGCGGAGATGGGCGAGAAAGGCGCGCAGAACGAATACCTCACGCACCACATTGCGTTGTCGGATGACTGGGCATTCTACCAGGCGAAGAATGCCCGCGCGGCTGTGATGGTGGCGGAGGCCGGCATCCTCGCGAGCCTGCCGAATGCCGCGGAACCCGGTCCGCAGGCCGAGATCAAGCGCGCGAAGGACGAAGAGGCCCGCCTGCGCGACGATCCGCAAGGCGGCGAGGGCATGAACCAGCTTGCCGAACGCGCAAAGGGACAGGAGGCGGCACGCGACATCGCCTTCCATCGCTACCACGAGTTCGAACTGGTGGTCGGTGCACTGCAGATCGCGATCGTGCTGGCGTCAGTTTCGGTGGTGACGCGCATTGTCGCACTGGCGCTTGGTGCAGGCGTCATCGGTGCGCTCGCCGCGGCGTTTGGCGTGATGACAGCGTTCACCTGACGGCTGCCGCTGCCGCTGCCGCAATGCGGTAATCTTTTTTAACGCAATTTCCCTTACTCAATGGTTCACGCAGACGCTGCCGCCAGATTTGCGCGCTGCCGGAGAACCAATGCCGCCACAGGCATGAGATTATGGACAGGATATGACCGGGACGACTTTCAGCAATAGTTATTCGGTTGGGATAACGCTCGACAATCCATCCACCGAGCTTCCCGCGACCGTCACCGGTACGATCGACGTGGCGGCCGGCCCGGCGCTGCAGGGCGTCACCGGAACGGCGTGGACTGTCGTCGATCAGGGCACCATCGCCAGCACTGCCGGTCTCGGTGTCGCCCTGGCCGGCGGTGGTACGATCCGCACGACGGCCAATGCCCTCATCGCCGGCAGCACGGCCGGCGCCTACATCTACGGCGCGCCTGGCACCGTCACCAATTTCGGCACGATCAGCGGCAGTGCCGGTCCCGGCGTGCGTCTCGGAGCGGGCGGCACTGTCGTCGGCCAGGTGGGTGGACAGATCACCGGCAGCAGCGCCGGCGTGCTGATCTCGGGCGGCGCCGGGACCGTCAATGCCTATGGCACGATCGCCGGCACCGGCACCCCCGGCATCGCGATCGCGTTCTCCCCTGGCTACGCCAATCTCCTGATCGACCATCCGAACGCCGTGTTCATCGGCACGGTGGATGGCGGCAATCCGCCCGGCAGCTCCGGCGCGAGCAGCACCCTGGTGCTGGCATCCGGCGTCGGGACCGGAACCATCAGCGGCATCGGCAGCCAGTTCGTCGATTTCGCGCAGATCACCATCGACAGCGGCGCGGCGTGGATCGTCGCCGGCAGCAACACGATCGCAACTGGCGTGACGCTGACCGACGCCGGATCGCTCACCAATGCCGGTACCCTGTACGGCGTGGGCAACGCGGTGGTGCTCGCCAGCGGGGCGAGCCTCACCAACCTCGCCTCCGGCACGATCGCGGGCGCGGACTCGGCGATTTACAGCCCGACCGGCGGCTCGGCCAACACGGTGGTGAATGCCGGCAGCCTTGGCGCGACCGCATTCGTCGGCGTCCGGCTGCGTGAGGGCGGTGCGCTGACCAATGCAGCGAGCGGCACGATCTCCGGCGCGTATGCCGCGGTCTACGTTGCCGGCGGCATCGGCACGGTGACGAATGCCGGCCTGATCACTGCCGCGAGTGGATACTATTATAGCGACGGCGTCGGCCTGTTTGCCGGCGGCATGGTCAGCAACGCAGCCTCCGGCACGATCACTGCGGCGCTCAAGGGCGTCGCCGTCTACGGCGCCGTCGGAACTGTGGCAAATCTTGGCACCATCATCGGCAGCGGCTTCATCGGCGTCGCACTCGATGCCGGGGGCGCCATCAGCAACGCCGCCGGCGGCATGATCGGTGGTGGATACGTGGGTATCTACACAGGCGGGTCGGCCAGCACGATCACCAACGACGGCAGCGTCGCGGCAGGCGCCGGCTACGCCATCAGCACCGGCATCGCGATGTACGCCGGCGGCTCGGTCAGCAATAGCGCGGCCGGCGGCATCAGTGGCGTGGCGAAGGGCATTGCGATCTACAATGCCGCCGGCACGATCACCAATCTCGGCTCGATCGGCGCAACCGGTGCTGCCGGCACCGCCGTGAGCCTCGCGGCAGGGTTCGCCAACCTGCTGGTGGACGAGCCTGACGCGGTGTTCACTGGCACGGTCGATGGCGGCAACACCATCGGCAGCAGCATCGTCAGCACCCTCGAATTCGGTTCGTCGTCGTTGCACGGCACCATCACCGGCCTCGGCACGCAGTTCATCGACTTCGCACAGATGACCGTCGATCCCGGCGCGTCATGGACGGTGAGCGGCAGCAACAGCCTGGCCGCCGGGATCACGCTGACCGACCGCGGCACGCTGCTGCTCAACGGCGGCACGCTGGCGGATGCCGGCCCGGCGACGATTTCCGGCACGGTCGGCGAGTTCGCCGATGCGACGGTGGCCGGTGCGGGTGCGGTGTGGAGCGGGTCGGCCGGGCTTGTGGTCGGCGACCTGGGCAGCGGCGCGCTGGTGATCGGTAGTCAGGGCAGCGTGACAGCAGCGGCGCAGGGCTCCAGCGTGGCCGCGGTACTCGGCGCCGGGATCGGCAGCGACGGCGCGCTGCAGGTCGTCGGCCCTGGCGCGGCGTTCAGCGCGGCGGGCCAGCTCGACGTCGGGCTGGCCGGCGCGGGGCATCTGCGGGTGCAGAACCAGGGCACGGTGCAGACCGGCGGCAACGCCGCGGTGGACGCGCTGCAGGGCTTCGATATCGCGCAGGCGGCCGGCGGTCTCGGCGATGCCGTGGTGGCCGGCAGCCTGTCGCTGCTGAGCAACACAGGGCGGTTCGTGGTCGGCGATGCCGGGTTCGGGTCGCTGGCGATCGAGGCGGGCGGCACGGTGATCACCACGCCGGGCACGGTGGCGGGGCTGGCAGGTGCGGTGATCGGCGCGCAGGCGGGTGCGGACGGCTCGGCGGTGAATGTGGCGGGCGCCGGGTCGAACTGGCGGATCACCGGGACGCTGCAGGTGGGCGATGCGGCCGCGGGATCGCTGGCGATCGCCGGCGGCGGCACGGTGAGCGCCGGGGCGCTGGATGCCGGAGCGGCGAGCGGCGGTTCGGGGAATGTCTCGGTGGTCGGCAGCGGCAGCGGGCTGGCGCTGGGCAGCCAGCTCACGGTAGGGGATGCGGGATCGGCCGAATTGTCGATCCTGTCGGGTGGCATGGTCAGCGCCGGCAACGCCGATATCGGCGTGCAGGCGGGCGCCACCGGCAACGTGGATATCGAGGGTGCCGGGAGCCATCTGGATATCGCCAATGACCTGACCATCGGTGTCGCCGGCGTCGGCGTGCTGACGCTGGGTGCCGGCACCGAGCTGACCGTGGTGAACAACCTGGTGGTCGGCGCCAACGGCGTGCTCAACCAGTTCGGTGGGGTGATCGATCCGAGCACCATCACCATCGTCGCCGGCGGCCGCCAGGGCGGCCACGGCACCACCGCCGCCAGCGTCGAGATCAGCAACGCCGGCACGCTGTTCGCCTCGTCCGGCATCGAGACGGTGAACACGCCGCTGATCACTGCGCCGTCGGGCAAGACAGGCGTGCTGGAGATCGATGCCGGCGGCGACCTGGTGCTGAATGCCGCCAGCGTCGATGCCACGCAGTCGGTGACGTTCACCGACGGCACGGGGATTCTCACCATCGGCACGATCGGCGGGTTCGGCGGGACGATCGCCAGCGTGACGGCGGGCGACGAGATCATCGTGCAGGGCACGTCGATCGCCTCGGACAGCTTCGATCCCGCGACGCATGTGCTGACGCTGTTCGATGCGGGCAATGCGACGATTGGCGCGCTGCAACTGGGCGCGTTGGTGAATGGCGCGACGCTGCTGGCGAACGGCACCGGCGGGATCGGCGTGGCGCCG
>DATAPW010000045.1:0-32666 GCA_036265005.1 Acetobacteraceae bacterium | reverse complement strand
GCAGACGAGCTGCGGGCGTTCCACACCTCGATGGCGGCGGCGATCTCGGGGCATCCGCAACCTTTGTCGTGGCAGAATATGCTGAGCAGTGGGCTCAGCGATCTCGGGGGCAAGTACCAGTTTGTGCTCGCCAAACCGCGGCTCGATTTTCACTCCGTCGAGCCGGGCGCTGCGGCGACCGCAGCAATCCGCGCAGCGGCCGGAAAACTTCCGTTCGTGGAGTCCGGTGCCGCCCATGTGCGCATCACCGGACCAGTGGCGCTTGCCGACGCGCAGTTCGCGACCGTCGCCGAGGGGACCGTCATCGGGCTGATCGGCAGCGTGGTCCTGATCACGCTGTGGCTATTTCTTGCGGTCAGAAGCTGGCGCCTGATCGTGCCGATCCTCATGACACTCGGCCTTGGGCTGACGTTGACGCTGCTTTTTGCTGCGACAGCGATCGGTACGCTGAACCTGGTTTCGGTCGGGTTCGGTGTGCTGTTCGTGGGTATCGCCGTGGACTTCTCGCTTCAGTTCGCCGTCCGCTTCCGCGAGGCTCGACATGACGCCGGCGACGTGGCGGAGGCGTTGCGGCTGACCGCCCGTCGCGCCGGTAGCGCTATTCTCGTCGCGGCATTTGCGACGGCGGCGGGATTCCTCGCGTTTGTGCCGACTGCCTTCAGCGGCGTGGCCGAACTCGGGCTGATCGCCGGCACCGGAATGCTGATCGCGCTCCTCTGCACGATGACCTTCCTGCCGGCCGCGATTACAATCTGTCGTGCGCGCGACGAACGTGCCGAGGTCGGTTTTGCCTGGGGGGGCCGGGCCGATACGCTGCTCACGCGCTGGCACAGACCGATTTTGATGGGGTTCACGGCTTTGGTCGTGCTGGCGCTTGCGCTTGCCCCGCGGCTTACATTCGACTCCGATCCGCTGGATACGCAGAGTCCGAATACCGAGGCGATGCGCACGCTGCGCGATCTGATGAACCAGCCGCTTAGCAATCCGTACAGCATCGATATCCTTGCACAGAATATGGGCCAGGCGCGCCTGCTGGCTGCGAGGCTGCGGCAACTTCCGACGGTCTCGAAAGTGCTCACGATCGACAGCTTCGTGCCCGAAGATCAAAGCGCGAAGCTCGCGCTGGTCGCGGACGCGGCAGATATCCTGACTCCGAGCCTGTTGCCGCCGACCAACGCGCGGCCGGCGACGCCCGCCGAGATCCGTACCGCGGCGCAGTCCGCGCTGGCAAAGATTGACCCGGCCCTCCATCTGCTGCCGAAGAACGATCCGCTGAACGCGGTCGCCGGCGATCTCGACGCGATCGCGCATGCGCCCGACAGCACTGTGCGCGCGGTCGATGGCGCGCTGACGCGGTTCCTGCCGCTCGAACTCGATCGCCTGCGCACCGCACTTGGCGCCGCGCCGGCCAATGTCTCGTCGGTGCCGAGGGATATCGCGCGGGACTGGCTCCTGCCGGATGGGCAGGCGCGGGTGGAGGTGCTGCCTGTGGCCGCGGCGCGCAACAGCCAAGGTCTGCACCGGTTCGTCGCAGAGGTGACCCACGTGGCGCCCGATGCCGGCGGGACGGCGGTGACGGTGGTTGCAACCAGCGACACCATTGTCGGTGCGTTCCGCTCCGCGGCGGTCGCGGCGCTGTTCGCGATTGCGGTGATCCTCCTCGTGGCGCTGCGCCGGCTGCGTGATGCAGCGCTGGTCCTGGCCCCGCTGCTGCTTTCGGCCGCACTCACGGTACTGGTGATGGTGCTGCTGCCACTGCCGCTGAACTACGCCAACATCATCGCGCTGCCGCTGCTCCTTGGCGTCGGCGTGTCCTTCAACATCTACTTCGTGATGAACTGGCGCGCCGGGCGGCGGCAGATGCTGGCCTCGGCGACAACGCGGGCGGTGGCGTTCTCCGCGCTCACCACTGGGACCGCCTTCGGCTCGCTCGCCCTCTCGGAACATCCAGGCACGGCATCGATGGGTGCGCTGCTGTTGACCAGCCTCGGCTGCACACTGGTTGCGAGCCTTGTCTTTGTCCCGGCATTGCTTGCGGCGGTGGCGCAGATGCGCGACCGAGGAAACATCCGGTCTCCGACTGGTCGTTTGTTCCAAGTCAGCCAGGGGCTGCGCTGGATCCGAGGTAGTTGATGCGCGTGAGGGTGTACCGGTCAGGGCGCCGGACGTGAGTGCATTTTGCTCTCGTGCATGAGCGTTTGACGCTCGGCCGGCTTGGGCTGACATTCAATAAGGGCGCGCTGCTGCCACTGCCCGAGCAAGAACGCGACGACACGCACCTGATACGGGCGCAGGGCTGCTGCGACGGCCGCGGGCGCTGATTACGAAGCTGTTCGCTTGGATCATCAGCGCGATTTCGCCGTCAGGCCGGCACGGCCGCAGCTTCGACGCGATCCATTCCAGGTCACAGGTGTGCAAGACAGAGTGCAACCGCAGGGTTATGCGCACGGCGGGAGTGGCTTCTGATCCGGCGAAGGGGCGGTCCGCTCGGTTGGCTGCCCGGTCCTGTCGAATTCAAATCGAACGAACCCAACGGAGACGGATATGACCGGACTCACGACGCAGCAGCCGACGGGGTATGACCTGCTTCACAACCCCCGCCTCAACAAAGGAACTGCCTTCACCGAAGCGGAACGACGCCAATTCGGGCTCGAAGGGCTGCTCCCGGCTGCGGTAACCACAATCGACCTGCAAGTGGCGCGCAGACGGGTCGAGATCGCCAACCTCGGCGACGATTTGCAGAAGTATCTGGTGCTTTCCGACTTGCAGGCGCGCAACGAAAGGCTGTTCTACGCCGTCCTGATGTCCGACCCGGCCACCTACATGCCCCTCGTCTATACGCCGACTGTTGGCGAAGCGTGCCAGAAGTTCGGCCACATCTTCCGATCTGCGCGCGGCATGTACTTGCCGATCAGCGCCGAGGGCCGACTGCAGGAGATTCTCCGCAATTGGCCGGAGAAAGACGTCCGCTTCATCGTGGTCACCGACGGTGAGCGCATTCTTGGGCTCGGCGATCTTGGCGCCGGGGGAATGGGCATACCGCTCGGCAAGCTGGCACTCTACACCGCCTGTGCCGGCGTTCCGCCAAAACACTGCCTGCCGATTGTTCTCGATGTCGGCACGAACAACCATGAGTTGCTCGAGGATCCGCTCTACCTTGGGTTGCGCCAGGCGCGTGTTCGCGGGAACGAGTATATGTCATTTGTCGATGAGTTCGTGTCGGCGGTACAGGCGCTTTATCCCAAGTGCTGCATCCAATGGGAGGATTTCGCCAACATCAACGCCGTTCCGATTCTGGCGCGCTATCGCGACCGTACCTGCACCTTCAACGACGACATCCAGGGCACCGCTGGCATAGCGTTGGCCGGTATCTATGCCGCATTGCGCATCACCGGACAGAAGCTCACCGACCAGCGCTTTCTGTTTCTCGGTGGCGGATCGGCTGGGACCGGCATCGCGGAACTCATCGGTCAGGCCATGACGATGGAGGGCATGGACATCCGCGAAGCCAGAAGCCGCAATGCTCTGTTCGATGTCAATGGCCTTCTGGTCACGTCACGGACCGATCTGGCGGACTTTCAGAAGCCATTCGCCGAGGACCGGGCGCCGATCTCGAGCTTTGTCGATGCGGTCAGGGCGATCAGGCCGACCGCCATCATCGGCGTCAGCACTGTGCCGAAGCTGTTCAACCGCGAGGTGATCGCGGCGATGGCTGAGATCAACGAGCGGCCAATCATCTTCCCCTATTCGAACCCGACGTCGCGCAGCGAATGCACGGCCGAGGAGGCGTATCGGTGGTCGGATGGCAGGGCGGTGTTTGCCAGTGGCAGCCCGTTCCCGCCGGTCGAGATCAACGGCCGGCGCTTCGTGCCGGGACAGGGCAACAACGTTTATATCTTTCCTGCCATGGGCATGGCGGTGTTCGCCACCGAGGCAGAGCGGGTGACCGAGGAAATGTTTATCGTGGCCGCCCAAGCGGTCGCAGAACAGGTCAGCGAAGAGAATCTCTCGACAGGACTGATCTACCCACCGCAGAGCCACATCCTCGAAGCATCGCTCCATGTTGCCGAGCGGATCGCCGCATATATTTTCGATCGTGGGCTTGCACGGGTGCCGCGGCCGGACGACGTGGGCGCGCTGGTCCGCGCCCGTACCTACCGCCCAGTTTACACGGATTGAACGGACATGACGGACGTCCTGCACCGCGATGCAGATCATCCCCTGATCGACGCTGATAAGTCCCCAGCGACAATAGCGGACGGCGGAGGCGGGCGCTCCGGCGTCGGCGCGTTGCACCGAATCGTGGTGGTGGGGGGTGGAGCAGGGGGGTTGGAACTGGTCACCCGCCTCGGCAATCGCCTTGGCCGGCGCAGGCGGGCATCCGTCACTTTGGTGGAAAGCGCCCGGACCCATATCTGGAAGCCATTGTTGCACGGCGTAGCGGCGGGCAGCATCGATCCGGGCGCATACGAGGTGAACTATCTCGCCCAGGCGCATTGGCACGGCTTCCGCTATCGCTTCGGCGAGATGATCGGGCTCGATCGCAAACAAAAAGAGGTGCATCTCGCCGCCGCCTTCGACGACGAAGGGCGCGAGATCACGCCACCGCGGTCAGTCGGTTACGACACACTGGTGGTCGCGATCGGCAGCATCACCAACGATTTTGGCACACCAGGCGTTGCCGACTATGCGGTGCCGCTGGAGACCCAGGCACAGGCCGAGCGCTTCAACCGGCGCCTGGTCAATGCGTGCCTGCGCGCTCAGACACAGGAAGGCCCGGTGCGTCCGGGCCAGCTTCATGTGGCCATCGTCGGTGCCGGCGCGACGGGCACTGAATTGGCCGCCGAACTGCATCGCACGATCCGCGAAGTTGTTGCCTACGGGCTGGATCGCATCGACCCGCAACGCGATGTCCGCATCGTCCTGATCGAGGCCGCGTCGCGCATCCTGAGCGGGCTGCCGGAACGCATATCCGAGGCCACCGAAAGTCTGCTCGACAAGATGGGCGTCGAGGTCCGCACCGGCGCCAAGGTGACGAAGATAACGGCGGAGGGCATCACGCTCGCTGACGGTTCGTTCATCGCCTCGGAACTGGTGGTTTGGGCAGCGGGCGTCAAAGCCTCACAGGTCTTGCGACAGCTCGACGGGTTGGAGGTCAATCGCATCAATCAGCTCGTGGTGGAGCAGACATTGCAGACCACGCGCGACCCCGCCGTGTTTGCGATCGGCGACTGCGCGGCCTGTCCGCGCCCTGGCTCACCCACGCCGGTGCCGCCGCGGGCGCAGGCCGCGCATCAGGAAGCGTCGCACATGGCCCGCCAGATCGAGCGCCTGCTGCGCGGCCAGAGGTTGCTTCCCTACAAATACCGCGACTTCGGCTCCCTGGTTTCGCTCGGTAAGTGGAGCACAGTTGGCAACCTGATGGGCTTCCTGTTCGGTCGCAGCTTCTTCGTCGAGGGGGTATTTGCCCAGGTCATGTACCGCTCGCTGCGCATCATGCACGACCAGGCGCTGGGCGGCACTGCGCGGGCGGTGCTTGGCGTCGCCGTCCGCACTCTGGCGCGTCGCACTGGTCCGCAGGTGAAGTTGCATTGACGATGTTCCGCTTCCTGCCGTTCGTGCTCAGCGTGATCGCAGGAGCCACCGACACTATCGGCGTACTCGGCCTCGATGGACTGTTTACCGCCCATATCACCGGCAATCTGGTGATGTTGGCAGTCAGGATCGTCGCGGGCCGCCCAGCGACGGTTGCGTATATCCTGTCGGTCCCGGTCTTTATGCTGGTGCTGCTCGCAACGGGTGGGGTCGCGCGCGCGATCGAGCGGACCGGCGGTTCGAGCCTTCAGCCGCTTCTGCTGTTACAGCTGCTGGCGCTCGTGGCGTTTCTCTTGCTGAGCGTCACGGCGGGTCCATGGCGGGATCCGGACGCTGTGCTCGCGATCACCGCCGGCATGTGTGGGGTGGCGGCGATGGCGGTTCAGAACGCGCTGTCGCAAATTGCACTGAAGAACACGCCGACCACCGCGGTGATGACGACAAACGTCACGCGACTGATGGTCGATGTGGCCTCGATGCTGGTCGGCGGCGATGCGGCGGACACCGCCAAGGCAAAGGGACGGGCATTGAACACCTTGCCGGTGGTCATCGGGTTTGCCGTCGGCTGCGCGCTGGGCGCGGCAGGGGAAGCCGCGGTCGGCCTGTGGTCCCTCATGCTGCCGACCGCCCTCGCGTTATTCTCTTGCATTATCGGCATGGGCCGTGGCGCCGATATCCGACAGTTGAATCAAGGGAGACCCCAGCATGGGTGACACCGCATCTGCGGTTGGCTTCGTCGCAGAAGCAACCTCGACCGAGTGGTCGATCCGGCGAAGATAGTGAAGCCTTATGTCGCCACCGCGGCAGCTTGAAATAAGCGGTCGCGGCACAACGAGGGGGACCTCGCGCCGGGTTCGCTGTCGTCCGGATGGATTGGAGTACGTTCAAGGTCAAAATGTTTGCAGCGAAGACGACCGAATGGACGGACAAGACAGTCTCCAGAGCATGGGCGCTGCGTCGCACCGGCGAATCAGATGAATTACGATACCCTGCAGTTCTACAACGCAGCGCGGGGGATCGTTGCCGGTGCTGGCGCGGCGGCATTGTCCTTTCGCCTGATTCCGCCGCTGTCGCCGGCATTCCGTACCCGACGGCTCCTGGCACTGACCTTGCGCGACCTGCGTCGTCTGGCGATGGGGCGCGGCCCCAATATTTGGGAGGGCCATATTCACGCCCGGCTCTCAGCCATGCCGGATGAGGCGACGCCGCCGCAGCGAGCGTATCTGCTGGCAGCAATGTCGGTTGGGAGCGAGATTATCAGGCTGCGACACATCGCACACCGGCTTGGTCTCAGCCGCAATCTCGACAGCGCGCTTGCCGCCGTGGCGGAAGGCAAGAGCTCGATTGCCACCGCCCGCCTCATGCACTTCGACGAGGCGCTCGCTCGCCTTGCCGTCCCAGAACTGGAGGTTGTGCAAGGACGCAGCAGCGTCCTCACTCTTTTTGAAGCACTGACCAAGCACGCCGCCTACTTCAACGGCGAAGCGCGCCGATGAGGTTTACCGAGATCAACCTGTTCGGCGTCTATGTTGCACCGATCTCGGTGATGTTAGCCGTTGCCTGGCTGGTGACGATTGCTCTGCGTCGGATCGCCGCGCGGTTCGGCTTGCTACGCTATGTGTGGCATCCAGCGCTGTTCGTCGGGGCGGTCTACATGATCGTCCTTTCGTCAATAGTCCTTATCGCCGCACGCTGAGGCCGCTATGGCAAAGATGGAAGACAAATCCCAACTTGAAAGGCTCGAAGCCGATCGCGAAATCGCCTGGTCCCCCAATCCGGCCGACCGGGGCGCGCCGCGGCCGTGGCGCCAGCGTATCCTGGCGCTGTTGATCACGGTGGCCGCGGTTGCGCTTGCCGTCGTGCTCAGTCGGGAGACGTGGCACGCCTATATGGAGACGCCGTGGACGCGCGATGGCACGGTGCGGCTCTATGTTGTCACGATGGCCCCAGAGGTCTCGGGTCGCATCGTCACGCTACAAGTGGTTGACAATCAGTTCGTGCACAAAGACGAGCTACTGATGGTCATCGACCCATTCGATTACGAGATCGCGGTCCGCCTCGGAGAAGCTACGGTGCGGCAGGCGCAGGCCAATATGCAGAATGCCGAGCGAGAGGCAGAGCGGCGGCGGCAGCTTCCAATGGGTGCGATCAGTACTGATGAGCGGCAGAATTATGACACTGAGGCGGTTGCCTCCCGGGCCCAGTATCAGCAGGCTTTGGCCAATCTGGACCAGGCACGGGAGAATCTCCGGCGCACTGAGATCCGCTCGCCCGTCAACGGCTGGGTCACCAACCTGTTGGCGCAGCGCGGCGACTATGCCAACAAGGGGCAGAACGAGATTTCCGTCGTCGATGCCGACTCGTTCTGGGTAGACGGCCAATTCGAGGAGACCAATGTCGGCCCGATCAAGGTCGGCGACCCGGCCGAGGTCAAGTTACTGGGGTATCCGCAGACGGTGCATGGCCATGTCGACAGTACCGCGCGCGCGATCAACGTCGCAAACGCACAGCCGAACGGGCAAGGCGTTGCCACGGTCAATCCGATCTTCACCTGGGTGCGTCTGGCGCAGCGAATTCCCGTGCGCATTCGTATAGACAGCGTGCCGAAGGGCATCGCCCTGGCTGCCGGGATGACCGCCACTGTGCAGATCAATTCGGCACAAGCCCGTCCACAAATGAGTAGAGAGCGGTAAATACCTTGGCACCCTTGACCGGTCGGTGTTGGATTTGCCGGCTTGGCCCTTTGCAGTCTCGAACTGGAGAGCGGCGCATAGGTAAATAATGCGGGGGGCCGTCCGTTCAACTCCAATTATCAAGACACCAGGCCCGAACGTATCTTGATCTCGTGCGTGAGCGTTTGATGGACCGGACATCTATCGGCAATTTCCATCAGTTTCGCCCGTTCGGCTTCGGTCACGTCGCCCGCAATGGTGATGTCACGGGTAATCTCGCCAATATTGCCGTCCTTGGTGTCGCAATCCGCACAATCCTCTGCGTAGATTCTCCGGTGCGACAGGCGTATGGAGAAGCGGTCGGCGCGGATACCCTTTCGCTCGGCATAGAGGCGCATCGTCATCGAGGTGCAAGCGCCGAGGGCAGCGAGGAGATATTCGTAGGGACCGGGTCCCGCATCCTCGCCACCAACCGCAGTCGGCTCATCCGCCACGAGCAGATGGCGCCCGGCCCGTATGCGCTGCACCAGATGCCCGCCGCGCGTCTCGCTCACCTCCACCACACCGTCCGGTAACGCAGGTCTCTGTTCGCCGAGGGCCAAATACCGTGATGCCCAGGTTGCGATCACATCGGCAGCGTAGATGCCATCTGAACGCTTGCGCAGCAGATGGTCTGCGGTATCGAGTGAAAGGAAACTCTTGGGATGTCGTGCGGCGGTGAATATTCCGGTGGCATTCTCGATGCCGACATACTCGTCCTGTGGCGCATGACACACCAGGAGCGCCTTCTTCATCTTCGCCAGGTCATCCAGGAAATTCTGCCCTGTGAGGTCGTCGAGGAACTGCTGGGTGATGGTGAAGGTGCGACCCGCCAAGGTGACTTCAGCTGTCCCTTTCACGACCATGTCCGTCAGGTTGGCCGCGAAATTATGGGTGACATGAGCGGCGGAAGCTGGCGCGCCAATTGTCACCACCGCAGTTGCATCCGACACGCGAGGGGCCGCCGCAAGCACCGCGGCTCCCCCCAGGCTGTGGCCGATCAGGATGGACGGTGGACCATGGTTCTGGCGCAAATAATCCGCGGCAGCCACAAGATCGCCGACATTTGACGAGAAGTTCGTGTTAGCAAACTCGCCCTCGCTGCTGCCAATGCCGGTGAAGTCGAAACGCAGCACGGCGATGTCGCGAGCTGCAAGGCCCTCGGCGATCCGCGACGCTGCGAAAATGTCCTTGCCGCAGGTGAAGCAATGAGCGAACAACGCGAAAGCGCGCGGCTTCGCTGGCAAGTCGAGGCGAGCCGCCAGCATCGCTCCAGTTGCTCCGGGAAACTCAACCTTCATCGATTCGGGCATTCCCGCTCCTATTCGTTCGGGGTTTCGAGATCGCACGTCAATGATAAGTTTTGGCGGCAGGTGCCTCCCGTCAAGCTACAGGCGTTGCGCGGCGTTGCTCCGCGGAACGCGGCCTCGTCGAGGACGGGCGAGATACTCGTGTGAAACCATCGCCGAGCAAATTGCCGGACCCGGAGCCGGAGGCCTTAGGCATAGCGGATTGCTCACGAAGCACGGGTAAGCTCAAACAGTTTGTGCAGCCGATCGGAGAACCACGTGACGACCCGATTGGGTGACAGGCCAGCATCCATCTCGGGTGAGGCGATTAGCTGGCCTGCGCCTTGACGTCGCGCGAGTGCCCGGCACAGTTCGTGGGCGATTGACGGACGTGCCTCCAGAATCGGTGCCAGATCATCCTTTGCCAACTCGTATACGGTGGCCGGTACAAGGGCTGAGATCCTGCCCGAAGCAGCCGTGCCGGTGAGCAGCCCGATCTCGCCGAAATGGTCGCCGGGTCCAAGGCGCATCATCTCGACTTCTTCTCCGGACGCGAGATGGCTGAATGACAAGACACCGGCGCCGATAATGAATAGTGATTGCAAAACCGTTCCCGGTTCAACCAGGACGTCCTCCCGTTCGTACTTCTTTTCTTTCGCCTTTGCGGCAAGCGCCTGCCGCTCGTCCACCGTCAAGGTGACGAAGATTGGAACGAGGTCGAGCGCCCTTTCGACGCTGCTCACCGCGCTCTGCGATGCGACGGCCGTCGGTAACGAATATTGCGGAATCTGGGTTGGGGCCAGATCGATTCCTGCGGCGGCGAGATGTCGGAATATTGAATCAAACAGCTCATTTTGCGCCCGGGCAGCTTGGACCAGGTCGGGGACAAAGAATGCGATGTCGAATTCGGTGCCGTTCGCGGTAATCGACTTGACTGTGATTGACGGAGTTGGCGTCGCCATGACTATCCGTGAGTTCAAAACCGCGGTCTCGAGGATATCTGTGCCAACCGCCGGCGGCGTTCTGGCACCGATTTGGACCGTCAGGATCATGCCGTGAATGCCGGAGGGGGAGCTCGCATTCACGATTTTTGCTTTCGCGATGGTGCTGTTTGGCACGATCGCCAAATCCCGCCGTGCGGTCAGGACGTGTGTCGCGCGCCAATTCATCTCGATGACCCGACCATCGGTCCCCCCGTCGATGCTTATCCAATCGCCCGGTCGATAGGGTCGACTGAAATTGAGCACGAGCCCAGAAAATACGTCGCTCAGGGTGCTTTGCAAAGCCAAGCCAAGGATGATCGCAATGGCACCCGAGGTTGCGAGCAACCCCTGGATCGGGAGCCCTAAGACGTAGGCGATGATCGCAAAGCCGGCTGCAAGATAAACGAAACCGGCAAGCAGATCCTGAAGCAGCTTGCCCTCGCGCGGCCGATGTTCAGTGATGATGAAGGCGCGCAATATACCGACCAGAAACCAGGCCGCCCAAAGCCACCAGGCGACCTCCAATGCGCCGTGGACCCCGTCACGGAGCGGTGCACCGGTCCACATCAGCGGCTGGTAGGGTGCAACGCCGCTTTCAAATAGAACGATTGTCAGCGCTACCAGCAGGATTACCCGTGCGATGGCCCGACCGAGTGGCCGCGTGCGGAACAACCAATGCGTCAGCAGCCCGGCAAGAACAAAGACAACAAGAGTTATTACCAATGGGTCGCGGGTAACCGTCATAGTTGCATCCCAAAGGTCGTTCATCGCGCCGCTTCTCCGATTTCAATCTCCCAAACCCCAAGGTGGCCAGCAATCCCCTTCCTTTGATGCTCGGGAGAGAGGGCCTGGACTTGAGCTTCGGCGAGTACCCTGCCTGGTTGCAGCATCGTGGCTTCCTGTCATGCGCATGGTCTCCGGATTACGATGCTGCCAGACCCAGCGCACGCCAGCGAGCGAGATCGACAGCCCTGCCGCTTCGGCCCCCCGCGGCGCACCTGGCCCCGGCCGGTTGGCCGATCCGGCGGAGAAATTCATCACGGGTGGCACCCATGCCTCCCGCTTGCACAGGCTTGTCGCGATTTGGATGAAAACGCCGCTGCGCGTTCGCTTGATGACAGGTCGATGCCTACACGACCGCCTGCGAGTGCGGATGCCTGTGAACGACTCGTTCTGGACTCCCACACGGGACCAGTAAAGGGAATGGTCCGGGGCCGTGCGGGCGTCGGATTGCGATCGGCATCATGCAGGCCACAGTACATCGAACCAGCCGCCGCGCCGCAAACGGCGCGAGACGCGACAAGAATGAGGGACTGTGCTGAGCGGGATTTCGGACGGTGGCGGTCGCCCTCGTGGTGCGTGCTTGCCAATCGCCGCCGGGCATGCGGGAATTCGGCGATGGACAAGAACGGCAGCGCCAGACGCGCTGTGGAGGAGGAAGCATGGCGGTATCGCCAGTATCGCCACGCATGCGCCGCATGCAGTGGATTGCGATCGGGCTTGTCACCGCGGCCATTGCGCTGAACTACGTCGATCGCTCGACGCTCGCGATCGGCAACCTGAAGATCCGCGAGGAATTCGGCATCAGCGCCACCGCGATCGGCGCATTGCAGTCGGCGTGGTCGATCACCTATGCGCTGTGCCAGGTGCCGATCGGGTTCTTCCTCGATCGGCTGGGCCCGCGCTGGCTGGTCGGCGTCGCGCTGGTGCTGTGGTCGATTGCCCAGGCCGCCGGTGGCTTTGCGGTTTCCTACGTCCAGTTGCTGTGGGCCCGCGTGGCGCTGGGCGCCGCGGAGTGTCCGGCGTTTCCCGCCGCGGTGCGGGTGACCAGCGACTGGTACCACGTGAAGGATCGCGGCCGGCCGACCGGCGTATACAATTCCGGCGGCAGCATCGGACCGTTCATCGCACCGCCGCTGCTGACCGGACTGATGCTGGCGTTCGGCTGGCGCACCATGTTCATCACCATGGGCGTGGTCGGCGTATTGGGCGCGCTGGTGTGGTTCAAGCTGTATCGCGATCCGGCGAAGACCGAACTCGAGCCGCAGGACCAGGCGTATCTCGCGACCAATCGCGCCGCCGAAGGCAAGGTGGAGATGCGCAACTGGGGCAGGCTGTTCCGCTTCCAGTCGATGTGGGGCCTGATGCTGGGCGCGTTCTGCACCGGCTATGCGGTGTGGATGTACCAGACCTGGCTGCCGGCGTACCTCGAGATGCAGCAGCACATTAGCATCGCAAAGACCGGCTTCCTGGCTGCGATTCCGCTGTTCTGCTCGATCCTGGGCGCGTGGTCGGGCGGCTGGTTCACCGACCGGCTGAACGCACGAGGCATGGAGCTGGTGGCGAGCCGGCGTCTGCCGAGCATCATCGGGCTGCTGCTGTCCGGTGCGTTCACGGTGATCGCCACGACGGCGAGCAACGGCACGCAGGCCGTCGTGTTCATCTCGCTGGCAATGTTCTTCCTGTCCCTGGGCATTGCCGGGAAGTGGACGCTGATCACCGCGGTGGCGCCGCAGTCCTACTGCACGTCGGTCGCCAGCATTCAGAATTTCGGCGGCTATATCGGCGGTACGGTGTCGCCCATCGTCACCGGGTTCGTGGTCGATGTGACCGGGTCGTTCGTCATCGCGCTGGCGATCGGCGCGGCGATCACCATCCTGGGTGCGGGGATATTGCAGTTCCTGGTGCGCTCGCAGATCACTTCGGCGCAGCTGGAAGGCGAGGCGGTGGCGGTGCCGGCGCAATAGCGGAGCAGGGCGGAAAAGTGCAGCGCATTCCGCCCTACGTAGTACGCTTATGGCGTTACAACGCGGGGAGCGGTGACGCCGCGTACGCTGCTTCGACCAGGTCCATCGCCTCGGCCATGTCAGACAGGTCGGCGATCGGCGGCTGACCGTTGGCGACGCGCCGCAGGGTGTCCTCGACAAATGTCGGGTAGAAGGACGAGTTGGTCATCGGCATTGTCCGCATCTCGCGTTGGCGGGCATTGTCGAGGATCTCCAGCGTCTGGCTGTCGCGCGCGGCGAAGTAGTGGCCTTCGGTGCGGATCGAATAGTGCAGGTCGAACACCGAATTCGGCGCCGGGTACAGATAGCCGGTCTCCACCGAGCAGGTCGCACCGCCGCCGCGCATCAGTACGACCGCGTGGTCCTCGATATCCAGGCGGGAAAAATTGTTGGACATCGCCGATCCGACAACCTGCAGTCGCACCCCGGGCAGCAGCACGCGGCACAGGTCGAGGAAATGCACGCCGAGGTTCAGCAGGGGCCCGCCGCCGGCCGTCGCGCGGTTCAGCATCCATTCCACCCGCTGCTCGTGATAGCGATCCACCATGCCGCCGACGAACTTGAACATGACGTACTGCACGGCCTCTCCAGCGGCCACCTCGCGGATCGTGTCGATCAGCCTGCTGTAGCGGATCACGAACGGCACCGCCGCGAAAACGCCCGCGTGCGCGGCGCGCGCGGCGATGTCATGTGCATCCGCCGCGGTGACGGCACAGGGTTTTTCCATCGCGAACGGAATACGTTCGGCAATCAGGTAGCGGGCCTCCTCCGCCATGTCGCAATGCCGGCCGAGGGCGAACGCGAAATCCGGCTTCAGCCGGGCGCACATCTCGCGATAATCGTTGAATGCGAGGCACTTCGCCCGGGCCGCCATCGCCTCGGCGCGTGACAGGTCCGGATCGCTGACGCCAACCACCGACATGCCTGGCATCGTCAGCAGCGGATCGAGGTAGAACGGCGTGTGCCAGTGCGAAACGCCGACCAGGACGATGCGCATGAATGCCTCCTTTGTCGCGGGAGCTGTGTGGTCCTACCATGGGAGCGAACAAAGTCCAGGAGAAGACTGATGGCAATCCGGCTCTCGGAGAACTTTCGCGCGCTGTTCTATGCGCCGTTCTATGCCGCGCACGCCATCGGTGCCTATCACGCGGAAGGCGTTGATGTGACGCTGGAGTCGTCGGCCGACCCTGCGCAGACCGCGGCCGCGCTGCGCGCCGGCGAGGTGGACGTCATGTGGGGCGGCCCGTTGCGCGTGCTGCTGACCCACGCGCAGGATCCCACGGCCGACAGTGTCTGCTTCTGCGACGTGATTGCGCGCGATCCGTTCTTCATCATCGGCCGCACGCCGCGGCCGAAGTTCCAGATACCCGACCTGCTGGGCATTCGCTTCGGCTCGGTGGCGGAAGTGCCCACGCCATGGTTGTGTCTACAGGATGATATACGCCGCGCCGGGATCGACCCGGCGACGCTGAACCGGCGCAACGGTCCGACCATGGCGGAGAACGCCGCGGCATTGCGTGGCGGCGCGCTGGACGCGGTTCAGGTGTTCCAGCCTTACGCCGAGGAACTGATCGCGTCCGGCGCGGGCCATGTCTGGTATGCCGCGGCGGACCGTGGGCTGACCGCCTACACTGTGCTGGTGACGCGTCGCACGTTGCTCGAGCAGCGCCGCGACGAATTGTTGGCGATGACGCGCGCGATGTACCGCGCATTGCGCTGGATGGCCGCGACGCCAGGCAGCGACATTGCCCGCGCGCTGGGTGAATTCTTTCCGGCGGTCGCCCCGGACATCTTCGCGGCGGCGATCGATCGCTACCGCGCATTGCAACTGTTCGCGCCCGATCCGGTTCTGCAACGCGAAGGCTTCGACCGGCTGCAGTCTGCAATGCGGTCCGGCGGAGCGCTGAACCGTCCCATTGAGTTCGACGTTTGTGTGGACAATTCCCTCGCCAGGGAGGTGCTTGCCGCCGCGGGGGGCGGCGAGTAGGAGTTTCGCCAATTCCGCCTCGGAAGGGGAAGAGAGGGGAGTCCGTGTATGCAGCGTCGGAAAATTCTCGCCGGCATGGGTGCGGCTGTGCTAACCGGCGGGCAGGCGCGCGCGGCGGAGAAACCGCGCTGGCTGAGCCCGCTGTTGCCGGATGGCACGCGCGACGAAGCCACGCTCGAAGCGCTTCCCGGCAAGCAGAAGCTGATCAGGCTCGCCGGCCGTCCACCCAACTATGAAGCGCCGATCGCGACCTTCCGGACCGCAATCACGCCGTCCGATCAGTTTTTCGTGCGCTACCATCTTGCCGGCATCCCCTCGATGGTCGAGCTCGGAAATTGGTCGCTCAACGTCGGCGGCGATGCGGCGGACCGGCAGATCACCCTCAGTGTTGCCGATCTGGAAAAGAACTTCCCGCAAGTCGAAGTCGCTGCGGTGTGCCAGTGTTCGGGCAACCGGCGCGGCCTGTCGCAACCGCACGTCGCGGGCGTGGAATGGGGCTACGGCGCGATGGGCAACGCGGTGTGGCGCGGGCCTCGGCTAAAGGATGTGCTGGCCAAGGCCGGGGTGAAGGCGGGGGCTGTCGAAGTGTGGCTGGACGGCGCCGATGGACCCGTGCTGCCGACCACGCCGGACTTCCACAAGAGCCTGCCGATGGACAAAGCGATGGCTGACGAAGTGATCATCGCCACCGCGATGAACGGGCAGAAGCTGCCGCACCTGAATGGCTACCCCGCCCGCATCATCGTGCCGGGCTGGACGGCCACCTATTGGATGAAGCACGTCACCAGCATCCAGGTCAGCAGCAAGCCGCTCGACAGTTTCTGGATCCAAAAGGCGTATCGTGTACCGGCGGGGATGTTCCCGGTCGATCAACCGTTCCCGACGCAGGACAACAAGGCCACGTGGCCGATCACCGACATGGTGGTGAACTCGCTGGTTGCCGACCCGATCGATGGGGCGACGCTGCGTCCCGACGGCTTCACTGTCACCGGCGTGGCCTGGGATCGCGGCCACGGCATCAGGCAGGTGGAGGTGTCGCTGGATGGCGGCAAGACCTGGAAGATGGCCATGCTGGGCAAGGACCACGGCCGCTTCGCGTTCCGTCCGTTCAGTTTCACGTCCGGGAAGCTGACGCCCGGCAATTACGTGGTGTCCTCGCGCGCCACCAACAACGCCGGCGAGACGCAGATGGACAAGCTGAAATTCAATCCCGCCGGTTACCAGAACAATGTGCCGCAGCAGATTGCGGTCACGGTGGCATAGGGGAGGCAGTCATGCTGCGATATCTGTCGATGGCTGTCCTGCTGTGTGCCGGTCCTGCGCTGGCCGAGGAAACAGTGACGCTGAAGCCGGGTCCCGGCCTGGATGAGGTGACGTCCACATGCTCGACGTGCCACACGCTGAACTACATCAAGATGAACTCCGTCTTCCTGACGCCGGACGAGTGGAAGGCGGAGGTGAGCAAGATGCAGCAGGCATATGGCGGCCCGTTCGATGACGCCACGGCCGAGGCGATTGTAAAGTATTTGTCGGCGACCTATGCGGCGGCGCCGAAGTCCTGAGGCGACGAAATGCGCTGCGCTTTTCCGCTCTACATTTTTGCGCGCTGCGTTGGTGTGGTTGTGTGGGGCGGAATAGCGCAGCGCATTCCGCCAGCGTCGCTACAGCAACTGTCCGCCGTCCACTACGATGGTCTGGCCGGTGATCCATGACGCCAGCGGCGAGGCCAGGAACAGCACCACGTTCGCCACTTCCTCCGGCCGCCCCAGCCGCCCGAACGGGATCGAGCGGAACACCGCGTTGTACAGGCTGGGATTGTCGGTCTTGCGTTTGTCCCAGACGCCGCCTGGGAATTCGATCGATCCCGGCGCCACGCCGTTCACCCGGATGCCGTCCTTGGCATACAGCGCAGCCTGCGTCGCCGTGTAGTGGATCACCGCGGCCTTGATCGCGCCGTACGGCGGCTGCCGCGCCGATGTCCGCATGGCGGAGATCGACGAGGTGTTCACCACGCTGCCCCTGGCATCCTTGAGGAACGGCAGCGCGGCCTGGGTCGCGTGCACGATCGCCATCATGTCCACCGCCATGCTGACCGACCAGCCGGCCTCGTCATCCGTCGAGCCGAAACCGGATGCGTTATTGACCAGGATGTCGATGCCGCCGAGTGCCTTCGCCGCATCGGCGATGTAGCTGCGGATGGCGGCGCCATCGGCCAGGTCGCAACTGCCGGCGTGCGCCGCGTGGCCGAATTTGGCGATTTCGCTGCGGGTCTGCTCCAGCGTCTCGGCGCCGCGCGCGCAGATCGACACCGCGGCGCCCGCCTCGGCCAGCCCCAGCGCGATCGAGCGCCCGATGCCACGGCTGCCGCCACACACCACGGCGCGCTTGCCGGCGAAATCGAAGGCCATGTTCACCACTCCCTTATTGGCTCATGTGCGCCAGGGCATCCCGCATCGCATGGCTGGAGATGGTGATCAAGCCGTCGAACGGCCCGTCCATCTCGATGATCATGAACAGGCAGCCGGACAGCGCCACGGCGCAGATGAAGAAGGCGGTGACGACCGTGGCATTGGCGGGTGCATTGTAACCGAAGCTGACGAAGATCAGCGTGATCCAAGCGATCAGGATGATGAGGAACACCGGCTGGATGGAGCTTTCGGCGCGCTCGATCAGGAGCCAGCGTGTCTGCAGGGCGCTGTCCATCAGCTTCAGCGCACTGTCGCGCAAGGCATGATGGGTATCGCCGGTTGCCGGCAGATCGACGACGGCCAGCCGTGCATCGTCCAGGGTGTGTCCTGCGTTGGTATTCTCCATCTGCACGCGATGGCCGGTCTCCTGCGGCCAGTGGTCCTCGATCGACTGCTCGGTATAGGCGCGCACCAGTTTCCGCGCCGGCGCGGTGTCCGGCCCGTAATCGCGCAGCGTCTGGTCAAGCAGGATGAGGTTGGCGGCGAACGTGCGCATCTGTCCGTCGGTTGTATCGAACGAGTTCTTGATGCTGGCGGTCAGCAGCCCCAGCACCAGCGACGCCAGGACGGAGATCATGCCGGTGCCGAGTTTGATCGCATCGTGCGACGCCGCCGAGCGGTGGTGCTCCGGCAGCCAGACGTTCAGGCACAGGCCGAGCAGGGAACCGGTGAACACGCAGGCGAAGACGATCGATGCGACGACGTAGGAGTCCATGGCGGCACGGAGGCCCCGAGACGTTTCGCAATCAATCTGCGAGTCAGGGCTGGAGTCTGTCTATCGGAGTACATATCTTAGCGGGCCTGCTGCCTCCCACGCCTGGCATGGCCGCTGAACGAAACGAAAACCTTTTGCGGATAGCCAGCCGGACGTGACCTTCATCACCGACTTTGCCGATCAGGCCGTCATCCTGCCGCTCGTTCTCGCGATCGGCGTCATGTTGCTGGCGCAAGGCTGGCGGCGCGGTGCGGCGGCCTGGCTGCTTGCAGTCTCCGCGACCTTTGCCGCGATGCTGGCGCTGAAGCTGGTGTTCCTCGCCTGTTCCGCGAGTTTCGGCACCGCCGATCTCCACACACCCAGCGGCCACGTGGCCGCAGCCACCGTCGTGGCCGGCGGCCTGACTGCGGTGCTGCTGCGCCGCAAGTCTGCCGTGCTGCCGTTGGCATTGCTCGCGGCGGTGGTGGTCGGCATTTCGCGACTGGCTCTCGGCGCGCATTCGCTGCCGGAGGTGATGCTCGGCGCAATCGTGGGGTTGGCCGGCGCCCTGGCGTTGGTGCAGATGGCCGGCGAGCCGCCGCCGACGCTGAATGTCAGGCGCGTCGCGCTGACCGCGATCGTGACGATGCTGGTGTTCCACGGCCTGCATTTCCCGGCCGAGGCGCATATCCGATCGACCGCCTTCCGGATCGCCAGGATCCTGGCAGTGTGTCAGTCCGATGATTTGCGGTTGTAGACATCGTCGAAGCGCACGATGTCGTCCTCGCCGAGATACGCGCCCGACTGCACCTCGATCAGCGTCAGCGGAATCCTGCCGGGATTTTCCAGCCGGTGCCGGCAACCCAGCGGCAGGTAGACGCTCTCGTTCTCGCGGACCAGCAGCGTCTCGTCATCGCGCGTGACCAGCGCGCTGCCGTTCACCACCACCCAGTGCTCGGCGCGATGGAAGTGCTTCTGCAGCGACAGCTTGCAGCCCGGCGAGACCATCAGGCGCTTCACCTGGAAGCGTTCGCCCTGGATCAGGCTCTCGAAGAAGCCCCACGGCCGGTACACCCGGTTATGCGCCACCGCCTCGTGCCGGCCGGCGGCCTTCAACCGATCCACCACCTTCTTCACGTCCTGCGCATGGTCGCGGTGCATTGCCAGGACCGCGTCCTCGGTCACCACCACAACCGCATCGTCCAGGCCGACGACGGCGGCGAGCATGCCGTCGCTGCGCACGTAGCAGTTGCGCGCGGCCTCCAGCAGCACGTCGCCGACCGCGACGTTGCCGTCCGCATCCTTGCCCCCGAGCTCCCACAGCGCGCCCCAGCTGCCCACGTCGGACCAGCCCAGGTCGGCCGGCACCACGGCGGCGCGGCTGGTGCGTTCCGCCACCGCGTAGTCGAGGCTGATGGACGGGCCGGCGGCAAACGCCTCGACGCCGAGGCGGATGAAATCGAGGTCCGACTGCCGGCCGGCCACCGCGAGGCGCACCGCGTGCGTCACGTCGGGGGCGTGCGCGTCGAGTTCGTCGAGCAGGGTCCGTGCGGTGAACACGAACATGCCGGAGTTCCATAGATGCCGGCCGTCGGCTGCGAGGCGCGCGGCCGCCGCGGCACCCGGCTTTTCGATGAACTGCGCCACCTTGTAGGCGCCCGGCGCATCGTCCAGCCCGGCGCCCCGCTCGATATAGCCGTAGCCGGTCTCCGCGGCGGTCGGCCGCATGCCGAATGTCACCACATGGCCGGCGCGCGCCGCCGCGGCGGCCGACCGAAGGCTGTCATGCAGCGCCGCGGTATTCGCGATCGAGGCATCGGCCGCCATCATCCACAGCACGGCGTCCGGATCTTCCTCGGCGACCAGCAGGGCTGCGGCGGCGATCGCGGGAGCGCTGTTGCGGCCGACCGGCTCCAAGACGATGCGCGCGTCCTCGATGCCGACCGTGCGAAGCTGCTCGGCGATCAGGAACCGGTGTTCCTGGTTGCACACCACGATGGGGGCAGCGAAGCCATCGCCACGCGCACGCTGCGCCGTCTCCTGCAGCAGCGTGCGGTCCGAGATCAGCGGCCAGAGTTGCTTGGGAAAGCTCTCGCGCGAGACCGGCCACAGCCGGGTGCCGGAGCCGCCGGAGAGGATCACGGGGACGATGCGTTGTTCAGCCATAGGGCGGACTGTGCCCGAAACGGTACGAAATCTCCACCACAAGGTGGCGGTGTTGCCGCCGTAATGACGGGCAGTGCCCTGCCACGACAGATCTTGCGGTCCCCGGCGGTGCCACGTCACGTTAGTCGGGCGCGAACCGCCAGCCATCCGCGGCGACGCGCTCGATCACGGTGCGTCCGTGGCCGAATGGTTCGGCCGTGACGCCGCGCGCATGCAGTTCGATCCGGTCGATCTCGACCCTGACCACAATCATGTTCGCGTCGGCAAAGCCGTCGGGGAACAGCGCGTCCAGCTTGGCGTTCCACAGGCTGCGCATCTGCGCCCTGTCCTCGACCGGGTGCGCCAATCCGGCCAATGCGATGTAGGCATCCCCCGAATTGGCCTGATAGGCCAGCGTGACACGCGGCGCCCGGCGAATCTCGGCCACTTTCCTGGCACTGCGCCGCGTCAGGAAACGCCGGGTCCATTCGTCGTCACCCGGCGCGCCGGCATGCGAGCGAACCGCACGCGCGTTGGCGCCGCCGAGTTCGTCGCATGTGGCCAGCCAGCAATAGGGCACCTCCGCAATCGTCTCGCGCGCTGCCGCAAGCAGGCGTTCAATCCTTCCCGCGTTCTCGGTGGTGACCATGGCCATTGCCGGCATGACGCGCCTCCGTCGATGTGGCGTCATCCTAATGGATGTTGACGACATCGTCTAGAACAATCATTCTAGATCGATGGCGCACCCGGCATTCGATCACGCTGACTTTCTCGATGCGGCGCTTGCTCTCGTGGCGAAGCATGGCCCAGCGGCAGTCACCGTGGCGGCGATCACCGCCCGGCTCAGGGCGCCGACCGGCTCGTTCTACCATCGCTTCGCCTCGCGCGACGCGCTGCTAGGCGAATTGTGGCTGAATACGGTGAAGGACTTTCAACAGGGCATTGCGGCGGCGCTCGACGCCGGCGATGGCCTGAAGGCGGCACTGCACACGCCGGCCTGGGTGCGTGCGCACCTGGATGAGGGGCGCCTGCTGCTGCTGTATCACCGCGACGACTTCGTCCAGGGCGATTGGCCTGCGGCATTGCAGGACGCGGTCGGCGAGCAGACGCGGCGCGCGGAGGCCGCCACGAGGAAATTTGCACGCGACACGTTCGGACGCGCCGGCCCGGAGCAGGTTCGCCGCGCGCAATTCGTGTTGGCCGAGGTGCCGGTGGCGGCGGTGCGGCAGCATCTGTACCGCCGCGAACCGCCGCCACCGATCGTCGACGACCTGATCCGCACCACGTATCACGCCGTCGTCGGCAGCTATCGCGCCGGCAAGCGGTAAGGTGCGATGTCGCGTTATGCCTTCAGCGCGTCCGCCAATGTGCCATCGAGGATACTGATCATCGTGTCGATCTCCTGGTCGGTAATCGTCAGCGCCGGCATGAAGCGCAGTGAGTCGGGTCGCGGCGCGTTGACCAGCAGGCCACGCGCCCGCGCCAGATCGGCCACGCGCGACGCGATGTCGCGCCTGAGATCGAGCGCCAGCAGCAAGCCCCGCCCGCGGATCTCGCCGCAGCCGTGCCGGCGCGACACCGCGTGCAGGCGGTCCGCCAGATAGTCGCCGGCCTGCGTCACGCGCGCGAGGAAGCCGGGTTTCGCGACCTCCTCGATCACCGCGCAGCCGACCGCCGCCATCAGCGGATTGCCGCAGAACGTCCCGCCCTGGTCGCCATACTCGAAGCAGGAGACGTCGCGGTGGGCGACCAGTGCTGCCAGCGGCACGCCGCCGCCGAGACCCTTGGCCAACGTCATGATGTCGGGCGTTGTGCCGGCGTGCTCGAAACCGAACATGCGCCCGGTGCGGCCGATCCCGGTCTGGATCTCATCGAGGATGAACAACACGCCCTTGTCGCGGGTCAGCGCGCGCAGTGCGCGCATGTAGGGGATGGTCGCCTCGAACACGCCGGCCTCGCCCTGGATCGGTTCCAGCATCACCGCCACGGTCTGCGGCGTGATGGCGGCCGCCACGGCGGCAAGCTCGTTGAGCGGCACTTTCACGAAGCCGGTGACCTTCGGTTCGTAGAGCTGTTCCCATTGCGGCTTGCCTGACGCGGACATCGTGGCCAGCGTACGGCCGTGGAAGCCGTGATCCATGGTGATGATCTCGAAGGCGCCGTCACGGTATTTCGTGCCCCACCGGCGCGCGAGCTTGATGGCGCCTTCGTTGGCTTCGGCGCCGCTGTTGGCGAGGAACACCTGGTGCAGGCCGCTGTGCTGCGCCAGCAGATCCGCCAGCCGGATCATCTGGTCGTTGTAGAACGCCGGACTGCAGTTGATCAGGCGCTCGGCCTGCCGCGCCAGTGCCTGCAGGATGGGACGCGGCGAATGGCCGAGGCAGTTCACTGCCCAGCCCTGGATGAAATCGAGGTAGCTGCGGCCTTCGGAATCAGTGAGCCACGAACCGTGGCCGGCAACGAACACGGTGGCTGGACGCGGCGTGATATCCATCACCGCGGCAAACGGGCCTGACTGCGGTTCGGGTGCGAGCAGGGCGGTCGTGCTGGTCATCATGTCCTCCTGGTTGCTGGTGAACTGGAGCGACAGGGTGTCCAAAAGCACGAAGGCCCCCGTCGCTGCCGACGGGGGCCTTCGTGGTCGATCTGCTGACCCGGTTATCGCGCGCGCAGACTCCACACCCCCGTCGAAAGACGGCGGCGTCGGCGGTCGGCGATGACGATGCGAGCCACAGGATGCATGGCGCGACGAATGCACGGCGAGACCTCGAGTGTCAATGGTTGTCTGCTTTCAACATTCCAACCCGCAGGCGTCATTGCCGCTGCCCCCTTCGTCATTCCCGCGCAGGCGGAATCCAGGGGCCTCTACGGTGCTGCAACGCCTGGAGTGCCGCCTCCGCGGGAATGACGACGAATAAGCCGACGGCGCTATGGCGTGCGGCTGGTCGCCACCCTGGTGAAGCCGTCGCTGCTCCAGTCCTCGCTGCCTACGCCGTGATGCACGAAGAACAGGCCGTCGGGATCGTAGGTGTCCTTCACCGCGCGCAGCCTGGAGTAATTCGCGCCCCAGTAGGACCGCTGCCACTCGGTCTCGAAGAAGCTGCTTTCTGCGACGTAGGATCCCCCATCCGGCACGAGCTTGCGAAGCTCCGCCATGGCCATGGCAATCTGCGACGCGTGCCGGCGCGCCGTCGTCATGTCGGGCTCGTGGTCGCGCAGGCCGGGGAAGGCCGGCGGTTCCTCGCCGGCGATGATCGCCAGGGCAAACGCGTCGAGCACGGCTGGGTTGATCGCGGTATCCCTGGCCGCCGCAAGGGCCTCGGCTGGGGCTCCCGCCAGTCCCTTTTGCAGGTGCAGCTCGACCGACCAATGCCGGTTGGCAGCCACCAGCGCATCGACCAGGCGCTCCTGCTGATCCGCCTGCAGCAGCGACGCGGGCAGCCAGGCGGATTCGAAGCCGTGCAGGAAATGTCCGGCCTCGCCCAGGTTGGCCGTCCAGAAGATATTGTCCGCCGACGCGCCCGGTCGATCGTCCAGGCGCACGGCCTGCGGTGCAATCGTCTTGAGGAATGCCGGGTCCCAGCGGTGCCTGGCCTCGACGCTGCGGATGATCGGCGCCAGCGTGACGGAGAGATCATTGCCTGCGTCCGCCACCCATCGCAGGAAGGGCTGCCAGAGTGCAGTCGCGCGGTCCTGGTCGAGGCCCTGGAACGCCATACGGATATCGAGCCTGCGGCCCGGGCGAGGCGTGACGATTTCGCCCCAATGCGGGTTCAGCAGGGTCTCGGCATAAAACCCGATGAACCGGCCGAGGAGCCTGCGGTATGCGGCGGCGGAGGTGGCGACGATGGTCATGGCGGCCACGCCGAAGAACGCCGGCAGTTCGTGGGTGCGCAGCGTCACGCGCGTGACCACGCCGAAACTGCCGCCGCCACCGCCCTTCAGCGCCCAGAACAGCTCAGGGTGCGTGCAGGCATTGGCGTTCCGCACGGCGCCATCGGCGGTGACGATTTCGGCTTCGAGCAACGATGCGGCGGCGGTGCTGTAGGTTTTCGAGTAGCTGCCGAACCCGCCGCCGAGTACCAGGCCGGCAACGCCGACGGTGCCGCAGCCGCCGCCCTGAACGTAGCGGCCGCCGCCGGTGGTCACTGCGTTGTAGGCATGCATCCAGATCGCGCCGGCGCCGATCGTGACCGCCGGTTGCGGCGCGTCGCGTGCGCCGCAACCTTGGGCGACGAACCCATCGTGGAGCGCGATTTCGTTCATCGCGCGCGTCCAGACCAGCAGCGAGTCGGGCGCGTTCGAGGTGCCCAGGTAGCTGTGGCCGCCGCCCTTCACGACCAGCCGCAGGCGGTTGTCGCGCGCGAAATTCACCGCCGCGACGATGTCCTGTGTGGTGCCTGCCGCCACGGCGTAAACGCTCGGCTCGGCGGTCCACGCATCGATCCAGCCGCAGGTCTGCGTCAGGCTGGGTGAATCGCCGATGTAGTAGGGGTTTTTCAGCTCCTTGAAGAGGTCGCGACACGCCGCGCCGTCCGGCGCCTCCCGGCACACGGCGAGTGGCGGCTGCAGCCTGATGAGGCGTCCGCCGACATCGCGGCGCAAGGCGTTCCAGGCCGATTCGGTTGGCCATGCAGGATCGCCAGGGCGGACGCGCGAGGCAGCACTGTCCGCTGCCGATGCGTGTCGCGGCAGGAACGGAACGGCCAACACGCTCTTGAGCAGGTGCCTTCGGTTCATCGATCACCGGTGCGCGCGTCGCTGGCTGGTGACGGTGCCAGCAAAGACTGCCTCCAACAACGGCAGCCTTGCGGCATGGCCCCATCACCTGCCACGCTGTCCTCGCGTTCATCGCAGGAGGTCACCCGACATGCAGGTCGAAATCGAATATTGCGGAATGTGAGGCTATGAACCGCGCGCCCGTGCGGCGCGGGACATGATTCTGAAGACGCAGCCCACCGCCCAGGTCAGCCTGAAGAAGAGTGGCGGCGGGGTCTTCGAGATCATGGTGGACGGTCGGCTCGCCTACTCCAAGAAGGCGACCGGCGAGTTCCCGACAGACGAGCAGGTGATGCGCACTCTCGGCTGATCGTCCCGCGCAGGGCGGCGGTGCCTGCCGCGTGACGGTGGCAAGCCTAATCACGGTCGATCAGGGGAAGCCGGCGACGGCTTCCCCTCGCCGCGTTGGCGAGGAGGGGCCTGCGAGCTATCGAACCAGCGCGCCCATGACCGCACCGTCTTGCTCCCGCGCGCCCGGCCCAACATGATGCGCGCCGCATTGAGAAAGGCCGCGTCACCATGTCCCAAAGCCTCGCCAACGATCCGACCACCGCGGTCCGCGACGCCACCCAGCGCATCGAACCCGGGCTGATCGAGGTCCGCCGCGATATCCACGCCCACCCCGAACTTGGCTTCCAGGAGGTCCGCACTGCCGGCGTGGTCGCCCGCGAACTGACCCGTCTCGGCATCGCCCACCAGACCCAGGTCGGCAAGACCGGCGTCGTCGGCCTGATCGAGGGCGGCCGCCCCGGTCGCGTGCTGGCGATCCGCGCCGACATGGACGCGCTGCCGATCGAGGAGAAGTCCGGCCTGCCGTTCGCCAGCACGCATCCCGGCCTGATGCATGCCTGCGGCCACGACATCCACACCACCACGCTTCTCGGCGTCGCCGCGGTGCTGAAGGAGCTGGCGCCACAACTCGCGGGCACGGTGAAGCTGGTCTTCCAGCCGGCCGAAGAAGGTCTCGGCGGGATGGACGCGATGATCCGGGACGGCGTGATGGACGGCCCGAAAGTCGATCTCGCGCTGGGCTTCCACAACCATCCCGACATGCCGGTCGGCACCTTCGGCTTCGTGCATGGCGCGTGCCTGGCGGCCTCGGACCGCTTCGACATCGTCGTTCGGGGAAAATCCGGCCACGCCGCCTATCCGCACACCACGGTCGATCCGCTGGTCGCCGCGGCGATGCTGGTCGGGCAGTTGCAGACCATCGTGTCGCGCGAGGTGCGTCCGACGCTGCCGGCCGTGGTGACGGTGGGCGCGATCCAGGGGGGCACCACCTACAACATCATCCCCGATAGCTGCCTGATCAAAGGCACCGTGCGCACGCTGCATCCCGAGGCACGCGACACCGCGGAGGCCGCGATCAAACGTATCTCCGCCGGCATGCTGGAAGGCATGCGCGTCACCTGCGAGGTGGACTATCGCCGCGGCGTGCCGCCGTTGCGCAACGACGACAGTGTGCTGGAACCGACGGTCGCCGCGGTGCGCAAGCAGTTCGGCGACGCCATCACCGAGGGCTACGCCAGCCTGGGCGGCGAGGACTTTGCGCTGATGGCCGACCTGGTGCCGGCGTTCCAGTTGCGCGTCGGTTCCTCGCAGCCGGGACGCAACGACAAGTTGCACAATTCCGCCTACCAGCCCGACGAACGCTGCATCGGCTTCGGCGTGCAGGCATTGTCGCGTGCTGCATTGGAGCTGCTGGCATGATGGCCGGGACACGCCCGGCCATGACGGGTGAAGACCGGGCTTACGCCCGGAGCCACGCATGACGAAATACCGCATGGGCGAGATCACCGCGCTGGAGATGCGGGAGATCCTGCCAGCGCGCCCGGTGGTGCTGCTGCCACTCGGCAGTTTCGAGGACCAGGGACCGCACGCGCCGATGGGCGATTACCTGTCGGCCGAACGCATGGCGGAACTGATCGCCGAACGCGCCACGACGCGGGGCACCCGCACGCTGGTGGCGCCGGTGCTGGCCTACGGCGGCGCGGATTACTTCGGCACTGCGCCGGGCGGCATCGCGCTCGGGCAGGAGACGTTTCGCAGTGTGCTGCGCGACATGTTCGGCTGCCTGCTGCGGCATGACATCTCGCGGCTGATCGTGGTGAACGGCCACGCCGGCAACACCCAGGCGGTTCTGGACACCGCGCGGGTGATCTGGCGCGAGCAGCGGCTGCTCATTCCGAGCTTCTATCTGTGGAAAATTGCGCGCGGCCTGATGCCGGGTATCGTCGGGGCGGAGCAGACCAGGCGCACCAGCGGGCACGGCGGCGATCCGCTGACCTCGATCGCCACACACCTGTTCCCGCAATGGATGCGACCCGACTTCACACCCGAGCCACACGATGCGCCCGACATCCTCGGCATGAAGGTCACCGGCTTCGGCACCGCCAGCTTCGAGGGCTCGGAGATCGATGTGCCGATCGAATTGTCCGAGATCACCCCGGACGCAGTGTTCGGCGCTGATGCGCGCGGTTGTTCGGCGGAGACCGGCGCGAAGCTGGTGGAGGCAGTGACCGAACTCGGCGCGCGCTTCGTGCGGCACTACGCGGAGAAGACGCAGTGAACGTGGTGCTCGTGGCGCTCCCACCCCAACCCTCCCCTGCGCAAGCTCGGGGGAGGGAGCACGTAATGTGGTGCACCGCCCCCTCTCCCGCGCTTGGACGGGGGAGAGGCGGGGGGAGGGCCGGGGAAACCTCACGGTGAAGATCTGCGTCTTCGGCGCCGGCTCGGTCGGCGGCTACCTCGCGGGTTTCCTGGCAAAGGGCGGTGCTGACGTCTCGGTGGTGGCACGCGGCGCGCATCTTGCGGCGATTCATGCCAACGGCCTGACGGTGGAAACCCCCGACGGCTCGATCAACATGAAGCTGCCCGCCAGCGACAACCCCGGCGATCTCGGCCGCCAGGACGCCGTGCTGGTGACGGTGAAGGCGCCGTCGCTGCCGCATGTCGCCGCCACCATCGCGCCATTGCTGGGTCGCGACACGTCGGTGGCTTTCCCGATGAACGGCATTCCGTGGTGGTACTTCCACGCGCATGGCGGCGAGCTCGATGGCCGTCGCCTGCCGCATCTCGATCCGGGCGATGCGCTGTGGAACACCATCGGGCCGCAACGCGCCATCGGCGGGATCTTCTGGCCGGCCTGTTCGGTGCCTGCGCCTGGCGTGGTGCGGCTGCTCACCGGCGCCGGCCGCGGCACGGTGTTCGGCGAACCCGACGGCAGCACCACGCGGCGCATCACGGCGCTCGCCGATGCGTTCCGCGCCGCCGATCTGCCGGTGACGATTGCGCCCAACATCCGCGAATTGATCTGGCAGAAGCTGGCATTCAACCTCAGCGCCGGCCCGATGTGCGTGCTGACCCAATCACCGGTGCGTGCGACGCACGAGGAAGCCGCGCTGGTCGAGTGCTCGCGCCACATGCTGGCGGAAGCCCAGGCGATTGCACTGGCGATGGGCTACCGGCTCGAGATCGATGCCGATCGCGTCGTCGCAACCAATACGCAGCTCGCGCATCGACCCAGCATTTTGCAGGACCTCGAAGCCGGCAGACCGATGGAGGTCGATGCGCTGTACAGCGTGCCGCTGGAGATGGCGCGCATGGTCGGCGTGCCGACGCCGACGCTGGACCTGCTGGTGGCGATGATCAAGGTGAAGGCGCGGGCCAAGGGATTGCACGCCGGGTAGTGCCAGGGCCGGCCATCGTCGCGGGCACGGTCCTCGACGGAACGCTGTTCCGCGTGCATCCTTCCCCACAAGAAACAGGCTTCAGGGGGAAACGTCATGCGCGCCTTGCGGAATACCGGGGTTCACTGGATCGTCGCGGCGTGCCTTGCGTCGATGGTGTTTGCCGCATGCGTCGGTTCCGCCGTCGCACAGTCGCGACCGCCCGGCGTGCCGGAGGCGGGCAAGAGCGAGCGCATCGATGCCATCCTCAAGCGCGGCACGCTCAAGATCGGCATCACGCCGGCATTCCCCTGGGTATTCCGCAACAAGACGGGAAACGGCGACGAATACCGCGGATCATCGTGGGTGTTCGCCAAGGCGATCGCAGCGGCGCTGGGCGTCAAGCTCGAAGTCGTGCCGGTGTCCAACGAGACCAAGGTGCCGATCGTGGTTTCAGGCGGCGTGGACATCACCATCGCCGCACTCGCCGAAACCGACGCACGCAAGCAGGTCGTCGATTTCGTCACCTACTCGCAGGGCACGTTCTGTGTTTTCGGCATGAAGACCAACCAGAAGGCGGCCGCGATCAAGACGGTCGAGCAGCTCAACGATCCGAGCCTGACCTTCGCCGCCTACGTCGGCACCAACCAGGCTTCATGGATTCCGCAGACGTTTCCCAAGGCGAAGATGCGCGGCGTAACCGGTAGCGGCCAGGCGCCGGTCGATGAGCTGTTGTCCGGGCGTGCGGATTTCGTCGTGGGTGATTCGCCGCAGGCGCCGATCTTCCAAAGCGCCTACAAGGACATATTCTCGATCCCCGACGACTGCACGAAGTCGGAGTTGAACCCCGTGCCGGTCGGCCAGGCGATCGCCAAGAACCAGCCGGTGTTCCTCGAATTCCTGCGCGGGGTGGAGAAGCAGGTCGATGCGCAGGTGAAGCAGGAAGAACTCGACAGCATCAAATTCGCCCGCGAGCATCCCGACCAGATCTGACCCTCGATGGTCGATGCGTTCCAGATCGTCCGTGCCAACCTGCCGTTCCTCGGATCTGCACTGCTGGTCACCATCGAGCTGAACATCGCGTCCATCGCGCTGGCATTGGCGTTGGGCACGGCGATGGGGATCGGCCGGGTCTATGGCGGGCGCTGGATCGACCGCGGTCTCGGCTTCATCATCGACGTGGTTCGCTCGATCCCGATCCTGGTCATCATGGTGTGGGTGTTCTTCGGGCTGCCATTGCTGTTGGGCGTGACAGACTTCCCCGCATTCCTTGCCGGCGTCCTGGCCCTCGGCATCCACTCCGGCGCCTACATCGCCGAGATCGTCCGCGGTGGGCTTGGTTCGGTTCGCGGCGGACAACTGCACGCGGCTTTGGCGTTGGGCATGAGCCGGCCGCAGGCGATCGCGCGGATCATCCTGCCGCAGGCGGCAATTCGCATGATGCCGCCGCTCAGCACCCGCATCGTGCGCAATATCAAGGACTCGGTGCTGGCCAGCACGATCGCCGTGCAGGAACTGTTCTGGGCGGCCAATTTGCTCGAGGGCGAGACCGCCAAGCCGTTCCCGATCTACACGACGCTGATGGTATTCTACTTCCTGGCAATCGTCGCGATCGCGCGCGCGCTGGATCGCGTGTACGTCAAGGTCGCAGTACGGGGCGCGGCATAGTGCGCCCGCTGGGTTGCCTGGCCGGTGCCGGTCGCTAGGCCTGCGCATGTTCTACTGGCCCGCATTCTTCGAGGCTTTTCCGGCCTTGCTGCCCGGACTGCTGGTGACGATAGAACTCACCGTGCTGGTCATGCCGTGCGCACTGATCGTCGCGCTGGTGCTGGCGCTGGGGCGGCTCTATGCGCCGCGTCCGCTGGCACGCATCGCGACCGGATGGGTGGAGTTCTGGCGCGCGACGCCACTGCTGCTGCAACTCTACTGGCTGTACTACGTGATGCCGTCCGAGACCGGCATCCTGCTGCCGGGGTTTGCTACCGTCGCATTCGGCCTGGTCTGCAATGTGTCCGCCTTCCTGTCGGAGAATTTCCGCGCCGGCATCGCGTCGATCCGGCCGGGCCAGCGACACGCCGGCCTGGCCCTCGGCATGTCCGAGCGGCAGGCCTTCTTCCGGATCGTGGTGCCTCAGGCCTGGTCGCGCGTGATGCCGGAGACCGCGAGCATGTGGGTCGAGCTGTTCAAGGAGACCTCGCTGGTATCGACCCTCGCGGTCGCCGACCTGACCTATCAGGCGCTCGCGCTGCGCACGGCGAACTACCGGACCCTCGAAGTGCTCACGGCGTTGGCGCTGTCCTATCTGGTGCTGGCGTATCCGCAGGCCAAGTTCTGCGACTGGCTGTATCGCCGGCATCGGATCAGGGAATGAACCGGCGATGACCGGGCAGCGGGATCGCACGCCGGCGCTGATCAGGATCGAGGATGTCCATCGCCGGTATCCCAACGGCGTCGAGGCGTTGCGCGGCGTGTCGCTGGTCGCGCACGAAGGCGAGGTCGTTTGCATCATCGGGCCGAGCGGTTCGGGCAAATCGACGCTGTTGCGCTGCGTCAACGGCCTGGAACCGATCGACCGCGGACGCATCCTGCTCGGCGATCGCGAGGTCCGCGCCAAAAGCCGCGAGGCGCGCGAGATCCGGCGGCAGATCGGCATGGTGTTCCAGAGCTTCGAATTGTTCCCGCACATGACCGCGCTTGCCAATGTCGGCGAAGGCCCGCGCACCGTGCTGCGCATGCCGCGCGCGGACGTCGAGCTGCGATCGCGGGCGCTGCTCGCCAAGGTCGGCCTCGCGAACAAGGCCGACACGCTGCCGGCGCAGCTTTCCGGTGGACAGCAGCAGCGCGTCGCCATTGCGCGAGCGCTTGCCATGCAGCCGCGGGCCATGCTGTTCGACGAGGCGACATCGGCGCTCGATCCGGAAACCGTGGGCGAGGTGCTGAACGTCATGCAGCAGCTGGCGCGCGAGGGCATGACGATGCTTGTGGTGACGCATGAGATGGCGTTCGCCCGTGACGTCGCCGATTGGGTGGCGGTGATGGAGAACGGTCAGGTGCTGGAGGAAGGCACGCCCTCAAACATCTTCGGCGCGCCGCGACTGGCGCGCACGCGCGAGTTCCTGCTGCGGGTGGAGCATGCGCCGGCACGTGCTGCTCGCGGTGCGGAGGAATGACGCGTTATACCCCTCGCCCTATGTTGTGAGCGCTGCTGCCAAGGCGCGCGAGGCGATTGGGCGGATGGTCTCGGGGTGCGGCGGCGAGTGCATTCCAGGCATCACAGCAGGCGTCGACGATCGCCTCGTAAGCGGCTGATCTCGGCGAGGTGCAGGTTCATCGCCTCGGGCCTGCTGACCGACCCGTGCTCCGTCCTGCCACCACAGCCTGATCGGCTTGCCAGATCGCCGGCCGCCGGACGGACATCGTGCCGTCCTCGACAGAGACCGGCCATTGTCCGGCCTTCGTTCCTGAGCGGTCGATACTCAGAACCTCGCCTTGTCCCTTGTGCGTAGCAGCCGGGCGTCCCGTGACGTCCGGCCGACCTGGCCGGGGACGCGCCGGCCTGGC
>DATAPW010000044.1:0-7516 GCA_036265005.1 Acetobacteraceae bacterium | reverse complement strand
CCCCGCCCAAGCGCGGGAGAGGGGCGGTAGTCCAAGTCCAGCACCCCCTCTCCCGCGCTTGGGTAGGGGAGGGTTGGGGTGGGGGCGGCGGTCCATAATGCAACGGAGCCAGTCATGATCACGAAATTTGCCACCGTGTATGCCGGCCATGTGGACCTTCCCGATCGCGGCCAGGACGCCACGCCGGCAAACGAGCGGCGCTTCTCCAACGAGCATCTCGCCAGCGTGTTCGACAAGACCGAGGCGCTCGCCACGCTGATGGACCGGACCGGCTGGGATACGCTGTGGCTCGCCGAGCATCACTTCCAGCAGGAAGGCTACGAGGTAATCCCCAACCTGCTGATGACAGCGGTGCATCTCGCCCACCTGACAAAAAACCTCAAGATCGGCTGCGGGTTCAACATCACGCCCATGTGGCATCCGCTGCGTCTGGCCGAGGATTTTGCCTGCGCCGACATCATGACCAAAGGGCGCACCATTTTCGGCGTCGGCCGCGGCTACCACACCCGCGAGGTGGAAACCTTCGGCGCGCCGATGCTCGACCAGAACGCCAATCGCGAACTGTTCGAAGAGCAGGTCGACATCATCTTCAAGGCGTTCAACAACGAGCGCTTCTCGCACCAGGGCAAGCACTACACGCTGCCGCCCGAAGTTCCGTATCGCGGCTATGCGCTGAAGGACCTCACGCTGGTGCCGCGGCCGGTCCATCTGCCGGTGGAATGCTGGCAACCGGTGGTCAGCGCGTCGGCGCGCGGCCTGGACTTCATGGTCAAGTACGGCATTAAGGGCGCCGTCGGCGGCGGCGCGGCGACGATGGAGCGCGGGCCGATCACCGCGTTCCAGGAGGCAGGGCATCGCGCCGGCAAGGACTGGAAACTCGGCGAGAACCTGATGATCGGCATCGTGGTCCACCTCGCCGATTCACGCGCCCAGGCGCTGAAGGAAATCGTGCCGCTCTACGAAGAACACGCCAAGATGTTCGCTCCGCTCAACTTCATGCCCGGCATGACCAAGGAGCAGGTCGCCGCGGTTGCACGCCGTGGCGGGTGGTACGAGGCTGGTGTGCCGCGGGTGGAGCATTACATCGACCTGGGAGGCTGGTTCGCCGGCACGGCTGAGGAGCTGGTGGTCTACCTGAAGGACCTCGAAGCGCGTTATCCGGGGCTCGAGCACGTCAATATCTCCATGCCGATGGGCACGCCGCAATCGATCATGCTGGAGCAATACGGCCGCATCGCGGAGTCCGTGATGCCGCATTTCAGGCACTGAATGCGCACGCTGCTCAACATTCTGTGGAACGTGCCCGGGCTCGGCTTTGTCGCGGCGTTCTGCTGGGCTCTGGCCGGATTGCTGATGGCGATCACCATTATCGGCCTGCCCTGGGCAAAGGCATGCTTCACGCTGGCCAACTACACGCTGGCGCCGTTCGGGCGCGAGTTGGCGTCGCGCTACGATGTAACGGGACGCACCTCGCTTGGCAGCGGCGGGTTGGGCCTGCTGGCCAACCTCATCTGGTTCGTGTTCGCCGGCTGGTGGCTGATGCTGATGCACGTCGCGGCGGCCTGCCTGTCGGCTGTCACGATCATCGGTATTCCATTCGCCTGGGCACATCTGAAGCTGGCCGCCGCGGCGATCGCACCGGTGGGCAAGATCGTGGTGCCGACCGGGGTCGCCGCCGAGATCGACCGGGCGAAGGCGGCAAGCTGGCTGAGCGGGACACGGCGCTGGTAGATGCCGGTCACCGCCTGGTCGCAAGGACGCAGAATGCGGCGCTCGTTTGCACCATTCGGCAATCGACGAAGCCGGCGGCGCTGACGGTATCCGGCACGCCTTCGCTGCGTTGCCCGGAATGCACGGTGAATGCGAGCGCGACCCTGCCGCCGGACTTTAGTACGCGGCGGATCTCCTGCAGGCCAGCCATTGCGTCTGGCCAGACCTGCATGGAATTGATCGCCAGCGCCATGTCGAAGCTGCCATCGGCATATGGCAGGCGGTCGGCTGACGCTTGCTGCAGATCGATGCGACCGGTTGCGATGGCGGCGGCGTTGCGCTGCCTTGCCTGACCGAGCATTTCGGCCGAAGGATCGATGCCCACGGTTTGCTGCGCCGATCCTGCCAGGATCTGTATGGCCGCGCCTGGGCCGCAGCCAACCTCCAGCACCCTGTTGTCTGGCTGCACGTCCAGCAGACCGATAGCCCAGGCGGCATGCCGGCGATTGGTGCGCGACATGATGATGCCGCCCAGTCGGCCGAGCAGCCCGCGTGGGCGACCGAACATGCGCAGCAACAGCTTGCGTGATAGGCTCATCGGTGCATCAACTCGTTTAGCCGCGCTGGGTTGCGAGCCCTGCCGACCGGGGAGTGAGACCATGCAATCGCAAGACTTCACCCTGGACATTCCCAACGACGCGCTGGCCGATCTGCGCGAGCGGCTAGCACGCACACGCTTTCCCGACCAGGCGCCCGGCGATCCCTGGGCATACGGCACCGACGTGGATTATTTGCGACAGTTGGTCACCTACTGGCGCACCGACTTCGATTGGCGCGCGCAGGAGGCGCGGCTCAACACGTTCCCGCAGTACAGGACTGCGTTGCACGACATCGATGTGCATTTCCTGCACGTGCCGGGCAACGGCCCGAATCCCTGTCCGTTGCTACTGATGCACGGCTGGCCGGGATCCGTCTTCGAGTTCCTCGACATCATTCCCCGCCTGACCGACCCGGCACGGTTCGGTGGCGACGCGGCCGATGCGTTCACTGTCGTTGCGCCATCGCTGCCGGGCTATGGGTTGTCGTTCCGGCCTGGCCAGAAACGCTTCGGCATCGAGGAGATCGCCGACTGCATGGCGGACCTTATGACCGAAACTCTCGGCTACCGCCGCTTCGCCGCGCAAGGCGGCGACTGGGGCGGCCTGACGGCCTCACGCATGGGCTTCGCGCACGCCGACAAGCTGATCGGCATCCACCTGAACCTGCTGGCGGTCCGCCGCGACACCAACCCGGTGGCCAATCCGACGCCCGAGGAACGCCAGTACCTGGATGAACTGGCGCATTGGCTGAAGGAAGAGACCGGCTACCAGTCGATCCAGGGGACGCGGCCGGAGACATTGTCGTTCGGCCTGACTGATTCGCCGGCTGGCCTGGCGGCATGGATTGTGGAAAAGTTCCGCGCCTGGTCGGACTGCGACGGCGACGTGGAATCGGTGTTCACCAAGGATCAGTTGCTGGCGAATATCAGTTTCTATTGGTTCACCGGGGCGATCGGGTCATCGTTCTTCCCATACTATTTCCGGATGCATCGGCCCTGGCCGATCCCCGTGGGCAGCACCATCGGTGTGCCGACCGGCTATTGCGCATTCCCGCGCGAGATCATCCGTCCACCGCGGTCGCTCGCCGCGCATATCTACACCGACATCCGCCGCTGGACTGCGATGCCGCGCGGTGGCCACTTCGCGGCAATGGAGCAGCCGCAGGCCCTGGCGGAGGAGGTTCGCGCGTTCTTCCGGCCGCTGCGCTGACTGTTTCAGAACGCCGGCGCGTCGTACAGGTCCGTCACGTCGGCGCCGACCCACACCTGTGGCTCGGACGGCTTCAACCGGTCCTTCTGTTCCATGCGCGCGACGTCGTCGCGGATCGCCGCGAACACCTGTCGCAGGCTGCGTCCGCGTTCGGCAAAACCATGCAACTCGGCATCACCGAAATCGGTATGCCGATTGCCCGCTGCGCAGCCGAACGAACTGCGATCCGCGCGTGCCGCGGTGACGATGATTCGATCCGGTGCGCGGAGATCGGCAATCAGCGAACCGGAATAGCACGCGGAGATGACAAGCACCGTGGGATGTCCGGCAAGTGGTGCCAATTGGTGCGCAAGCGCGCGGGCGGTGATCGCGGTCGGCTCCTTGTCGCCGACCTGCCTGGCCAACACGCCACGAGCGCCGTGTGTGCTGATGTGCACGAACACGACGTCGCCCGGCTTCGCCGCTTCCGTGGCCGTGTTGACCAGCTTGGCGATCGCCTTGTCGTCGGCGATGGGATACTTGCGCTTCGGAGTGGCGGAGAAGTTGCTTGCGATCAGCGGCACAACCTCGAAGTCGGAGGTCTGCCGCAATTCGTCAGCCAGCTCGACGACATCGTTTTCGGACCAGGTTTCGGCGTAGAGGGCCAGGCCGATGTAGAACAGCCGCTTGCGCTCCCCGGTTTCGGTCGAAACTGTCTGCTGCGCCGCGAGCAGAGACGGCTGCTGCGGGGACGGTCCCGACTGGGCACAACCGCCGAGCCACGCGACGGCGAGAAGCAGGAACGCGAAGGGTGCGATCGAGTGCTTCAATCCGCCGTATCCTTCGCCTGCAAATGCGTGTAATGCGGCGCGACGCGATACGGAATGATCTCGAAATCCTGCCACACGCCGGCGAGCGTGTAGGGGTCATTGCGCAACCAATCTTCGAGCTGTTCCCGCGTATCGAACCGCGCCACGCCCGCGGAGCCGGCTGGCGTTTCACCATCGTCGGCGAAGATCGCGCCACCGATCAGCAGGTGGCCTTGCTCCTGCAGGTTCGCCGCGTGCGCGAGATGGTGCGGCCTTGCCTCGGTGCGACGGCGCTGCGTTTCGGGGTCGGCCGGATCGTGCATGCGCATGATGACGAGGAAATCCATCGGTCAGCCTCCGTTTTCAGGATCTCGCCACGTCTCCCCCACCCAGCCATTCTCGTCGTAATCCGCCATGCACTGATCGACCAGCGCCTCCATTGACGCAAGGTCGCCGCCGCGTTGCGCGCCGGTCAGGGTCTGTGCGCGGATGTCCTCCCAGCCGCCGGCGTAGTTGCGTTCGTATAGCTCATGCCGCCCACCGAACTCGGTGCCGATCGCATCCCACAGCAGCTTCATGATCTTGATGCGTTCCTTGTAGTCCACTCCATGCGAGCCGCGGACATACTGGCGCAGATACGGCTCGATCGCCGGATTGGCGAAGTCCCGCACCGAGGAGGGCAGGTAGATCAGCGCCGATGTCACCGTGCGCTCTACGATGTCCTTCATCCGAGGGTACGCATCCGGCGCGAACACCCGGTATGCCAGCCCGGCGCGGAGGTTCGGCAGCACCGCATCGCCAACCCACGGATCCGGGTCGTTCGCCATCGCATTGGACAGCGACCAGAACAGGTTGCGCCAGGCGATCGCCTCGCCCAGCAGCACCTGATTGCCGCGCGCCTCGTCGCCACCGGTGCAGCGTAGTGCCTTGGCGAGCAGGCCGCACAGAAAATCCAGCTTCACCGCGAAGCGTGTGCAGCCCTGGAACTGAAAGCCCTGCATGAAGCCTGAACGCGGATAGAAGCTCAGCACCCGCGCCGGATCGCGGTAAATGAACACGTCCTCCCACGGCACGAACACGCGGTCGAGGATGAAGATCGCGTCGTTCTCGTCGAACCGCGACGACAGCGGGTAGTCGTATGGCGAGCCGGTCAGCAGTGCGGCGCGTTCGTAGGAGGTGCGGCAGATCAGCTTCAGGCCTGGCGCGTCGATCGGCACCATGAACATCAGCGACATGTCCAGGTCCTCGGTCGCGGTCTTGGAGCTCTGGCCCATGAAGTTGTAGTGGGTGATCGCGGCCGAGGTCGCCACGACCTTGGCGCCCGAGACGATAACGCCGGCGTCGGTCTCCTGCTGCACCGAAACATACACGTCCTTCACCTGTTCGGCCGGTTTGTGGCGGTCGATCGGCGGATTGACGATAGCGTGGTTCATGAACGGCACGGCTTCCTGCGCACGCTTGTACCAGGCGTGCGCATTGTCGGCATATGGGCCGTAGTACTCCGCGTTGCCGCCAAGCGTGTTGGAATACGCCGCCTTGTAGTCCGGCGTGCGGCCCATCCAGCCGTAGGTCATGCGCGACCACCCGGCTATCGCCGCCTGTGCGCCGCGCAGGTCCTCGCGGGAGCGCGGCACGCGAAAGAACCGGTGCGTGTAGCCGCCGGAGCCGGTATCGGTCGGGCAGGTCAGCACATCGTGGTGCTTCGGGTCGTGCAGCGCGTCGTACAGTCGCGCGATCGAGCGTACCGAATTGCGCAGGGCAGGGTGGCTGGTGACGTCTTTGACGCGCTCACCGTCGATATAGACCTCTCGGCCGTCGCGCAGGGATTGCATGTATTCGGCGCCGGTGAACGGGCGCTTGGGGTCGGCGATGGCCGCTTCTGGTTTCATGGATGTGCTCCTCGACCCCCACCCCAACCCTCCCCCGCTGCGCGGAACAGGGGGACGATATCGCAGAACATGACGCACCACCCCTTCGCCCGCGCAGCGGGAGAGGGCTGGGGTGAGGGGCTCAGCCTATTCCCCCGACAACTCCCGTCGCCGTCGGTCCAGTTCTTCGCTGTACCGCCGCAGCGCGTATTGCTCGGTCAGCAGCCCGATCACCCGCCGCGTCTCGGCGCTGTCCACCACCGCCAGCGCGTCGCTTTCGGCGTTCTCGAACATCGCCACCGCCTCCTTGATGGTCATCTGCGGCAGCAGCACGGTGTCGGTATAATGCAGCAGATCTTTCACCCGGTGGTTCTCATCGGCATCGGCGTGCACCTCGGCCGGCAGCACGATCCCGGCGTAGCGGTCCTCCTCGTCCAGCACCACAGCGCGCTGATGCGCCCCCAGCGGGAAATCGCGCTTGAACGCCGCGATCGGCGTGTCGGCGCGTACCGTGCGCATCTCGCGCCGCATCATCCGCCCGACGGTGAGGTTGCGCATCCAGCCGATGTCGACCGCGCTGCGGATCGCCTCGCCGCGCAGGTGGAAGCGCCAGGTGGCGAACGAGTAGCCGAAGGTCCGCCGCACCGTCAGCGCCGAGATCACACAGGCCGCCAGCACGGCGACGGTCAGCGGCAGGCTGCCGGTGCTCTCCAGCGCCAGGAAGCCCATGGTCAGCGGGCCGCCGATGATCGCCACCGCCAGCCCGCTCATCCCCACCAGGGCGCAGACCACCGGGGAAACCGCATGCGCTGCGCTGACTGTCGCGAGCGCGCCGGCGAATGCCTTGCCGACCAGGGCGCCAAGGAAGAGCGATGCGAAGAACAGGCCGCCACGGAAGCCGGAACCTATCGAGATCGCCGACGCGACCGACTTCAGCACCACGAGAAGCGCGACATGCGTCAGGGAATATGGTGCCTCGATGACGATGCCGAGTGCGCCGTGACCCGAGGACAGCACGGCCGGGGTCACCAGCGCGAGGACACCGACGCACAAGCCGCCACAGGCTGGGCGCAGCCAGACCGGCACGCCGCTCTTGCGGAACAGATCCTCGGTCAGGGTGACGCCGCGCATGATGGTGATGCCGACCAGGGCACAGACCATGCCGAGGGCGAGGATCGGGATGTAGTCCAACGCGTCGAGCCGTGACGGTACCTGCAGCACGAGGTCGAAAGGAGCACCGCCCAGGGCATTCACAACGGCGACTGCCACGATGGATGCGACGGCGACCGGGGCGAAGGTCCCCAGGGAGTAGGTGCCGATCACCAGTTCGAAGGCATAGAAC
>DATAPW010000043.1:0-9849 GCA_036265005.1 Acetobacteraceae bacterium | reverse complement strand
GGTCCGATGCGGACGAAACGGCCGAAGCTCTCGGATGTGATGGCGAGGCTGTCGCCAGAGGAAGCGGCAGACAGGGCCCGCAGCAATCCTGACAGCGTGCTCCTCACCGTCGACGGAGCGATGAAGGTGGCGGGGTTGACGCGGACTGAGATGCTGGAGGAGCTGCAGTCAGGGCGGCTCACGGCGGTTCAGGTCCCGGCGCCGTGCGGGTTCATTGTGATGATCACCGCCGGGCACCTGCTGGACTGGCAGGTGGATCGCGCGCGGCGCAAGCGGATGAACTAGCTAAGACCGGCTACGCAACGAACCAGATCCGTACTAGCGGTTGCGCCCGGCGCGTGACGTCTTGCGCGCCTCCGACAGGGCAATCGCCACAGCCTGTTTCTGGTTCTTCACCACGGGGCCACGCGGGCTGCCGCTGTTCAGCTCGCCCTTGCCCCATTCGTGCATGACGGATGAGACCTTGGCCTTGCCCTTCGGCCCGAGGCCGGCGGTGCTCTTCGCCATCACACGTCGCTGCCCGCGCCGGGGCGCGTCTTGAACGCCGGCTCCCGCGGCACCGAGGTCTTGTTCACCGAGGCGCCGGGCGATGTCTTGAACGCCGCCTCGTTGCCAGGCCCAGGCGCTCTGCTGGGCTTCGACGGCGGTGCTGCGCCTGGCATGCGCTTGCCCGGGATCGCTGCTTCTCGTGCCATGTCAGGCCTCCTTGTGCGGTGGTGGGTCGATGATCGGTGGCGGCTTGGCCTTGCGCGCGGCGTCCATGGCGTCGCTGAGCCACTCGCGCACCCATTCGAACTCGACGGTGTAGCCGTTGGTCGCGGCGCTCTCGACCATGGCCTCGGCCCATTTGTCCCGGTCGTCGCCTGCCTCACGTTGGAACTCTCGCCCGGTCAGTGTCACCAGAAGCCCCCATCGTTGTCGCGCTTGGTCGCCTGGACCAGGGCGAACAGCTCGCGCTCCAGCACGATGCGTCGTTCGCGGTCGAGGTGCCCCAGCTCGCGCTCGATGACGTCCGCCGTGCGCTCGACCTCGACCCCGATCTGGTCGGTGCCGTTCACAGGTAGCCCACGAGCAGCAGCACCAGCACCACGACCACCAGCAGCACCACGATGCCGCCGCCGTAGTAGTAGGGGCCACCGTAGCCGACGCGGTAGCCGTAGCCGCCGCCCACCAAAAGAACGACCAACAGCACGACGACAAGCAGCATCAGCGGGCTCATGACGTCACCAGCGAGCCCACAAGGATCACAAACGTGGCCGCAACCAGAGCAGCGGTCGTGCCGCACATCGCCCATTCTGCAAATAGCGCCATGCCCATGATCATGCGGTCCTCCAGCTCCTCGGCTCGTCGGCCTCCGACGCCCTGGCGAACGCCCGGTCCCAGCTGTCCACGACCACCTGCTTCGGCGCGTCCTGCACCCATGGCCGGCTCATCATGGCGTATCTACAACTGTCCGCGGCGTGGTCCTCCATGTCGGTGTCGACATCCTCGGGCCGCGCATCGTCGTGCTGCAGCGCCGGCAGCGTGCGGATCAGATCGCGCGCGGTGCTGAAGAACAGCACCATCGGCTTGCCGTCGTCGTCACCAACGAGACGCGAGCGGATCTGATCCCAGCCGCCCATCGCACCGCGCTGCGGCACGCGCTTGTTGTCGGCCGGGCGGAAGATGACGCCAGCCTGGATCATGCGCTGCGCGATCGAGGGACCGCCGTCCTCGGCGAACATCGCAGGGTCGGCGACACCGATCATCGGCTCATCGTCGCGCTCGCGTTCCCGTATCCCCGATGCGACTGCCTCCGCGGTCAGCTTCAGCCCGACATTGGGCTCGCCTGGGCGCATGCCATACCATTCGCGGTAGAGCACCAGCGCACCGCGGGCGATGTCGTGCATGCTGCCGTCGGACACTGCCCACCAGTGGCAGCAGAACGGTCGAGCGCTGCCCCAGTCGAACGAGCGGAACCGCGCCCAGTGCTGCGGCAGCGTGCGTGGCGCGATGACGTGCCGCTCCATGCTGAACTCTGGGAAGAACGCGCCGGACACCACCGACCAGTCGCCCTCGAGCCAGGCGCGCACCAGCTCGGGCGAGCCCGAGGCCTTCAGCCGCTGCACATAGTCGGGGCCGAGGTAGGCGTTGTCGCTGACACGCGACGGGATGTAGATACGCTCGAGGCCGGTGTCATCGCGCAGGATCTTCCAGCCTTGCGGCGCGGGGTCGATGTACCTCGCGCGCACCCATTGGTGACCAGGGCCGCCAGGGTTGCCGGTGAGGCGCATGGCGACGGGAACGCCGGCACCACTACGCAGTGTGGCCATCAGCTTCATGATCGGTGCGGACGACGGGAAATTGCCGCATTCCTCGATGTATACACGCGTGTAGCTATGGCCCTGATACGCCTCGGCATCCGCGTCGCGCTCGAGGTATGCGAACGTCAGGCGCGCGCCGTTCGGGAACACGAACCGCATCGGGTTGATGGTCTGTGTCGCGCCGAGTTTGGAATAGATGGCGCGGGCGCGCTCGAACAGCTCCAGCAGCTCAACGCGCGACCGGCGGATCATCAGGCCGATGGCGTCAGCCTTGTATTGGTCAGCGTGCAGCGCCCACTCGCCCAGGACCGCGTCCGATTTACCGCCACCGCGGGCACCACCAAAGAAACACTCAAAGACCGGGCAGTTGATGAATGCGGCCTGTGGTCCGCCTTGCGGCTCCCAGACGGTCTCTACTCGCCGTTCTGGCTCTCGTCGTGGTTTATCAATCTGCCATTGCTTTTGACGGCCTCGCCGTTGAGGCTTTTCGGTGCGTGCAGGTTCAGCCATTCATCTGCGCTTTCGAGTGGTGTTGGTGCGCGAATCACGAAGGTGACCGGCGCGCCGTCCTTGCCGGTTATTTCGGCCTTGTCGGTCTGGCCGAGGGTTTGCTTGCCCAGCCATACGAGCATTGTCGCATTGCCTTTCTGTGCCTGCTGCCACTGAAGACGGCGCAGCGTGGCGCGTCCCTTGCCCTTGCCACGCTCGAGGAACTCGACAAACTCGGGGTCATCGCGCTTGCGCCGCCACAGCGTATCAACCGAAACGCCAAGGACGGCGGCAATCTCCGCGTCTGTGCATTGAATGCTCGCCAAACGCTCGACCATCGCAAGATCGATCTCAATCGGCGGTGCGCCGGCTTCTCCGTTTGGTGGCATACGTTTTTTACGAGTCCGCACATTATCGGTCATCACGCGGCCTCGGCGGGCGTTGTGGCGCGCTCTGCCGCGGTGTCGGCGAAGGAGCGGCCGGTGGTGGCGTGGGTTGCGGTCTGTCCGGTGAAGGCTTGCCAGCGCAGCACGGTGACATCGCAGTATGCCGGGCTGATCTCGATGGCGTGGCAGGCGCGTCCGGTCATCTCGGCTGCGATGATGGTGGTGCCGGAGCCGGCGAAAGGGTCGGCAACCGTCTTCGCTAGGTCCGTAACCTCGAGGATTTCGCACAGGAGCGACGCTGGCTTCTCGACCGCGTGCAGTTTATTGCCGGTGCGTTTGGCCTGTATCACGTTGCCTTGGGCTTTCTTGGGATTGAATGGCGACTTGACGCGCACACCGCACATGATCAACTCGTGCTGCATCCGCCACCCCGCGCCCATCCCAGGCGTGCCCTTATCCCACACGATCATATTGCGCACGCCGTAACCGGATGACTCGACCACATCAAACAGGTTGATCCACATCCGCCAGTCGGTGAACACGTAGACCACGCCCGCCTGAAATGCCGGGAGCGAAGCCCGCATCAGCGCCATGTAACCGCGCGTAGATAGCGTATCATTGGCCACCATCTCATCGCCACGAGTGCCGACGCTGCCTGATGCCTTGCCTGCCTCCTGAAAGCCGCCCGAACAATACGGCGGATCAGTCAGCACCATGTCGATGCGCTGGGCGCCCCGACACAGCGACACGTCCACCTCGGAGGTGGCATCCCCGCACACCAGGCGGTGGCGGCCGAGTGTCCAGACATCGCCGAGCACTGAGACGGGCGCATCGGGCGTTGGCGGTACGTCATCGGGATCGGTGAGGCCGTCGGTGCGGTCGGCGAGGATGGCGGCGAGTTCGTCGTCGGAGAAGCCGATGAGGGAGAGGTCGAAGCTGTTGGCGCCGAGTTCGCCGAGTTCAAGCGCGAGCAGCTCGCTGTCCCAGCCGGCGTTGAGCGCCAACTGGTTGTCGGCGATGACGAGGGCGCGGCGCTGGTCGGGCGAGAGGCCGGCGAGGGTGATGGTGGGAACGTCGGCCATGCCGAGCTTGCGGGCGGCCTCCAGGCGGCCGTGGCCGGCGATGATGTGCTGGTGCTCGTCGACCAGCACGGGGTTGGTCCAGCCGAATGCGGCGATGGAGCGGGCGATCTGCTCGACCTGGGCGGGCGAGTGGGTGCGCGGGTTGCGCGCCGCCCCGACGAGCGAGGCTACCGGGAGGTAGGCGACGGCGAGAGGGGCTTGGTTAGGGGTCACGCATCGTCTCTTCTGACCAGCCAGGCAACGGGTGCCTGAACTTCCCGCAAAGCGCCGAACAGGAGCACGGCGAGGGTGGCGGTATCGCGGTGGGTGGCGAGGACCACGGCTGGTTGGCCTGAGAACGGCCCTGTGGCGAGGCGGCACGGCGCGCCTGGTGCCCACTGGGGCGCGGCGGGGCCTGCTGCAGCCCGCTGCGCCTGGGCACCCTGCAGCGCTGCCACAGCGCCGTCAGCGAGGCGTCCAGGCCGGCATCCGACCATCAGCAGCGCGGCGACGCCCGGGGCGTAGCGGATCGGCGACCAGGGTCCGTCGATCGTGACGAACAGGTAGCCGGGGAACAGCGGCACCTCGACCAGACGGGTGAGGCTGTGCAGCACGCGGTCGCGGCGGGTGACGCGGACCAGCGGCAGGAATGTGCTGTAGCCGCGCTGGGCGAGGGACTGGGCGGCCCAGCGCTCGGCCTGGGGGTGGGTCTGGGCGACTGCCCAATAGCGTCCGCACGGCTGCACGTTCCGAGCCTGGAACGGAGCCGGATCGGCCGTATCTACCGGCGCATGTGCCACAGCGTCAAGCATGCTGCCGGCCGGAATTGAACCGAGCACGTCCGGTCCTGAGCTGGGCCGGGCCACGACCAGTGGCGGCAGCAGGGGGAGAGGGGTTGCGCCATGTGCGCCACAAAGTGCGCCACAACCGGCTATGGGCCGCGCCATCTGCGCCACGGCGTCTCGCCACAAACCTTCCTTCGGAAGTTTGTGGCGCTTGTGGCGCAAGCGGCCCGACGCCGAAAATTCTGCGCCACAAGTGCGCCACAAAGTGCGCCACAAAGCGGTCACCGGTCATCGGGCACCAGGCCGCTTGAGGGCGTTGACGCGCAGGCCGGTGCGGTCTTTCCGTTGCGATTTGTCAAAGTATTCTTCCCGATACAGCACGCCGCTCTTGAGCCACGCTGATAGCAGATCAGTCGCCTGTTGCTCGGTCACCGAGAACATTTCGATCAGGACCTGACCGGCCCATCGGGTGGCGGGATGGCGGCGGGTATCGGTGAAGCGTCCACCGCCCTCCATGCCGGCCTCGATGCGGTCGAGCGCCACGTTGAGGTCTGGCACGCTGGTGGTCTTCCACACGTCTGGCGGCTGCCAGGCGGCGATGGCGGCCACGTTGTCGCCGTTGGGGTAGCAGCCTGGTGCACCGTTGCCGAGCGGCACTTGCTCGAGCCGATACCAGGCGGCGCGGCCGGCGGGTGCCATGTTGCGTTTCACGTCATCGAGCCTGACGTATTGGTGCCGATCGTCAATCGGGATACCGAATTTACCGGCCTCGTCGGCGGTCATGGTGGTGAGCAGCAGCCCGACCCTGGCGCTGTCGGTCAAGGCCTTGGCACCGCGTGCGGCATCGATGCCGGTGGCGTCACCTTTGCGCACATGATGGACGAGCAGCACGGCGCAGCCGGTGGCGCGGGCCACGCGGCGCCAGGCGGCCGCAGCCTTGACCATGTGGGGGTTGCTGTTTTCCTCGAGCGAATGGCTCTCGGCGAACGGGTCGCACACCACGGCGCCGATGTTGTTCTCGCGGATCTGCTCGATCAGCGCCTGCTCGTCGGGGTAGGCGACGGTGAAGCCGTCAGTGTCGAGCGATGCCAGCTTGAGCCCGCGGCCCTCGCCGTCGTGCAGGAACAGCCGGCCCTCGAGTTCTGTGCGGTCGATCTGGTGGCGGATCATCAGCGCGGCAACCCGACGGTCCAGCTCCTCCATCGGGTCCTCGAGGTTGAAGATCGCGCCATTGACCCGTGAGAATACGCGATTGCCGAGCAGACGCCGCCCAGCCACCAGCTCGAGCACGATGGCCATGGCCAGGGCGCTTTTGCCGGTGCCGCCGGGCGACACCAGCACCGAGACGTAGCCCCTGATGAGGTGCGTGCCGTAGAGCCACTGGCGCGGCGGGATGGAGCGCGGGTCGGGCAGCCGCGCCGGGTAGAGCTTGAGCGGCGGCAGGGTGGCGTCGTGTTCCTCGGAACCGACGATCGCCAGCTTGGGCCGATAGCCGCCCTTCTCGTAGGCGGTAAAGGTGGGATCATCCGGCATGGCGGCGCCCTCCGGGTGCGGGCGGCAGCGAGTAGAACACCTCGGCCCGCACCACATTGGTGACCTCCTCCTCGGTGAGAGGAAAGTCGGCGGCACCGTTGACCCCGTGGGCTTCTGCCAGCAGGACGTTGCGCGGCTTGCGGGCGGCGATCATGGGCGCGAGCAGCCGCCGGATGCGGTGCTCTGCCAGCTCACGGCGCGCCTGCTCGCGCTCGATGTAGCCGCGCAGCAGGAACCGCTTCAGCCGCACCACGTCGGGCGCCTGGAGGCCGGCGAGGGCGCCGCTGCGCTCCTGCTGGAGCGTGTCGCAGATGATGGCGGCGTCGGCCTGGACGAGCGGCAGATCGCCGCGAGCGACCGGCCGCGCCATCTCCCGGGCGATGCCGTAGATGTTGCGCGGCGCTTTCATGAGACGCCACGGGGTGCGTGCGAGCATGGGTTCCCCCTTGCAGGCGAGGGGGCTTCATGCGAGAACCGAGGAGTGTGAGTTGCCTTCAGTTCTCGAACTGACCCCCCGGCCAGTTCAAACCAGTTACGGGCCCGCGTTGGTTCCAGCCGACGCGGGCTTTTGCTTGTGAACTGATTCGCAGCGAGCCGCAACGCGATCATTATGCCGCCACCCGCACGCGCCGCTTGCGCGGGATCTGCCAGGCATCCAGACAACCCAACACCTCGTCCGCATCACGCGCCACGCCGATGCGGCAGCCCGACAGCAGCAGCGTCGCGACCATCGAGCGCTGCGGGGTGGACAGTTCCGCCTCGAGGGCGCGGGTCTTCAGCTCGATCCAGCCGGCGCGGCCCTGGTAGATCACGACGATGTCCGGCACCCCGGCGGGGATGCCGCGCGCGATGCGGATGCCGGGCACCGCGTCATGAGAGTTCGCCATGTCGATCGAGAACCAGCAGACGCCGTGCTCGCTGACGTGCCCTTCGCGGGCGATCTCCAGGCGCAGCACGCCGGCGATGGTCCGCTGGATGTCGTGTTCCGGCACCACCGGGGCGGTGAGCTGGAAGCGCTTCATGGCGGGGCGCCTCATGCCGCCTGCGCCTTGGCGTGAATGATGGCGGGACGCGCCCACCGCCGCTGAAACGCCCGCCACTCGGGCCCCGGCGCGTAGCGCTCCTGCGACGGCAGTTCTGGCCGCCACAGCATCGCCATCGGCGTCATGCCGATCGCCAGCATCTGGTGCAGCCGGCCCTCGGCCGCCGCGAACGTGTCCTTGGGGTGCCCGACCAGCACGTAGACGCGCAGCCGGTGCGACTCGCGGGTAAACCCGGCCGCCAGCATGCGTTGCGCTGCACTGCGCAGCGTTTCGAACGCATCGCCTGGGTCATAGGCCCAGAACATCGTCGGCTTGGGCTTCAGATCGGCCAGTAGCCCCACCTGATAGTCCTGCAGCGAGAGCGCCTCGAGGCCGCCGGTAAACTCCACGCGGCGTTTCTGGGTGCGCAGCATGGCGAACACCGCCTCGACGTGCGGCCGCGGGCACGCCAGCAGGTTGTCGTCCAGCACGTTCCAGCCAGGCACGATCGGCAGCAGGTTGGGCTCTGGCCATTTCTTCCAGACACCGCAGAACCAGCACCGGCGCGGGCAGCCGCGCGAGGTGATCGTGTAGCCCGGCTTCACATAGCGCCCTGGAATGAACGCCAGGCTGCTGTCGCCGTAGGCCACGCCACCCAGCGACACCGGCGCGACGTGCCGCCAGTCCTTCGCGAGCCGTTCGGCCTCGGGTTTGTCCCAGGTGAACGACACCGAGATATGCACCTCGTCCGCCTCGGCGAACAGATCGGGCGGCCCGACATAGGCCAGGGGATCGTCGGGCGTCGCCTTGGTGCGACGCGGGAACACCCGGATGATGCGCGCCTCGCTCATGCCGCCACCTCCTCGACCCGGCGGCGCTGCGGGGCGGGGGTGAACACCACCTTGCGGTGCGAGACGCACCAGACGCCGCCATCAGTCGCGGCACCGCACATGCGCCAGGTGCGCCGGTCGTCACCAATGAGGAACTGGCACGCCCGCGGCCGCGGCCCGACCACGGGCGCCGGCCCCGGCGACGACGCAGGTGCGACCTGGCGCAGCCGCCGCACGACCGGCGGCGCCACGACCCGGCGGACGATGGGTGAGGTCCTGGCCGCCAGGCCGGAGCGGGAGGCAAATCCGACCACCGCGCCCTTGCTGCAGCCGACGGCCTGGCCGATCAGGCGCGCGCTGACCCCCTCGTTCCACATCCGGGTGGCCAGCGCGATGCTGGCGGCGGTCATCCAGTCCCCGCGCGCCGCCGTCACGCCGGCTTGCCTAGCGGGAGAACCAGTTGGCGATCTTGTTGAACAGCTCGGCGAGGCGCAACTTCAGCCGCTTCCAAAGCACTTCGCTGCACTCCCAAGAATCGCTCGGTCTCAGCGATCTCGCGTCGCAGCCGGACGAGGCGCAGTTGGTAGAGCCGGACTTGCTCAGCCCGCAACCGGGCGGCCTCCTCGACCCTGATCAGCATCCGCTCTTCGCCATACCAGAGCGCGTAGGCGCGGCGCGGGGCCAGCCGCAGCACGACGGCGGCACGCGCCAGGCGGCTCTTGGCGTTGTCGCGCGGTCTGAGGGGCTCGGCGGCAAGGTGCAGAATTTGCTGCATTTCCACGCGCAGCGCCGCGTCGGCAGTCTTCAACGCCCCAGCGGCGGAACGATGTGATTCCCTTTGCGGCATGGTGCTTCCCCCTCCCAGCCAGCCGACACGCCGGCGTCGTCAAACGGTCATGGCGGCGTCACGCAGCCTTGGCGTCGTTGGCGGCACGGAACAGGTCCGGCCTGAGATCGGACGGCAAAACGCCCAGGATGGCGGCAGCCTGCACCACGCGGTCACGCGGCACGCGTTCCCACTGCGAGACGGCAGCCATCGAGATGCCGAGGCCCTCGGCCAGGCGCTTGGTGGCGCCGCGGATTTGCATATGACGGTCGAGACAGTGGTCGCGCATGGCTTTAGCTTATGCGCACTAAGCGAGGGTGTCCAGTCTCTTTGCTTAGGGCGGCTCATCCGCCGAAGCCTCATGTTAAGCAGGTGAGCATTTCAGACCGAATCCGTGCGGCCCGCGCTCGAGCGGGATTATCGCAACGCGCCCTGGCGGCCCTGCTGGGCGTCGACAAATCCGCCGTGGCTCAGTGGGAAGGCGGCGGCGGCGGTGCCGGTATCAGAACAGCGAACCTTGTGGAGCTTGCCAGGGTTCTCGGGGTGCGGCCGTCAGAATTGCTGGGCGAGGCGTCGCCGGCCGATCAGCTAGTGCTTGACGATCCCGACGAGAT
>DATAPW010000042.1:0-60992 GCA_036265005.1 Acetobacteraceae bacterium | reverse complement strand
CGTCCGCCCCGTGGATCAGCGGGATGTGCGCGAAGCGCGGTGTCGGCCACCCCATCGCCTGATAGATCTGCACCTGGCGGAACGTGTTGGTCAGATGGTCATCACCGCGGATGACATGGGTGATGTCCATGTCGTGGTCATCGACGACGACCGAGTGGTTGTAGGTCGGCGTGCCGTCGCTGCGCAGGATGATCATGTCATCCAGTTCGGCGTTGCCGACGCGCACGGTGCCTTGCACCAGGTCGTCCACCACGGTGTCGCCGTCGCGCGGCGCCTTCAGCCGGATGGCGGGCGCGATGCCTGGCGGGGCTTCGGCCGGATCGCGGTCCCGCCAGCGTCCGTCGTAACGCGGCGACCGCCCCTCGGCGACCGCCTGCTCGCGCATCTGCCGCAGTTCCTCAGCCGTGCAGTAGCAGTTATAGGCATGGCCGGAGGCCAGCATCTGCCGCGCCACCTCGGCGTGGCGCGCCATTCTTGTGGACTGGAACACCGGCGGCTGGTCGGGCGAGATCCCGAGCCACTCCAGGCCATCAAGGATCGCCTTGGTTGCTGCCTCAGTGCTCCGCTCGCGATCGGTGTCCTCGATGCGGAGCAGGTACTCGCCGCCATGGTGGCGGGCGAACAGGTAGTTGAATAACGCCGTGTGGGCACTGCCGATGTGCAGCAGGCCGGTCGGACTGGGAGCGAAGCGGGCACGGACGGTCATGCCAATGATGTAGCACGCGTCTTCACCGGCTGTAGAGGCGGCATCCGGTAACCTCCGGTGCGTGCAGCACTTGGTGTTCGCCTGGAACCGACCTGAGTGGCGGCCGGCCGCATGGCTGGAAGCATGGCAGGCGGCTGAGCGTGGTCGCTTCGCACTCTGGCTGCCGGTGTTCATGGGTGTCGGCATCCTTTGCTACTTCGCGTTGCGCGTCGAACCGCCGCTCTGGCTGGGGCCGGCCGAGGCACTGCCGGCGGTGGCCGGTGCGTTCCTGCTCCGGTGGCTTGCTGTGCCTCGCGCCGCCATGATCGCGCTGGCCGCCGCTGGTATCGGCTTCACTGCCGCACAGTTCGCCACCGCCCGCGCGCCGCCGGTCGAGACCATGCCGACCCACGCGACGATTGTGGTCGGCATTGTCCGTAGTGCCGAAGCGCTGCCCGAGGGCCGCCGCATCACATTGGAAGCGGCGGAACTCGACGGCACGGCGAAACTGACCCGCTGGCTGCGGGTGCGGTTGCGGCGGGGCGATCAGCAGGAAATCGCCACCGGCGACACGGTCCGTGTCCGGGCGATGCTGCGCCCTCCGGCGCCGCCGGCCTATCCCGGTGCCTGGGATCTGCAGCGCGATGCCTGGTTCAGCGGCCAGGGTGGTTCCGGTTACGCGCTGGGACCAATCGAGCGCGTCACCGAGGCGATGCCGGGGCGGCCGCTGCGCCTGGTGCAGCGGTTGCGGGAGGTGATCGCGCGGCACATTTCCGCATCGGTGCCGGGTGCGGCGGGGGCAGTGTCCATCACCCTGCTCACCGGCGTGACCGCGGGAATCCCGCCCGCCGACCATGACGCGTTTCGCGCCTCGGGCCTCGCCCACCTGCTCGCCGTGGCCGGGCTGCATATCGGCATTGTCATGGGTTGGGTGCTGGCGTTCTCCAGGCCGGCATTCGCCGCGTCGGAGTACGCCAGTCTGCATTGGCCGACCAAGCAGCTTGCCGCGCTGACCGCGCTGTTTGGCGGCTGCTGCTACATGGTGCTGACCGGCATGCACGTGCCGATCGTGCGCAGCTTCGCGATGGCCTGCCTGTACACGGTGGCGGTTGTCGCCGGCCGCCGGGCGATCTCGCTGCGCGGCCTCGCGCTCGCCGCGACGGTGCTGATGATCCTGTCGCCGCAGGAATTGCCGGGCGTGTCCCTGCAGATGAGCCTGTCCGCCGTGCTGGCGCTGATTGCCGGCTACGAAGTGCTGCGGCCCGCGCTGCGATCGCTGCATGGCAATGGCAGCTGGCCACGGCGCTTCACGTCCCACCTGGCGGCGCTGGCGCTGACCAGCGCGCTCGCCGGCACCGCGTCGGCGCCGTTCGGTGCGTACCATTTCGGCCGCATCCAGGTCTATTTCGTGGTGGCGAACATGGTGGCGGTGCCGCTGACCGCGCTGTGGGTGATGCCAGCAGGACTGATCGCGCTGGCGCTGATGCCTGTCGGGCTGGATTGGATGGCATGGGTCCCGATGAAGTGGGGCGCCGAGGCCGTTCTGTGGGTTGCGCGCACCACGGCGGCATGGCCCGCGGCGACGTTCGATGTGCCGCACAGTCCGCCCTGGGGGCTGGCAGTGACGGCGCTCGGGATTGCCTGGCTCGGCCTGTGGCGGAGCCGGTTACGGCTGATCGGCGTGGCGGTGATCGTACTCGGCCTGCTGTCGCCATTGCTCGAGCGGCCACCCGACCTGCTGGTGTCGTCCGATGCGCGACTGATCGCGGTGCACCTGCAGGACACCGTATACCTGCAGCAGGCCTCGGGAGCGTCGAAGTTTACGCGTGACGCGTGGCTGCAATTCTGGGCCGCCGGCACCTCGCAGGCGATGCCGACCGACAGCAGCGTGGCCGATGGCGGTGTCGTGTGTCGCAAGGATGCCTGCCTGCTGCGGCCGGTAGCCGGCGCGAAGGCTGCCCTGCTGGTGCGCGGCGCGGCGCATCCCGACGGTTGCCTCGAGGCGTCCGTCATCGTGTCAGCGGAACCGGCCCGCGGCCTGTGCCAGCGCCCATGGCCGGCGCTGGTGGATCGCTTCACTGTCTGGCGCTACGGCGCGACGGCGATCTGGTTGGATCGGCACCATGCCCGCATTGTCACCGACCGCGCATATCGCGGAGCACGGCCATGGGTGCCGGCACCGCCGGTGCCGCGCAGCCACCCGATGCCGGCGCTGCCACCGGCGAAGACCGATAAGGAGGCGACGGCGGAGTGAGCGTCGCTGTTCGGCGACGTTGGGGCGATCTGGCGCACAGAAAAGCCGCCTAATGGCTGACGCTCTCGGGTCCGGCTCGCCGAGGCTGAACACGACAGGCTGATACGGCGTCTGGGCGGCTAGGGTGTCGGAGCGCGAGGCGTGGCTGGTCGAGTTATGCGTGCAGCGGGCGGTGGAGATCGAGGCACCCCGCGCTGCCCGTAGCACGCCTGGCACCGCCCAAATTGCACTCAAGCATCATCCAACCGATCAAGCTGCTCCCGTAGAGCGTCGTTCAGCAGCACGACTGCGGCGTGCGCGCCGATCTTGTCGCAGGCAGCCAAATGGCTAGCGCGCGTCGCGTAGGGGCTCATTCCCTACGCCTATATTAAGGGCGATGGGGAATAAATGCCGCGCGGCTTGCGACGCGCCCCTTAACCGCCGAATCTAAGAGGCTGCCTTGCTGCCCACGGACGTGTAGGCTGGCAAAGCCGGGCTGCATCCTCGCACGCGGCTCCCTCTGCCCCCTTGGGTGTTTGACGGCGAAGCGTTTGTCGGGTCAGGGATGGGTGAATACGCGATCTGGGAAGCCATTGATTTTGCCAGCACCGTCATCCGTTCCCACGTCACCGCCCTTTTCTGGTTGTGCCGATGAAGTGTCCGTTGCCAGCGGTCGGCGACGTTGTGACGGAAGTCCGAAAGCGCCGCTGCTTTGGTCGGGACAGCATGGTAGGCGTCGAAACCAAGGAAATGGGGGCCTGGCGTGGCGATGCACTCGTGTCGTCGGCCGTAGTCTGGTTGCGGAAGCCTGCCGCCGGTCTTCAAAGTTGAATGACACCGATCATGCCCTGCCAGATCGCCACTGCTGCGCCAACCGTCGGCACGCGGAACATGACCACGGCTGCCCGCGCCTGGACCATGCCGAACGTCCTCAGATGCTCATAAGCTGTGAGCCTGCCCGCGGCATTTCCGCCACGACGCCTCCGGGCGAAAAGCAAAATGTCTGGCTGTCACGGCGTTCGACGACTGCCTGGTCTGTTAGCACTGCGGTGGTTGCTGCTGCCGCGGGCATTCTGTCGCCGGGTCATCTCAGCGAGTTTCTCTGCTTCTGATGTCTGACAGACCCGCACGGTTTTGCGTCGCATGGCTGGTGTCTACCGCGATCCTCTTCGCACTGATCGCGACGTTCAATGTTGCTGTCGATCCGTATGATATCATGGGCGTTCCGCGTATCGCCGGATTCAACAAGTTTAAGGTAGATGCTCCGTTCCATACCGTACTGGCCAAACTCTATCAGATCAGGCGTGCCCGACCCACCACGGTCCTTTTCGGCAGCTCTGTAGTGAACGTTGGACTGGATCCGCAAAGCCCGCTTTGGCCTGCCACGATGCGACCTGTCTACAATTTCGGCGTTCCAGCAATGGGCGTGAAAGGAAACTACGAAGCGCTGAAATATGCCGCGGTAGGCAGCGGAGTGCGTAACGCCGTCGTTGTACTCCAGTTCGAGACTTTCCTCGCCTCATTTAGTGAGGCGGAGGGACAAGGAAATGACCTACCCGACGATCCTTCGTCCGTGCCACGGCTGGACGATTTCCTGCTGTCGATGTTCACGCTCAGCGCGCTTGAGGATAGCGTCAGCACAGTTATCCATCAGCGGGACGCTTCGCCCATCGACCTTGCCTCCGATGGTGCTATTGGTGAATCAGGTTTCCGTCGGGCGGTGCAGAGAGTTGGTCAGGGCGAGGTGTTCGCACGATCCGAGGATATCGTGGCTACGGAGCTTGGCAAGTTCACCGCGCTTCATGCTCCGTTGAACGAGTCTATCCCGAAGCTCACCTATGTCCGCGACATCATGGACTTTTGCGATGCGCACGGTATCGCCTTGGTCTTCGTGCTCCCACCAGCGCACATGACGGAGCTTCAGATGATCGATCGAGCCGGCATCTGGAATGTCTACGAGCTCTGGCTGCGGTCCCTGGCCACGGTCGTTGCGGCGCATCGGGGCGGATCGATATCACTTTGGGATCTTGGCGGTTATTCCCCCTACACGACAGAGCCGGCGCCAGCAAAAGGCAGCAATACAACTCAGACGGAGTGGTTCTGGGATATCCTGCATTTCAAACGGAAACTTGGTGACTTGATTCTGTCACGGCTACTGACGGGTCAACCGTCCGGTTTCGGCCTTCTGTTAACTCCGGAGAACGTCGACAACCAGCTTGCCGGGGAGCGAACAGCAGTCGATTGCGGCCCTCCGACGTCCGCGCCGTTGACCGGCCCCGGCGACACACCCAGCGAAGCTTGTCGTCGTAAGCGAAACAACGCGAAGCCCGTGTGCGTGGCGTGCTGAAAAGGCGTGATGCGGCAGCACGCCGCCGATGTCAGCGATGCACCAAATATCGCTGGCGAAGGTCAAACTGTTGATGGAACACCCGCACCCGCACCCGCACCCGCACCATGGCCTCGGGATCGTCGTCGCGCTGCGTTGACCGTTCCTGCGCGCGCTGCGGCCTCAGCGGTTTGCGGCCAGGGACGGGGCGGCGGCTCTTTTTTTCGTGGTGATGATCGCCGGCACCTCCAGCGCGACCGCCCTCCGCTTCCTCGGCGGGCGCTTGTAGCGGTGCACGTAGCTGACGATGCGAGTGGGCATCAGACGCGCCGGAGCGGCGCTAAAGCCGCGTGAAGTTGCATCACCTCCCCCTCATACGCTGTAAAAGTGGCCTTGCTCGCCCGGCGGGCGCGCCGATCGGACTTCGTCCGGCAGCGACGATCCGATCTACCTGGGCGAACTTCCGCAATGCCCGCCACACGCTGACCGCCTGTGCTTCGGTGATGGCAACACGACCTGCGTCATTGGTAGCGCCGCAGCAGCGCCACCAGGCGCCCTTGCACCTTCACCCGGTCGGCAGGGAAGATTCGCGTTTCGTGGCGTACGTTGCAGGGTTCCAGCGCGATCGAGTTGCCGCGCTTGCGCAGCCGCTTCAGCGTGACCTCGCTCTCGTCCACCAGTGCCACGACGATCTGGCCCGTCTCGGCCGCATCGCCGCGGCGAATGACGACAGTGTCGCCGTCCAGGATGCCGGCCTCGACCATGGAATCGCCGGCGACCTCCAGCGCATAGTGCTCGCCGCTACCGAGCATGTGGACCGGCATATCGACGTAATCGCTGGGATCGCGCAGCGCTTCGATCGGCAGGCCGGCGGCGATGCGGCCGTACAACGGCAACTGGATCGCCGTCGCATCGTTCGCCGCGCGAACGCCCGGGATGCGTGCGGTGAAGTCCCCGCGAATGACCGTGGGGGAAAAGCTCTGCTCGGTCTCCTCGGCCATTGTCTCGCCGCCGACCATCCGGCCAGACAGGTTCTCCGGCAGGCGCAGCACTTCCAGCGCCCTCGCGCGATGCCGGCGTCGGCCAAGGAAGCCGCGTTCCTCGAGCGCAGAGATCAGCCGATGGATGCCGGACTTCGACTTGAGCTTGAGAGCATCCTTCATCTCCTCGAAACTCGGCGAAAAGCCGGTCTGCTTGAGATGCTTGTCGATATACATCAGCAGTTCGTACTGCTTGCGCGTCAACATGGCGGCCGACCTTCCCTCTGCGTGCCGGCATCCACGAAATGCGTTGTCTGCGGGAGGCGCCGACCGCGCATTCGGAACAAACCAGCAACTGAGCGGTGTTCTAGATAGGTTCGCGCCGCGTCGTCAAGTTTTCCTGATCCGAAAGTGCAAAAAAACGCGCTAAATGCCGAGCGAATCGAGGCGGATGACCGTCACTTCGGAGCCTTCAGTTAGCGCGGGAGCGTTGGGCGCGCGCAGAATAAGTGCGTCCGCATGCGCCAATCGCCGCAACATCGCCGAATCCTGCACTGGGAACGGCGTGACGACGATGCGGCCCTGCGAATCGGTGGCGACAGTGGCGCGCAGGTGGTCGGCGCGATGGTCGTTGGCACGCAGGGCGGCGCCGGCGATCGCCTGCGTGGTGGGCGGCGGCGCGGCCGGCAGGCCGGACATCCGGCTCAGCGCGGGCAGCAGGAACAGGATCGAACAGACCAAGGCCGAGACCGGATTGCCCGGGAGGCCCAGCACCGCGACCGATCCCAAGCGGCCGAACAGCAGCGGCTTTCCCGGGCGCATCGCGATCTGCCAGAAGTCCAGTTCCAGCCCGCGGGTCTTCAGGCCGTCGATCACCAGGTCATGGTCGCCGACCGAGGCGCCGCCGGTGGTGACCAGCATGTCCATGCCGTGCACTGCATCCGCCACCGCCGCGACCGCCTCGCGCGTATCGGCGGCGACCGGGAGCACGACGGGGTCGCCGCCTGCCGCGCGCACCAGGGCTGCAAGGGCGTGCGAATTGGAGCTGACGATGCCGCCGGCGGGGATCGGCTCGCCCGGCATGGCGATCTCGTCGCCGGTGGCGAGGATGGCGACACGCGGGCGGCGATGCACGGTGAGCCACGGGTGGTTTGCGGCGGCGGCCAGACCAATGTCGCGCGCGGTGAGGCGGCGGCCGGCCGGCACCACGGTGTCGCCGGCGGCAAAATCCTGGCCGGCACGGCGGATATGGCGGCCGGCGGTGACCGGCTCGTTCACCTGCACCGTGGTGCCGGCGGCGGTGGCGTCCTCCTGCAGCAGGATGGCGTCCGCGCCTGGCGGGACGACGCTGCCGGTGAACAGGCGGACCGCCTGGCCGGGGCCGACGGTGCCGCCGAACGGATGGCCGGCGGGGGCGCTGCCGATCACTGCCAGCTTCGCGCCGAGGGTCCCGTCGGCGGCACCGAGGGCGTAGCCGTCCATGGCGGACACGTCGGCTGGCGGCTGTGTGAGGCGGGCGACCACGGGAGCCGCGGTGATCCGGCCCCAGGCATTCGCCAGCGCTACCACTTCGCCGGGCGTGGGGTGCAGGGCGGCCAGAATGCGTTCGCGGGCTTCTTCGACGCTGATCATGGGTTGGCCCTGGCGCACCAACCGTCATGGCCAGGCGTGGCCCGGCCATCGACGTCTTCGCGCTGCGTACCGAAGCCGCGGGTGACCGGGCCACGCCCGGCCACGGCGGTGCGATGTTGGGACCCGGCTGCGACGGTGAAGGCCATCATCAGTTCACCCTCGCAAGTTCCAGCAGGTTGTCGTCGGTCATCGGCCGGGTTCCATCCTCCACCTCGTGGATCATCGCAACCAGCTTGCGTGTGGTGCGGCAGTCGATGCCGTGGCGCGCGCCGATCTCGGCGATCGGGGCAATCTGCACATCCACCTCGGTGCGCCGCCTGCGAATCGCAAGGTCGCGCCAGACGCCGGAATGCGTCTTGGCGCTGGTGCGGTTGAACGCCACTATTGCGGCGACGCTCTCGCGTGCCGCCGCTTCGCTGGCGCCGGGTTTGAAAGCCTCGATGTCGTAGCCGTTGAAGCCGCGGGGCGAGACGCCTTCGGCCTGCGCCACCACGATCGCCTCCTCACCGAGCCGCCGCCACAGTCCCAGCAGTTCCGGCCGCGCCAGGCAGTCGGCGATGCCCTTTTGCCCGAGCGCCTGGGCGAACAGCATCGCGCCGTAGCCGAGCTTGCCCCACAGATATGACCAGATACCCGGCGTGGTGATCGCATCCGGTTCGAAGTCGCGCATGACGGCGTGCAGCGCGGCCAGCCGTGGCGTCATCGCGCCGTCGAGTTCGCCCAGCACCACCGCGCCGCGATTGCCGAACATGACCTCGCCCGGCGCCATCCAGTCGGCACCGTAGTTGACGAAAGCGCCGATCGTGCGGTCGCGGCCCACAATGCGCTGGATGATATTCTCGTTCAGGCCATTCTGCAGCGACAGCACGTAGCCGTCCTGCGCCAGGTGCAGCGTCAGTGCGCGCGTCGCCACCGCGGTGTGCTGTGCCTTCACCGCGAGGAAGATGTGTTGCCAGGTGCCGGACAGCTCCTCCGGCACGAACGCCGGCGTGACGACAGAGAATTCCTCGACGGGTCCGGTGATGCGCAATCCCTGCGTTCGGATCGCCGCGACATGCTCCGGCACCACATCGACAAAGGTGACGTCGTGGCCGGCACGTTTGAGCCATGCGCCGGCACAGCCGCCGATCGCGCCGGCGCCCCAGACCAGGATGCGATCCGCCATCACCAGTTCTCCAGCAGGGCGCGGGTCTCAAGAACGGCAACATCCCAGATGTCCAGCATCTCGGAATCGTCGCGCTGGTAGCGGCCGCCGAAATTGCCGTCATCGAGCAATGTGCGTACCTCGAACGGGGGCATGGTACGCAGGCGGTCCACGTCCACCATCGGCTTGGCGCCTTCCGTCGGCGGGCGGTTGGGCAGGCGCGTCCAGGGGAAGTTCTCCATCCAGCTCGCGTGGCTCGCCACCGGATCGATCGCCTGCACCGCCGCGGCAGTCAGCGGCGCGCGCCACCAGTCGTGGAAGCGGATATGGGCGTCGGGATTGTCCATCATCCATTCCTGCGCGATCGCCGCCGCCGGCTGGTTGCCGCCATGGCCGTTGACGATCAGCACGCGGCGGAACCCGGCCTGCTTCAGGCTGTCCAGCACATCGCGGAGCACCGCGGCATAGGTCGCGACCCGCAGCGTCACCGTGCCCGGAAAGGCGGTGAAATACGGTGTCAGGCCGTAGGGCAGGGCGGGGAACACTGGAATGCCAAGCGGCTCCGCGGCCTCCAGCGCAACGCGTTCAGCCAGGATCGCGTCAGTGGCGAGCGACAGTCCGGCGTGCTGTTCCGTGCTGCCGAGGGGCAGCGCGCAACGGTCGTCATGGCGGACCCAGTCCTCCACCATGCGCCAATCCATGTTCGCGATGCGCATCCCACCCTCGCTGTCCGGCTGCAATGGGGGTACGCTGGCGAGAGACGCGACGCGCGTCAATGCGTGGCGGCGACTACATGTGCCCCGACTGCATGTGCCCCGACTGCATGTGCCCCTGGACGAGCCAGTCGCAGTTGGTGCGTCCGGACATCAGGCAGTCCTCGATCTGCGCCTTGGAGTGCAACTCGCGCACCAGAAACAGCCCGACCACCAGAAGCAGCAACGTGATGGCCACGCCGCCAAGGCTGGCGGTCTGCCGATTGGCGGCTTCATCGTCTTCGTGGTCGAGAAGCCAAGGGCGCTGCTGTTGCATACCGACGAGTATTATATCGCCTTCGAGGGGGGCGATTGCAAGTTACGGTTGCGGTGTGCCAATGAGCCGGCCTATGAGCGATGAAGCATTGCGACATTTGCGGCGCGACCGGACATTTGCCGCGCTGATACGCCGCGTCGGCCCACCGCGTCTCGGCATCGAGCGTGGCCGCAGCCCCTATGAGGCATTGATGCGTGCCATCGCGCACCAGCAACTGCACGGCAATGCGGCGCGCGCCATCCTGGCAAGATTCGAGGCGCTCTACCCGCCGGATGGGTTCCCGCCGCCTGAACTGGTGCTGGCGAGTTCGGATCTCGAACTGCGGACGTGCGGTTTCTCCGGTTCCAAGATCGCCGCGATGCGGGCGATCTGCGCGGCGGCACTGGACGGCACCGTGCCGACGCGGCGGGGTTCCGCGCGCTTGTCGGACGAGGCACTGATCGAGCGGCTGACGTCGATCCGCGGCGTGGGACGGTGGACGGTGGAGATGCTGCTGATCTTTACGCTGGGCCGGCCGGACGTACTGCCGGTGGATGATTTCGGTGTCCGCGACGGCTACCGGGCGCTTTACGGGCTCGAGGTGCCGCCTAAGCCGAAGGCGCTGGCGGAGATCGGCGTGGCTTGGTCGCCGTACCGCTCGATCGCCGCATGGTATCTGTGGCGCGCGTCCGACGAAGCCAAGCGCGCGAAGCAGCCGACATCGCGGGCGTAGCCATGCCGGGGCATGTACTGCCCGACGTGCTGGCGCCGGGGTTGCGCCTGGTGATCTGCGGTTCTGCGGCCGGCGCGGTGTCTGCGGCACGAGGTGCGTATTATGCCGGTCCCGGGAATAAGTTCTGGCGCATCCTGGCGGAGACCGGACTGACGCCGCGGCGGCTAGCCGCCGAAGAGTTCTCCGCCGTACTGAGTTTCGGCATCGGGCTGACGGATATGGCCAAGCGGGCATCAGGCAGCGACGCGTCGCTGCCGCGCGACGCGGACGACGTAGCGGGGTTCATCGCGCGCATCCGCCGGGTTCGGCCGCACCTTGTGGCGTTCAACGGCAAGCGTGCCGCGGCGGTGTTCTACGGGGTGTCCAGCGTCAGCGGATACGGACCTAGCCCGCCGGTTGCGGACTTTCCGCCGGTGTGGATTCTGCCCTCGACGTCAGGCGCTGCGTCGGGGGCGTGGCTTCCCGAGCCGTGGCACGCGCTGGCCCGGGTTGTCGTATCGCGTCGTTAGAAGCTGCTACTAATAGGCTGGCGGATAATACGATGCCGGCGGTGCGTAATAGGCAGGCGGACGCGCGTAGTACGCAGGCGGAGGCGCGTAGTAGACCGGCGGGGGAGGGTAATAGACCGGTGGCGGGTAGACGCCGAAGTATACGCCGGGGCCGCAGCACCAACCGCCTCGCCAGCCCCAGCCACCGCCGTGCCAGCCGCCCCAGCCGCCGTGCCAGCCACCGCCCCAACCGCCGCCGTGCCAGCCACCGCCGCCGTGCCAACCGCCTCCGCCGCCACCGTGCCAGGCAGCCTGGGCGCCAGGGGCCATAGCGACGGACAGGGCGATGGCACCAGCCACCGCGGCGAGCGACATCCGACCGAACATGCGCTGGGCAATCGTCATGGGAGCCTCCATAACACAGCTAATATAGTGTCGATCAAGGCAACCGTGTGGTGAAGCTCACGGTGCCAGCCTTGTCGAATTGTCATGACTGCCGGATGGCCACTGCGGCGTCGTGGGCGTCGTCAGTAGCCGATCCAGACCGCCAACGCCGCGGCGAGCAGCGACAGGGCCAGCAGCGCGAGCCATAGCGGCAGGATGAAGCGTATCCAGGTAGCATACGGCACGCGCCCGGTGCTCAGATAGGCCAACAGCATCCCCGAGGTCGGCGTCACCATGTTGGTGAGTCCGTTGCCGATCAGGTACGCCAGCACCGTGGTCTGTCCGCTCACCCCGGTCAGTTGTGCGATCGGCCACAGGATCGGCATCGATATCGCGGCCTTCGCACTGGTCGACGGGATCAGCACGTCCAGGATGATCTCGATGACCACCAGCACTTCCGCGACCATCACCGGCGCCCGGTCGCGCGCCAGCGACGACAGGTCGTTGATGATGGTGTCCAGCACGAGCGAATTGCGCAGCACCACTTCCACCGCGCCGGCCAGACCGACCAACAGTGCTGCCAGCATCATCGCCTTCATGCCATCGACGAAGGATTCTGCGGCGTGTTCCGCGGTCATGCCGCCCAGGACGGCGATCAGTGCGGCGAGCGCAATGTAGAACGCGGCAAGCTGTGCGTTGCCCCAGTGCAGGCTGCCCGCACCATAAACGATGGCGACGATGCCCAGGCCGACTGCGAGCAGGATTGCGACATGGCGTCCGGCGAGCGGCTTCCCGGCATGCGTCGCGTCTGCATGCAGGAAGCCGCTGCGTCGCACATTGTAGAGCAGGTAGGCGATGCCGAGACCAAGGAACACCACCCACAGCACGAAGCGGAAGGCAACGCCGCTGAAGACCGGCACGCCGACGATTGGCTGCGCGATGACCAGCGGCAGCGGATTTGGTGACCGAGGCGAGATAGCCGATCTTCGCCGGGATGGCGACCAGCGCCACGGCGAACAACGGGCCAAGCCGCAGCTTCTCCGCCAGCACCAGCATCATTGGGATGAGCACGAGGTATTCCGAGATCAGGCCGAGAAATGTGCTGCCGGCCGACAGCGCAAGCATCAGCAGCGGCGCGAGCAGATAGACGTTGCCGCCGGTGCCCGCCAGCAGCCTTTCCATTCCTGCGTCCAGGGCGCCGGACGCGCGCAGCACGCCGAACATGCCGCCCAGGAACATGATCATGAAGATCAGCCCGGCCGCCTGCGTCATGCCGGCGGGAACCGACGTCGCGAGCGAGCTCAGATCGGCGGGGTAGGCTTCGCTCGCCGTGCTGCGATGCGGCCACAGCAGCGCCTGCAGCGAATATTGCTTGGCGATTTCATGGTAGGTTCCGGCGAGCACGTGTCCGTTCGGCGCCCGCTCGAACTGGCCGGACGGGATCAGCCAACTTAATGCAGCCGCGGCGGCGATGATCAGGATCATCATCACGATCGGATGCGGCATCAGGTTGCGCCGCAGCGCGGCATGGCCGGTAGCAGCGGCGTCGCGCGGCGGACGCAACAACTCCTGCACGCTGCTCATCGCGCCCCTCACCGGTCGTTCGTTACGCCACGCTAGCCCGCGTTCGCCGCGGTGGGGAGTCGCGCGACGGCTTACGCCACTGCAGCCTTGCGCGCCACCTGCCACATCAGCAGCCCGAGCGATGCCACCGCCAGCGGCGCGCCGACCGCGTCGAGATCGCTCATGAGCCCCACCGGCAGTACCAGCGCAAGCAGGTAGCTGAGCAGTTCCATGAAGGTGAATTCGCCATTGCGCGCGATACGGCAGGCGATCAGCAGCAGCACTGCGCCGGCTATCAAGGGCATGTCGTAGACGAACGCATAAGGCGTCGCCAGGAATGTAGCGACCGCCAGCACAACCAGCGCCTCGGCGGCCTGCGATGCCCGCCAGCAACGCCACACGAATATCGTGGCAAGCAGGGTGGCCGCAGCCTGCGCTGCATAAGCGGCAGCGGCATTGCCGGCCAACAGGCCGGCCGCCGCCACCGTGGGCATCAGGTGGTTCAGCCGTCCCCTGGTGGCATCGAACAACCCCGAATGCAGCGGAATTGCGTGGCCCCAGGCCCACCAGATATCCCAGCCGAACAGCAGTGCCGATATCACGACGAGTACGATCACGGTCGCGCCGGCGGCGAGGAACGCCCGCCATAATCCTGCCGCCGCAAGTGCGATCGGAACCAGGATGGCGAGTTGCGGCTTGTAGACCAGCGTGCCAAGCAACATCCCCGAGGCCACCGGCAGCCGCTGTGCCAGGCGCATACCGCCGATCATCAGTGCGCCCGACAGCAGGCCGTTCTGTCCATAGATCATGCAGATCGTGGTCGCCGGCGCGGCGGTGGCCGCCAGCGCCAGTAGCGGTCGGCGATGCAGTCCACAGACCGCGAGCAGAAAAGCAACCAGTGTCACGACGATCCAGGCGATCCGCGCCGTCGGGTACGACAGCAGGCCGAGCGGCCAGAGCAGCAGCAGATACGGCGGCGGGTAGGGATAGGTGTAGGTTATGTCGCCGCCTTGCTCGAGTTGCCGCTGGAAGGCGAACAGCGCGGCGGGATCGTAAATCTGGATTGCCGGGTGCGTCCTGACGAAGCGCGCGAACGACCACAGGCCGAAGAAATCCGGATACAGCGTGGTTGGCTGGGTAAGGTAACCGACCAGTCCCGCCGCACCGAATGCCACGAACAGCAGCAGGCTGGCCGCCATCAGCACCAGCAGCTTCTTGTCACGGGCTGCCCAGACCGAGGTCAATGCACGCCTCGTCCCATTGTCACCTTGGGCCGTTGTCACACCAACGCTCGTAGATAGCGACTCATCGTTCTCACTGTCATGGCCGGGCCAAGCCCGGCCATGACAGTCGGCGCAACGCAACGGGTCATCATCAATGAGGTTTGGTATCAGGTGTCTGCCAGCGTAGTCAGCGTCTGCGTCAGCACACGCGTTCCTGCCGCCAGTTGTCCGGGCTCGGAATACTCCGCCGGATTGTGGCTGATCCCCTTGCGGCATGGGACAAAGATCATCCCGGTGGGGCACACCGGCACGACGAACTGCGCGTCATGGAAGGCGCCCGACGGCATGCGAATATGGCTGCAGTGCTGGTCGGTCGCGGCCCGCTCCACCGCATCGATCACCTGCGGCGAGAATTCCACCGGCAGCGCATGGAATGTCTCGCGCACCGTCACGCCGGCATCGCGGACCGCGGCCTGCACCACGCCGGCCACCGCATCGCCGCGCGCCAGCAGCACGTCCTTGTCGGGATGGCGGAAATCGATGGTGAAGCTGGCGCGGTTCGCCACTGAGTTCGAGGTGTTCGGTTCCACCACGATCCGCCCGACGGTGAAGCGCAGCACATCGTGCGGATCGTGCATCAGTCCGTTCAGCGCGGCGATTGCCCGCAGCATGTCCTGCACCGCGTCGCGCCGCAGCGCGAGCGGCGTGGTGCCGGCATGCGCGGTGTCGCCGGTCAGCGTCACCGTGAACCACCGGCTGCCCTGGATGCCGGTGACGACGCCGATATCCAGCCCATCAGCTTCCAGCCGCGGCCCCTGTTCGATATGCGCCTCGACATAGGCGTGCGGCTGACCGCCCAACGGACGCCGCGGCAGGTCGGCTTCCGACGCGAGATGCGCGGCCAGCGCGTCGGCGAAGCGGACGCCGTCGGGATCGGCGACACCAGCGAATTCCTCGATGCCGCGGAACCCGCTCCACGCCATGCTGCCCATGCAGCCGGGCGCGAACCGGCCGCCTTCCTCGTTGGTCCAGGCGACCACTTCGACCGGACGGCGCAGTGTCGTGCCGGCATCGTGCAATGCGGCGAGTGCTTCCAGTCCGGCGATCACGCCGTAGATGCCGTCGAAGCGTCCGCCGTTCGGCTGGGTGTCCATGTGGCTGCCGGTGACCACGGGTGCGGAGCGCGGATCGCTGCCCTCGCGCCGCAGCCACAGGTTCGCCGCGGCGTCCAGCGAGACCGTGGCGCCGATTTCGCTCGCCCAGCCGACCAGCAGGCGACGCGCCTGACGGTCCAGGTCGGTCAGGCAGGCGCGGTTGACGCCATCGCCCGGGATGGCGCCTAGCCGCGCCATCGCCATCAGCCTGTCCCACTGGCGCTTCTCGCTGACCGCTGCCGCTGCCTGGTTCATCCGCTGCCTCCCGCATTGGCGGCAGATGCCGTGCGGGTGGGGAAGGCGTCAATCGGTCAAACATGAACTGTCGCCTGGGGCGGCCCTACGGCCCAACGACGCAACGATCCAAAGGTTACGCCGATCGGATCAAACCCGGCATTGGCGTCGCTGTCCCGCTGCCCGGGAACACCTGCTCCAATGCCGACGCATCCAATCCGACATGCGCTGCCAGCAGCCCCTTGGCGACCGACCGCAGGTCTCGCGTCGGCTGCAGGTCGCGATCCTCGAGCAACTTGCCGGTGCCAAGTCTGGGCCAGTCCGCCGCGACGTGTCCGCCGGACACCGCGCCGCCTGCGACGAAGGCGACCGTGCCGGTGCCGTGGTCGGTGCCCCTGGTGCCGTTCACCCGCACGGTCCGGCCGAATTCGGTCATCGTCAGGACTGCGGCCTGCTGCCATGCATCGCCGAGTGCGGCCTTCAACGCCGCCAGTCCGGCATCGAGCTGGCGCAGCACGCCGGCAAGCCGCGGGGTCTGCGCCGTGTGGGTATCCCAGCCGCCGATCTCCAGCGCTGCGATGCGCGGGCCGTCCGCAGCGCGCAGCATCTCACCGGCGGCCTTGGCGAGCGCAGGGAAGGCATAGCGGTCCTTCGCCGCCTCGTCGCCGCTCATCACCGAGGCGCTGAAACCGCGCTCGCGCAGCCCCTCGGCGATCGCCGGGCCGAGCATGGCGTCGCCCTGGCTGAGCGCGGCGACGCGGGCATAGAGATCGGCTTCCGGCTCGGCAAAGCCGTGCGGCGCCCAACTGCCGACCATCGCCGGGCCTCGCAGCAGCAGCGGTACCGACACGCCGACCGCCAGCGCTTCGTCACCCGGCCGGCTGCGGGCCGACGCAGGGATCGCGCCGACCGCGCGATTCAACCAGCCGCTGGTCATGCGGTGATCGGCGCCGCTTTCCAGGTAGTCCTGCGCCTCGAAATGACTTCGCACGCGATACGGCCCGGCCACCGCGTGTATCGGCAGCAATTCCCCGGCCTGATACATCGCATGAGCATTGGCCAGCGATGGATGCAGCCCGTAAAAGCCGCCGAGGTCCAGCAGGCCGCCATCCTGGTTGGGCGCCGGCGGCACGATCTCGCCCCGCAGACCCGCCAGCGCCGGATCGCCGTACGGCACCACTGCCGATAGCCCGTCCAGCGCACCGCGAAGGATGATGACGACGAAGCGCTTGTCCCCCGGCGCATCGGCCAGCGCCAGTGACGCGCGACCGAGCGTGAATGCCGATGCGAGACCAAGCAGGGCGGAACGGCGTGACAGGTGGAACATCATCGCCTCTGGAATTCCGGGGATGACAGCAGCAAAGTCAGGGCATCACGGCGCGATCCGGCGTGGTGCATCGCCTCCAGGGTGGCAGGCTGTAGCATTGGGCCCAGGCTGGCCTCGGCGACATCGGCCGGATCGGGGCCGGACAGCCGGCCGGCCACGGCGTAGGACCAGTCGATCCGCCGCACCAGCGCCTCAGGGCTGGCCCAGTCGGTGGCCCGGTCGGGCCAGCCGTTCGGCTGCGGTGCGGTCCACATCGGCTGCCCCAGGCCGGCGAGCGAGCCGATCAGGTACGGCTGGTCGGCCTGTGGCGGTGGTGCATCAAGCGCGCGCAGTGTCGCGACGACAAAGTCCAGCGGCGTGCGCAGCTTGGTCTGCGGCTGCCAGGCAGCATCCAGCGTGGTGAGCGCAGCCGCCGCGGCGCCCAGGTTGCCGCCGGTATCGCGCAGCACGCCCTCGATCCGGCCCACCGCGTCCGCCGGCGGGTCGTCGGCCACGAAATGCCGGACCAGCTTGGTCGCCAGGAAGCGATGCGTCGCGTGATGGCCGGCGAGGAACTGCAGCGCGGCGACCCCGCCTTCCTCGCCCGGCGGGAAATGCCGTCCCATGACGGTCTGTTCGCCCGGTTCGTGGGCGAACGGGCGGAAGCGGAAGCCCGGCGGATCGTCGCGCAGGTCGATCGACCAGCCGGTCAGCACCTTGGCGAAGCTGGTCACGTCCGCCTGGGTGTAGCCAGCCGCCGGACTGACGGTGTGCAGTTCCATGCATTCCCGGGCGAGATTCTCGTTCAGCCCGCGATGGCTGCGCTCGCCGGCGGGACTGTCCGGTCCAACCGAGCCAACGTTGTCCAAATACATCAGCATCGCCGGATGGCGCATGACCGCCAGCAGCATGTCGGCGAAGCGCCCGGTCACATGCGGGCGGATCGCCTCCTCAACGAAGGCGCCGGCGACCGCTGCGCACTGGCCGCGACGCAGCGAGATGGTGAAATGGTTGGTCCAGAACCACACCAGCCGCTCGCGGAATGGCGCCGTGGTGGCCAGCGCATTGGCCAGTTCCGCGGTCGCATCCTGGCGGAACACCGCGCGGCCGCGCGACTGGCCTGGCGCCGGCTTGTTCCGGCGGTCTTCACGCAACGCCGCAAGGCCGGTTGCGGTGGAGGGCTGCTGGGCGAATCGCGCCGGGTCCGGACCGTGGAGCTGAGCGCGCAGCCAGGCGCCAGGATCGGCGGGAAGCGGCTCGGTGGCGCGGCGCCCGAGACCGAAGCGCGCGAGAGCGTGGGCGATCGGCAGGTCCATGGTGTGGAGACTAGGCGCGAACCCTGTGTCCTACAGTGACAAAGGGTAGCGGAGTCGACGCCATGTTCCGCGGGCATGGCCGGCCCGGACAGGCCCGGATCCAGCTGCGATAACGGTGTCACCGGCCATGCATGCGAGACTTGACCTGTACACTGACCGATAATCCTTGCAAATCACGCCGCGGTGCAGCATCTGATTGCTGACATAGCCGGCTGCCAGCAGCCGGGTCAGCATGCGGGCGCGCGGGGCAGGGGTCTCGTGGCGCCCGTCATGGTATGGAGGTTTACCGTGCCTGGCACGCCGCTCGACAAGATCCGCAATATCGGCATCACCGCGCATATCGACGCGGGCAAGACCACCACGACGGAGCGGATCCTGTACTATACCGGAATGTCGCACCGGATCGGTGAGGTGCACGACGGCAACACCACCACCGATTACATGGAGCAGGAGCGCGAGCGGGGGATCACCATCACCTCGGCCGCGGTGACCTGCGAATGGCATGACCACCGCATCAACATCATCGACACGCCGGGCCACATCGATTTCAACATCGAGGTGAACCGCAGCCTGCGCGTGCTGGACGGAGCGATCTTCATCATCGAGGGCGTCGCCGGCGTGCAGCCGCAATCCGAGACCAACTGGCGTCTCGCTGACCGCTACAACGTCCCGCGCATCATCTTCATCAACAAGCTGGACCGCACCGGTGCCGACTTCTACCGCGCGTTCGCCACGCTGAAGGAGAAGCTCGACATCGTCGCGCTGCCGCTACAGCTGCCGATCGGCATCGAGGACAAGTTCCTTGGCGTGGTGGACCTGGTCGAAATGAAGGCGCTGATCTGGGAAGGCGGCGAACTCGGCGCCAAGTACCATGACGAACCGATCCCGGACGACCTGCTGGAGCAGGCGAAGGAATACCGCCAGGTCCTTTTGGACACCGCGCTGTCGGTCGATGACGCCGCGATGGAGGAGTATTTCGACAAGGGTGATGTCGAGGTCGCCACGCTGAAGCGCTGCATCAAGGCCGGCACGATCTCCGGCGCGTTCCGCCCGGTGCTGTGCGGCACGGCGTTCAAGAACAAGGGCGTGCAGCCGCTGCTCGACGCGGTGGTGGACTACCTGCCGTCGCCGATCGACGTGCCCGGCATCAGCGTCGCCGCCGGCGAGGGCGAGGAGGATGGCGAGCACTCCGATCGCCGCCGCATCAAGGCGGATCCGAGCGCCCCGTTCGCCGGCCTGGCGTTCAAGATCATCAACGACAAGTACGGCACGCTGACCTTCGTGCGGGTCTATTCCGGCACGCTGAAGTCCGGCGACACTGTGATGAACACCACCAAGGAGCATCGCGAGCGGATCGGCCGCATGTTCCAGATGCACGCCGACAAGCGCGCCGAGATCAAGGAGGTCCACGCCGGCGACATCGCCGCCTTCGTCGGGCTGAAGGATACCGGCACCGGCGACACGCTGGCCTCGCAGCAGGATCCGGTGGTGCTGGAGCGGATGGCCTTCCCGGTGCCGGTGATCGACATCTCGGTCGAGCCGCGCACCAAGGAGGCGGTCGAGAAGATGTCTCTCGGCCTGCAGAAGCTGGCGGCCGAAGACCCGAGCCTGCGGCTGCGCACCGACCAGGAAACCGGCCAGACCATCCTGTCCGGCATGGGTGAACTGCACCTCGAGATCATCATCGACCGGCTGCGGCGCGAGTATGGCGTCGATGCGAATATTGGGGCGCCGCAGGTGGCGTATCGCGAGACCATCACCCGGCCGCATACCGAGACCTACACCCACAAGAAGCAGACCGGCGGGTCGGGCCAGTACGCCGAGGTGAAGATCACCTTCGAGCCGATCGCCCGCAACGAGGGGGTGGTGTTCGAGAACAAGGTGGTCGGCGGCACCGTCCCCAAGGAATACATCCCGGCGGTCGAGAAGGGCATCAAGCAGCAGGCCGAGACCGGCGTGCTGGCCGGCTTCCCGACGGTGGACTTCAAATACATCCTGGTGGACGGCAAGTACCACGATGTGGACTCGTCGGCCCTGGCGTTTGAGATCGCCGCGAAGGCCTGCTTCCGCGACGGCATGAAGAAGGCCAACCCGATCATCCTGGAGCCGATCATGGATGTGGAGGTAACTACGCCGCAGGATCACGTGGGCGACGTGGTGGGCGACCTGAACCGGCGGCGCGGCATGATCCAGAACCAGGAGAGTTCGGGCTCGACCATCATTGTCCGGGCCCATGTTCCCCTTAAGGAAATGTTCGGCTACATTTCCGATCTTCGGAGCATGACCAAGGGGCGCGCCTCGTTCACCATGCAGTTCCACCATTACGATCCGGTGCCGCGCAACATCGCGGACGAAATCATGGCCAAGAGCGCATGAGGGCGGATCTCGCATGACGGAGGCAGTTTAGATGCACAGCCCCCGCCTCCACTGGATGCGGGGACGGCAGGAGGAGGGACCGGGTATTCACCGGACCCTCGAATGGATCGGACGCGACGACGCGGGTGAGGCCATTGCCCGCGTCGTTCGCATTCTGGGGCCGGTGTGGACCGGCTGGCGCTCCTACCGCGCTGTGGCGCTCGACGACGAAGCCAAGGTGATTGAGTTGCGGCCCACCACGCCGCCGGACGGGGCCGGATGGCTGGCCTGTGTCGGCAGCCAGGTGGTCGGCCGCGCCGCACTGCCGCTGGCGGCCGTGCGTGCCGCCGAGGCAGCATTGGGTGGCGACTAGAGTATTGGCGCTTTTCCGCTCTACCAATTTACCACCAATGCCGTTGCCCGCGTCGGTCCCTTGCCGTTCGCCGAATACGCTCGTATGGACAATGCCATAGCGCCCGATGGAGGCAGCATGGCTCGTTCGACCACCAAGCAGAACCGCAAGGCATCCAAGGGCAAGCCAGCCCGCATCACCCGTGCCAGTGGTTCCGCCGCTTCGGCAAAATCCAAGGCCGCCAACTGGGGCAACCTCCAGGTAACCTGGCCACAGCCCAAGCAGGCCATCTCGCTGCGCATCGACCAGGACATCCTCGGCTGGTTCCGCGATCGCGGGCCCGGCTATCAGACCCGCATGAACGCGGTCCTGCGCGCCTTCGTCGACGCCCAGCAGGGCAAGCGCTGAGCGGCATAGGGTATGCCCGACATCGTCGGCACCTGGCGGCTTGTGGGCGCCATCGCACGTGATGCGGCTGGCGGCGTACTGCCGACGCCATTCGGGCCGCAGGCGATGGGACGTGTTGTGTTCAACGCCGATGGTCGCATGATGGCCGTGCTGTGCGACGGACGGCCGAGCCTGCCGTCGGGCACCGCCCGCGACTACTCGTCGTATTGCGGCAACTACACGTTCGACGGGCACCGCCTGGTGACCCGCGTCGATGCGGCGTCGGACCCGACGCGGATCGGCAGCGACCAGGTCCGCGAGGTCCGCTTCGATGGCGAGCGCATGGTCCTGCGACCGCCGCCGCGTTCAGGCGTCGGCGGACCCGAGCAGCGCGAACTCACCTGGGAGCGCATCGCGCCACTCTGACTCCAGCGCCCCGTAACCTCCCCCTCCCCTTGCAGGAGGCGGTAGGGGAGGGGACACCGCCGCTACCCGCGTCATACCACCGGCGTACTCGGCGGACCGCCCTTTTCCCAAACATTGAACGTCGCATCCCATAGCGCGATGCGGCCGTCGCGCACGACCCAGATCTCGGTGCCGCGTCCCAGCATCGGCTTGCCGGTCTGCGCATCCTCCCAGCTCGCGTCCCAGGTGTTCGCCAGCACATCGCCCATCTGGCAATGCAGCGTCTTCTTCAGCCGATAGCCCTTGGTGCGGGCAAACCGCGCGTGCAGGAAAGCCATGATCGCCGCGCGCCCGCGCATCTCCGGGAAGTCGGCAAAGCGCGCCACGGCATCCTCGGTGAAGCCCTGCTCGATGCGCGCCAGGTCCGCGGCGCCGAATGCGTCCTCGACGTCCTGCACCAGGCGCTTCGCCGCATCCCATGCCGCATCGGCCATAGCTCATCCCTCCGGTCTGACAATCAACACCGTGCCATCGACGCCTTCCACGCGCAGCCTGGCACCAGCCGCGGGCTCCGGCACGTCCGGCGGCACGCGGGCGGCCCAATCGCTGTCGCCGATCCGCACGCGTCCCTCGCGGCCCTGGAACAGCAGCGCAGTCGCGGAACGCCCGGCCAGCCCGGCCTGCTGCGTGTTCAGCCGTCCCGGTCGGCGGCGGCGACAGCGCAGCCCGACGCCGAGTGCGATCGCCGCCAGCACACCGAACGTCACCACCTGGAGTTCGAAGCCGATCCCGCTCGCCAGTACCACCAGCCCGGTGCCGCAGGCCGCCAGGCCGAGCCACATCATGAATGCGCCGGGCGCGTGGATCTCCAGCATCAGCAGAGCCAGGCCGCCCGCCACCCAGATGATCCAATGGATCATCCGGTGCTGCCGGTGCCCCAGGGATTCGCGACCGGTGGTGGTGGCGCAGCCGACGGTACCGAGGCGGGCATGATCGGCGGTGGCGGCGGCGGTTCCATCCCCGGCGGCACAGGCGGCGGCATCTGCGGCGGGCTGGTCCCGGGTGGCCCATCGTCGCCGCGCAGCAACTGGATCGCCTGCGCGATGCCGCCGGCCAGCGCGGCAGACTCCATCGGCACCACGACAAGGCGTGTGTTCGGCGCGGAGGCCAGCGCCTGAAATGCCCGCACGTAGCGGTCGGCGATGAAATAGCGCAGGCCGGCCAGGCCGAATTGCGTCGCCGCCTCGGACACCAGACGCGTGGCCTGGCCCTCCGCCTCGGCCAGTGCGACGCGTGCCTGCGCATCGCGCACCGCAGCCTGCTGGCGGCCCTCGGCGGCGAGGATCAGCGCCTGCTTCTCACCCTCGGCCCGCATGATCGCCGCGGCCCGCTCGCCATCGGCCCGCGCCACCGTGGCGCGCCGCTCGCGCTCTGCGGTCATCTGCAGGTTCATCGCACGGATCAGGTTCTCCGGCGGTTCGATCTTGCGGATCTCCACCCGGCTGACCTTGACGCCCCACGGCTCCGTCGCGCCGTCCAGGATCACCAGCAGCGACGAGTTGATCCGTTCGCGCGACGACAGCGTCGAATCCAGCTCCATCTCGCCGATCACCGCGCGGATGTTGGTCATCGCCAGCGTGTTGAGCGCCAATGGCAGGTTGGTGACCTGGTACGCCGCCTTTTCCGGCTCCATCACCCGATAATAGATGATGCCATCGACGGCGACCGTCGCATTGTCCTTGGTGATGACGCTCTGTTCGGGAATTTCGACCATCTGCTCCTGTACGTTGAGCTTGCGGCCGACGCGATCGACATAGGGCAGCACGAAATTCAGGCCCGGCTGCAGCAAGCGCGTGTAGGCGCCGAAGCGTTCCACGGTCCAGACCTGGCCCTGCGATACGGTCTTCACTCCGGCGAACAGCGTGACCACCACGAGGATCAGCAGCAGGACCCAGACGACGATGACGACGTCGGTCACGCGGACGCTCCCTTCCATTGCAGTATATACAGGCCGGCATCGTAGTCGGTGACGTAGATCAGTCCGTCCTGCGCGACGAACACATCCGCCGTATGCCGGATCTTGGCGCGGCCGCGCATCGGCTCTGCCCATGTCGTCGGCTGCGGCGGCACGAAATAGCCGATCTCCGCAGGCCGATAGGCGTCGGCGATGTCGAACACGCGCACGCCGGCGCTCTGCCAGGTGGCGAAGATCGTGGTGGAGCTGATGAACGAACCGGGGCGGTTCTCATGCAGGTTATGCGGACCGAACTGGCCGCCCATCTTCACATAGTCCTGGTCGGACGGCGTCGGCAGCGTGGCGATCGACACCGGATTGGTCTTCTCGCGGATGTCGAACACCCAGGTGCGCTTGTGCTGGCCCTCCTGGTCGATGTTCAGCACCGCCTCGTCCGCCACCACCAGGAGCCCGCGGTCGTGCAGCGGCAGCGCGTTGTGCGTGCCGCCGCCATAGGGCGGGCACCAGTTGCGGTGCGCCAGTAGCTTCGGTGCGGACTTGTCCTTGATATCCAGGACGGTCAGGCCGCCGTCGCGCCAGGAGCCGTAGGCGAAGTCGTCTGCCACCACCGCGTGGTGCAGCGCGTGGCGGTTCTTCCAGGTGGGAGTCTCGCCGGCAGCGGCATTCATGCCGGGGATCCACCAGCGGCTGACTTCCTGCGGCTTCGTCGGATCCGCCATGTCGATGACCATCAGGACGTGGTCGGTGAAGCCGTCGAGCAGCGCAGAGGCATAGGCGTAGCGCCCGCCGACCCACCAGATGCGATGCAGGCCGAGGCCAGGCACTTCCATCGAGCCGATCTTTCGCGGATTGGCCGGATCGGCAATGTCATAGACGTTCATGCCGGCGGCGTAGTCCTCGCCGCGCTTGCCGAAGCGGCTGCTGTCCACCTTGTTGGAGCCGCCATAGTACTCCTGCTGCGTCAGCAGCGCGCGCTGGTCAGCCTCCTGGATGCACAGCAGCAGATTCTCGGCTGCCTGCAGATGCATGGATACGGATTTCGGATGCGTGTTGACGAAGTTGACCGGCTTCGGATTGCGCGGGTCGCGCACGTCGGTGACCATGATGCCGCGGCTGACCCGTGTACCAATGTATGCATGGCCACCTGAGACCATCACCTGGACGCCGTCGCCGCGGCCTCCTTGGTCGGTATGGCCGACAAAATCGATGTTTCGGGCGCCTTCGGGGACGATCATGGCTTGCTTCCCTCCCTGTTCGGTCGTCAGTCTAGGGCGGGTTCCCGGGACTGAGTAGGAGGGATTGGCCATGCCGACCTATGTCATGCTCGCCAACTGGACCGACCAAGGGATGCGGGCGATCGGCGACAGCCCGAAGCGCGTGGACACGGCGAAGAAGACGCTGGAGGAAATGGGCGGACAGTTCCGCTCGGTCTACATGACAATGGGCATGTACGACCTGATCATGATCTACGACGCACCAGACGATGCGGTGGCTGCGCGGTTCACGCTGATGCTGGGTAAGTTGGGCAATGTGCGGACCACATCGCTGAAGGCGTTCCCCGAGGAGGCGTTCCGCCAGATCGTCAACACGCTGCGGTAGCCCGGTTCATCCGACGCGCCCTGTCATTCTCGCGCAGGCGAGAATCCAGGCGCCGCCAAAAGGTGTGCGACCCCTGGATTCCCGGCTTCGCAGGAATGCCGATGGATGCGTTCGCGCAGTTCAGTTCACGGGTTCAGCCGGTACCCGTGGCCTTCGGTGACCAGCAGCGTGCGCGCACCGGGCATCGACTCCATCTTCTGGCGCAGGCGATAGATGTGCGTCTCCAGCGTGTGTGTCGTCACCGTGGCGTTGTAGCCCCATACCTCGCTGAGCAGCACCTGGCGTTGCACTGCGCAGGGACCGGCGCGGTAGAGGAATTTCAGGATTGCCGTCTCCTTTTCGGTGAGCCGGATGCGGCTGTTGCGCACGGGGTCCAGCAGCAGCTTCGCCGCAGGGCGGAAGTTGTACGGCCCGATGTCGAACACGGCATCTTCGCTGTTCTCGAACAGGCGCAACTGCGCGCGGATACGGGCCAGCAGCTCGCTCGAGCGGAACGGCTTGGCGATGTAGTCGCTGGCGCCGGCGTCGAGACCGCGCACGACGTCGTCCTCGGTGTCCCATCCGGTCAACATGATCACCGGCATGTTGTGGCCGAGTTGGCGAAGCCTGGCGCAGAAGTCGAAGCCGTTGCCATCGGGCAGCCCCACATCGAGGATCACCGCGTCGAACCGCGCATCCTTGGCGGCGAGGATGTTGCTGGCTTCTTCCAGCGTTCCGGCCCCGATGGCGGTAAAGCCACCATCCGCGGTCAGGCGTTCGGTCAGCGCTTCCCGTAGTGCTTCATCGTCTTCCACAATCAGGATCGGTCGATCTGCAGACATGATTCTGTCCCCCTTTTGCTCGACTCTGGTGCGCCCTGCGGCAATTCCGTGACGTCCGGAATTGCGTCGGATCATGGCCAAAATGAGTTTTGCCGCTTCGCTTTTGCGTGAGGGTCTGCCCGAGTGGCCGCACACCGGATCCCGTGGTATCACTGCGCCAGCGACATGAGGTGACCGATGATCGCGGCCATCAGCCTGATGCGAAAACGCGACGACGTAACGCTTCCGGCATTCCGCCGGCACTGGCTCGACGTGCATGCGCCGCTGGTGAGTCGGTTCCCCGCATTGCGCCGCTACGTGCTGCAGCACGTTATCAACTCGGATGCGATGACGGCATCGGCAAACGCCATGCGGATCGATGGTTTTCCGATCCTGTCGTTCGACAGCGATGCCGATCGGCTGCGTGCGCACCAGTCGCCGGAAATGGCAGCGTGCAACGTGGATTCCCGGCTGTTCATCGGCGCCGTGTCGCGGGTGATCTGCGAACCGCAGGTAGTGGTGCCGGCGGCCAACGATGCAGGTCGCATCAAGGTGATTGCCTTGCTTCCGCAGGGCGCCGGCGAGGCCGGCCGATATGTTGCGTGGGCCAGATCGCTGCCGGGACTTCGCGGCCTTGTGATGTACCATGCTCTGCAGCAAGGCGCGGCGCCGAACAGCACCATTCCGCATCTGCCGGTCAGCGTCGCGGGTCTTGCCGAATTGTGCTTTGCCAGCCTGGTCGATCTGGAATGCGCGCTCGCCGGCGGCGAGACCGCGGCGGCGCATTTCGTGGTCGAGGAACACCGGCTGGTGTGATGCCATGCCGCCTTCCGGTGACCTGCTGAACAAGGGCTTCATCGTCAACCCAGGGGTCAACCCAGAGGTCAATCAAGGGGCCGACCGAGGTTCCCACAACGGCGGCCGGACATTCATCGTCACCGGCCTGCTGCGGTCGGGCACCAGTTTGGTCGCGTCGATCCTGCAGCAGGCCGGCATCTTCATCGGCAGCGAGATCAACGACATCGTGTTCGAGGACGAGACGATTGGGCGTATCCTAATATCGGGTGACACGGCGGCATTGCATCGCATCATCGACGAGCGGAACGCGAACTATCGCACCTGGGGATTCAAGCTGCCGGTGTTGTGCCGGTACCTCGAGCCGGCGCAACTCGCATTGTTCGACGACCCGCATCTGGTCGTCACGTTCCGTGACCCGGTGTCGATGTCGGTGCGAACGTCGCTGTCGGAGTACCAGCGTCCGATGCACGCACTGCGCGAGGCGATGGATGACCTGAACGCCTTGATGGCATTCATCGCCTCTGTCCGTTGTCCAAGCCTGCTGCTGAGCTACGAAAAAGCGCTGATGATGCCACATGATATCGTCGATGCCGTCATGCGGTTCTGCGGCTTGCCGGAGAATGCAGCGTTGCGGGAGCGGCTGGTTGCGGTGATCGAACCGAACCGTGCGAGCTACATCGCCGGCGCGCGGCGGCGTTACGAGGGGGTGATAGAGGGCGTGCTCGATGGCCGGTTGTACGGCTGGTGTCGGCTGACGCATTCGACCGACCCTGTGGCGATCGAGGTATTGGTCGATGACGCGTCGGTGGTGACGTTGGCGGCCGATGTGTTCCGTCAGGATCTGCTCGATGCCGGCGTCGGCCAGGGCAGCCACGGGTTCTTCATTCCCCTGGAGGTATTGCACGCGGCGCCGGATGGGGTGATCCGCGTTCGCGTCGCGGATCACGGGATCGAACTCCACAACAGCGGCAAGCGGCTGCGTGAGCTGGCGTCGGTGCCGTAGTCCGTCGTCGCCCCCTCCCGTCATCCTCGCGCAGGCCAGCCGATGGCCTGGACCCTCGCCTTCGCGAGGGTGCGGTGGGAGGCGAGGGTGACGGTGCGGGGCAGGGGTGACGCGGCGCGCCGCCGCTACAGCAGGTCGGCCACCGCCTCGCGGTACTGGGTGATCGCCGCTATGTGGTCCTGCATCGTGCGGCCGGCGATGCGTGCGTGGACCCCGCGACCGTGCGTGCTGGCGACGGTCACATGCGTGACGCCGGCACGCTGCCAGAACCGGAACTCCTCGCGCCATTGCTGCGGACCGCCGGCGCCGGTGGACACCCACACCTCCAACCCGATGCCGTGCGGATCGCGGCCTGCCGCTTCCACCATACGGCGAAGCCGGTCGAATTCCGCCACCGCCTGCTGGCCCATCGGGTAGGCCAGCATCATCCAGCCGTCGCCGTATTGCGCGATGCGCTGCAGCGTCAACTCGTGGTGGCCGCCGAACCACACCGGCACGCGCCCTGACGGCGGGCGCGGATTGATCCCGGCATCCTCGATGCGGTGCCACTTGCCGATGAACTCGACGTGCGGGTCGGCCCACAGCTTCTGCATCACCTGCACCTGCTCTTCCGAGCGGCGGCCGCGATTGCGAAAATTCTCGTTCAGGCCGACGAACTCCACCTCGTTCCAGCCCACGCCGACGCCGAGGCGGAAGCGGCCATCGCACAGCACGTCGAGGCTGGCAGCCTGCTTGGCGACCAGCACCGCCTGGCGCTGCGCGAGGATCAGTACGCCGGTGGAGAAGCCGAGTTTCGTCACACCGGCGAGGAAGCCGAACATGACGAACGGATCGTGGAACCAGTCAGCCGAGGTGTTGCGGTCCTTCTGCCAGTCCGGTCGGCTGGCAACGTTCACGCCCAGCACATGGTCGGCGGCTTCGAGAAAATCGTAGCCCAGTCCTTCCGCGGTCTGCGCGAATTCGCGCAGGGCGGCCGGCGTGCCGCCGATGTCGTTCTGCGGGATCAATGTGCCGAGTTGCATCGTCGCCTCCTGATGTTGCGCACATCATACGGCGGCGGCCACGCTTGAGAACATCCGGATGGCGGACCAGACTTGCGCCAGGCAATCCAACGGGAGGGACACAAAATGCCAATCGGATTTATCGGCCTCGGCATGATGGGCGCCGGCATGGCGAGCAATCTGCAGAAGGCCGGACACAAGCTGGTGGTGCACGACCTGCGGCGGCAGTCCGCATCGCATCATCTCGCGGCAGGCGCCGATTGGGCCGACAGCCCGCGCGCGGTGGCCGAAGCGTGCGATGTGGTGTTCACCTCGCTGCCGGCGCCGCCGGATGTCGAAGCAGTGTGCTTCGGCGAGAACGGCATGGTGCACGGCTTCCACAAAGGCTCGGTGTGGTTCGACCTGTCCACCAATTCGGTCAGCCTGGTGCGCGAAATGCACGCGAAGCTGGCCGAGCAGGGCATCGCGCTGCTGGATGCGCCGGTCAGCGGCGGCCCGCGCGGGGCAAATTCGGGGCGGCTGGCGATCTGGGTCGGCGGCGACCAGGAGCTGTTCCACAAGCACAAGGCGGTGCTCGACGCGATGGGCGACCAGGCGCGCTATATCGGTCCGATCGGCGCCGGCTCGGTCGCCAAGCTGGTGCATAACCTGTCGGGTGCAGCGGTGAATGTCGCGCTGGCCGAGGCGTTCACCATGGGGGTGAAGGCGGGGATCGAGCCGCTGGCGCTGTGGACGGCGATCCGCCAGGGTGCCGGCGGGCGAGCGCGTATGTTCGATCGTATGGGCGACAAGTTCCTCACCGGCCGCTACGATCCGCCGGACTTCGCGCTGCGGCTGCTGTTTAAGGATGTGTCGCTGGCCTGCCAGCTGGGCCGCGAGGTCGGGGTGCCAATGCGCATGTCGCACCTGGCGCTGGCGGAACTGAACGAGGCGCTGAATCGCGGCTGGGGCGAACGCGACAGCCGCGTGGGGATGAAGCTGCAGGAAGAGCGGGCGGCGATCGACCCACTGGCGGTCGATCCCGGGCGTGTGAAGGAAGTGCTGGAGCGCGACGGGTAATCGACGCCCCAGAGAGTGTGGTGGCCGGGCGTGGTCCGGCCACCGATGCCTTCGCCGCTTCCTCTAACGATCGTTGCTGAAGCGGTAGTCCCGCTCGCTGGCACGAGACTCACGATCCCAGTCACCACGATTCAGGTCACCACGATTCAGGTCGCCACGATCGAGGTCGCGATCCCGACGGTAGCGATATCTGTCCTGTTCAGCCTGTTGATGGCGCATCTCGTCGACGCGGCCCCGATCATAGGCGTCGCGGTCGTCGCCCTTGTTGGTGAAGAACCGCTGAGCCTGACCCATGAAATCATTGTTGTCGGCGCGGGCGGGCGTTCCCGGCGATACGAGCGGAGCGGTCGTCAAGAGGCAATAAGCGGCCATCGTGGCGGTTCGCATGGCGTGATCCCTTTTCGACATTGCGATATCGCCCAAACGCCGAACCGCAGCAGGTGGTTCAACGCCGCGAATTTCCCAGCCCCAATGACGGGCCGGCAGCGGGACGAGGATCAGGAACATTTGCGAGAGGTGATCGCAGAACTTCATCCAGCGGCGTTGTGGGGCGACGGATCGACGTTGCGGGAGAATCCGATGAGATATTTTGCCATAGTGTTGCCATTGCTGGCAGTGGGTTGCGCCGATACCTATGGCGGTGGCTACGCCTATGACAATGCTGGGCCATATCCCGCCCGCTATGCGTCGGGGTATGGCTACGGTGACGGCTATTATGGCAGCCCATCGGGCTACTACGGCGGCGAGAACTGCGGTACGCCGGACGAGCCGAAAGCCTGTCCGCCGCCGCCCCGCACGTCTCTATCGTATTACCCCGGTGATCGATACTAGGCTGACTGGAATATCGTCGGATCGATGATGGGTGTTGTGACGCTCAACCCATCCCACGAACCGCACCGTGGTCGCGTAGTGGCGTAGGATGGGTGGAGCGCAGCGATACCCATCGCGTGTGCTGCGGCGTTCAGCCCCCGAACATCTGCCCCAACCGCCTGATGCTGCCCAGCGCCTTGTCGAATTCGAGGCCAGGCCAATGGCAGCGCATCATGAAGTGGTCCACGCCGAGCGCTTCTCGGTAGCGCACGATCTCCTCCTTGACGAACACCGCGTCGCCGATGATGAACCGGTCGCGGGCAAGCTCCTCGAAACGCGGCTGCCTGCGCGACGACAGGCCCCATGATGCATAGGCGTCGTATTTGTATTGCAGCGCGGCGCGGCATTCCTCCATCGCCGTATGGTGGTTTGCGCCGACATAACACTCGCGCACGATCGGGAAGCAGTCGGGAACGCGGGCGCCCAGCGCCTCGCGGTACACCCGCATCTGCGCCACCAGTTCGTCGAGCGGCGTACTGGGAACGATCATCCAGGCATCGGCGATGCGCGCCGCGCGGCGGATGGCGGCGTCCGCGGATCCCGCCATCCAGATCGGCGGCCCGCCGGCGCGCACCGGCTTCAGCCCGATCATGTGGTCGTTCACCTGGTAGAACCGCCCCTTGTGCGTCACCTTGTCCTCGGTCCACAGGCGGCGCATCAGCGCAATGCTTTCCTCCAGCCGCGGCACGCGTTCCTTCAGCGTCATGTTGAACGCGGTGAATTCGCCTTCGCGATAGCCCAGCCCAACGCCCAGCACGTAGTTGCCGCCGGTCAGCACGTCGAGCGTCGCCGACTCTTCCGCCACGTGTACCGGATTGAGCAGCGGCAGGATCAGGATGTTCGGCCCGATCTGCATGCCGTCCGCGTGCTGTGCGAGATACGCCATCATCGGTACGATCTGTAGCATCTGCAGCGGGCCGGTAAGGTAATGGTGCGGGAACCACAGCGAAGCGAAGCCGGCGTCGCGCGCCGTGCGCGTCTCCGTCACGAGGTCCGCGAGGTGCGACCCGACCGGGTCGCCCGGCTGGAACTGGGTGTTGATGAACAGTCCGATCTTCATGCGGCGGGTCTCCCAGGGTTTCTGCCGCCACCTTGAACCCGCCGGCTGAACGCGCCAAATCTGGCCGCATCATGAGCGATCGTATACCGCCCGAACTCGACATGCTGCCCGATGGGACCTTCCGCCCCACGCAGCCACCGATTGCCGTCCGGGTGTTTCGCTGGGCGGCGATCATCGCCCTGCTGGCCGGTGGGCTGGCACTGGCCGCCCTGGCGCTGTGGTTCGCGCTGATCCTGATACCGGTGGTAATCGGCGCCGGACTGATCGCCTGGCTGGCATATCGCTACCAGATCTGGCGCGCCGGACGGGGTCCCGGCAACCGCAACGTGTGGCGGCCGTAGATCCTCATCGTCATTGCGGGCAGGGCAGCGCTGCGAAGCGGCATTCCTCGTCAGGTTTGTGCGCGCACAACTGGATGGAGAATGCCGCGCCACTGCACCGCTCGGAATAACGGCCGCCCGCAACGACAACCGCTACGGCGTGATCTTCCCGTCCTGGACCACGAGGCGCACCGGCTTTACCTCGACGCGCTGCCAGACATTCGCTTTCGTGTAGGGATCGTTGGCGATCAGCGCGTCAACCTCGGCACGGTCCGCACAATCGACCAGCAGGAATGATCCGACCGGCGCCTGCGCGTCGTTGAAGATCGGGCCGCCGAACACCAGCCTACCGGCCGCCACGTTCCCTTGCAGCCCGTCGAGATGCGCCGGACGCGCCGCCTGCCGGCGCGATGGTGCGGCGGCATCGGTGCCGTCGTACAGCGTGACTAGAAACTGTGGCATCCGCCGTCTCCTCTATTCCGCGGCCAGTGGGGTCTGCGACTGCAAGGCGAACTCCTGCGCCAGCAGCGAATAGGAGCGCCGCCGCGCCTCGGGGTCGTGCAGTGTGGTCAGGATGGCGATCTCCTCCACGCCATGTTGCGCGGCGAGCGCACGCAACTTGCCGCCCACCACGTCAGGCGTGCCGTACAGCGCCCGCGCGCGCAGCCGTTCGATGCGCTGCAGTTCGGCCGGTGAATACGGATACAGCGCGGCTTCCTCGGGCGAGGGCAGGGCGGCGAACACGCTGCGGTCGCGTCCCAGCCGCCACATCTCGCGCGAGGTGAACAGGCGCGCGGCCTCCGGCTCGGTCTCCGCCGCCATCGCCCAGACGCACAGCGCGGCATGCGGCGTCGGATGACGCTCGCTTGGCCGGTAACCCTCGCGATACACCGCCATCGCCTGCTCGACGCCGTGGCCATCGGTGATGAAATGCGCGAAGCAGAACGGCAGGCCGAAATACGCCGCCACCTGTGGGCCGTAATCCGAACTCCCGAGTACCCATACCTCCGGGATCGTGGGGCCGCCCGGCTGGGCGATGATGTCGCGGAACGGATGGCCTTCCATCAGTTTCTCGCCGGCCAGCCAGGCCAGCAGGTCGCGCACCTGCGCCGGGAAGTGGTCGGCCGCGGTCTCCGCCAGCGGATTGAGCGCGAACGCCGTGCGTCCGTCCGAGCCCGGCGCGCGTCCCAGCCCCAGGTCGATGCGTCCCGGCGCGACCGCCTCGAGCAACCGGAACTGCTCGGCCACCTTCAGGCTGGAATAATGCGGCAGCATCACGCCGGCCGAACCAACGCGGATGCGCGTGGTGGTGGCGGCGATGGCGCTGATCAGGATCTCCGGCGCGGTACCGGCCTGCGATGCGGAATTATGGTGTTCCGCGCACCAGTACCGCGAATAGCCCAGCGCTTCGCAATGTTTTGCCAGCGCCAGGCTCTCGCGGATCGAGGTATCCGGCGATCGACCGGTCACCACCGTTGACTGGTCGAGCACCGACAGTCGCACCACGCCGCCTCCTTCGCTCAGCGCCTCATGCCGCGGGCTTCATGTGACCGCCCGGCGTTGACTGCGAGATCTTCTGCTCTTCCTCGGTCATGTCGGCGGGAATGTCGGCGAACAGCGGCGTGCTGAGGTAGCGCTCGCCGGTGTCGGGCAGCATCGCCAGGATGTTGGAACCCGGCGGCGCTTCGGCGGCGACCTGCAGCGCGCCGGCCAGGGTTGCGCCGGCGGTGATGCCGACGAAGATGCCCTCCTTCTGCGCCAGCTCGCGGCTGTAGCGCAGCGCATCAGGACCGGCGATCCGCAGAATCTTGTGGATCACCGCGGTATCGACAACGTCTCCAAGCAGCTTGGGGATGAAGTCCGGCGCCCAGCCCTGCATCGGGTGCGGCTTGAACGCGGGATGCGCCGTCGCCGGTGAGCCGTCCGGCTTGCGCTCCTGCCCGGTGCCGCTGGTCAGCATCGCGGCATCCGCCGGTTCGCACACGACAATTTTGGTGTTGGGCATTTCCTTCGCCAGCACCCGCGCGACGCCCTTCAGCGTGCCGCCGGTGCCATAGCCGGTGACCCAAAAGTCGAGCTGGGTGTCCTTGAAGTCCTCGACGATCTCGCGCGCGGTGGTGCGCGAGTGCATGTCGGCATTGGCCTCGTTCTCGAATTGCCGGGTGAGGAACCAGCCATGCCTGGCGGCGAGTTCGTTGGCCTTGTTGACCATGCACATGCCGCGCTCGGCTGCCGGCGTCAGCACCACCTTGGCGCCGAGGAAGCGCATCAGCTTGCGGCGCTCGACGCTGAAGGTTTCCGCCATGGTGACGACGAGGGGGTAGCCCTTGGCGGCGCAGACCATGGCGAGGCCGATGCCGGTGTTGCCGCTGGTCGCCTCGATGACGGTCTGGCCAGGCTTCAGCGTGCCGCGGCGTTCGGCGTCCTCGATCACGCCAAGCGCCAGGCGGTCCTTCACCGAGCCAAGCGGATTGAACGCCTCGATCTTGACGAACAGGTTCACACCGGCGGGCGCCAGATTGTTGATCCGAACGACGGGCGTGTTGCCGACGGTCTCGAGGATGTTGGCGTACCTGCGGCCCATGTCTGTCTCCCTGGTGGTTGTTTGGCGTATCTGCGCTTGTGGGCATTAAGGCATCACTCGGCCGTCGCGGCCAGTCCGTCGGCCGCCAGGGCGCCGTCGACGCCGTGCGGTAACGCTGTTCGACAAAATCTGGAACCGGCAGGCCATCACCGATCTTAGCGACGGCCATGCGGTCAAAGGCCCGCCCCGGGATGCGTTGCTGGCAGGACAGGCCGAGATCGAGCGGACGCTGCGGCGCGCGGCCCGCGATCAATGCCTTCCAGGCGGCAGCGGCTACGGATCTATACGGCGGGAGCGGCAGGCGGGCTGTAAGCGCCCACTCCCCAACCCTTCACCGCTTGTGCGGGAGAGGGGCACGGAGCGTGGTGTGCCGCCCGCTCTCTCGCAACGCGGGGGAGGGCTTGGGAGGGGGCATCGGATATCACCGGCCGCCCTGACGCCGGACAGTCGGCGGGTCGTGCGTCACCTCCTCGGGGCCCTCCGCGAGCTCTCGCTGCGCCGCCAGCGCCGCGAATCGGGCTGCCAGAGTTTCCAGCGACGTCCTGGCGTGCATGGTCCTCGCGGCCTCGGCCATTTCGGTGAGTTCGGAGGCTTTCGCCCACAGTTCGCGCGACGGGCGCTGGGCAAGCGGAATGCGATGCGGGCCGGAACGCGGGTCGATCGAAATCATCTGGGTTCCTGGAAATGCTCCGTGGGTTTCCGCTGCCTCCTGGGCTGTGCGTGCGATCTGGGCGACTATTGCTGGAATGTGCGACATCAGGACCCTTGGACTCCGGTAGGACGCCCCTAGTTGAACCCAGATGTCATAACAAACGGTTCACGCGGCCCATGCTGCGCAGGAAGGCCCGTCAGTCCTGCGACTTAACCGGGCACGCCAAGTCGAGCAACGCGTCGGCGATCTTGAACAGTCGCTGTCGGATCTCAGGTTCCGCAATCGTCTCGGCCACCTGCCGCGTCTCCCGCGCCAGCGAAGCGAGCTCCTGATCGCATTGACCCAGTTCCGAGCGCACCGACCGCCTCCATCTCTGGCGCCGACTGTAGTTCGCTAATGCGCGAGACGCATTGATCTGCGTCAATCGGCTCAGGCGCCGGTCGGCAAGGTGAAGCGGAACGCACTGCCGCCGGCGGCATTCCGTTCGACCCAGATCCGCCCGCCATGGGCTTCCACGATGGTGCGGCAGACCGACAGGCCGATCCCCATGCCGGCGGATTTCGTGGTGACGAACGGCTGGAACAGCCTGGCCTCGATCTCCGGCGCGATGCCGCCGCCGGTATCGGCGACGCTGACCAGCACGGCGCCGTCCTCCACGATGGACCCCACGGAGAGTTCGCGGACCTCGCACCCCTCCATTGCCTCCATCGCATTGCGGATCAGGTTCAGCAGCACCTGCTGGATCTGCACCCGGTCCACCACAGCATTCGGCAAATCCGGATCGATGCTGATCAATACCTTGATGCCGTGGTCCTTGGCGCCGACGAGGGCGAGCGCGCTGGCCTCCTCGATCAGTTTGGCGACACTTTCCGGCCGCCTGGCCACCTCGCCGCGTGCCACGAACGTCCGCAGGCGACGGATGATCTCGCCGCTGCGCAGCGTCTGCTCCGCCGCCAGGTTCATCGCCTGGCGCGCCCGCGGCAGGTTGGGTTCCGCCTGGTCGATCAGCCGCAGCGCCGCACGGACGTAGTTGGCGGTGGCGGTCAGTGGCTGGTTCAGCTCGTGCGCCAGCGCAGCTGCCATCTGGCCCATCGATCGCAGGCGCGAGACGTGCAGCAGCCCGTCCTGCAACTCCTGCAGCCGCCGATCGGTCTGCTGCCGTTCGGTCAGGTCGCGGACGAACCCGGTGAACAGCTTGCGGCCGTCCTGGTTCACTTCACCGACCGACAGCTCCATCGGGAACGTGCTGCCGTCCTTGCGTCGGCCGACCACAACCCGGCCGATTCCGATGATGCGTCGCTCGCCCGTTGTCAGATAGCGCGTCAGGTAGCCGTCATGCTGTTCGCGATAGGGCGACGGCATCAGCAGTTTGACGTTGTGGCCGCAGACTTCCGCCGGGAGGTAGCCGAACAGCCGTTCCGCGGCACTGCTGAATGATTGAATGATGCCGCGGTGGTCGATGACGATCATCGCGTCCGGGACGGTCTCCAGGATCGAGCGCAGCAGGGCCGATTCGTTGGCGAGGGCATCCGGTTTGGGCGCGGGGTCGGTCGGGTCCATGGCGCGGCATAAAACAGACAGCCATCGTGCAGGGCAAGTGTTTCAGGCACGAAACGGCGCGATCAGTGATAGGCATGCTCGATGAACGCCAGCAGGACATCATCGTCCAGCGGCTTTTCCAGGATCTGCGCGACGCCAAGCTGACGCGCCAGCCGGATGAGGTCGGGCGAGGGCGAACCTGTGATCAGGGCGATCGGCAGTGTCGCTCCCTGGCTGCGCAGGCGGCTGACCAGTTGCAGGCCGGTCTGTTCCGGCATGTGCTGGTCCACCACCAGGCACGCCAACTGGCCAGGACACGCCTCGGTCAGGAACTGGGCGGCCGAATGGAAGGCGACGACGACGAAGCCGGCAGTCTCCAGCAGGAATTGCAGCGAATCGCGCACCGCATCATCGTCATCGACCACCGCGACGTGCCGGTGGGACCCGTTCTGCATCTCGCTTGCTCCATCGTCCCGGCAGGCCAGGGCCTCTGGGTCCGGCTGGGCGCAATCTGCGACGGTCGCAAACGAATTGCCTTGACCTAGGTCAACCGCGTCACGTTTTGCCCGGCGCGGCGGTCACCTCGGCCGCGATCACCATCCGCACCAGTTCCGCCAGGCTGCGCGCGCCCATCTTTTCCATGACCCGCGCGCGGTGCACCTCGACGGTACGCGGGCTGGAGCCAAGGTCGTAGGCAATCGTCTTGTTCGGCTGGCCGAGCACCAGCCGGTCCAGCACTTCGCGCTCGCGTGGCGTCAGGCTGGCCAGGCGTATGGCGATTGCCGCCACGACGGCGGCCTCGTCACGCGCCCGCTGGCCACTGGCGAGCGCGCTGGAAACCGCGGCCAGCAACTGCGCATCGTCGAACGGCTTTTCCAGGAAATCCGCCGCGCCGGCCTTCAGCGCCTCCACGGCGATCGGCACGTCGCCATGCCCGGTCATGACGATCACCGGCAGCGTCACACCGATCCCGGCCAGTCGCCGCTGCAGTTCCAGGCCGTCCAGTTCGGGCATCCGCACATCGGTCAGAACGCAGCCGATGGATTCGCCGGACACCGATTTCAGGAACGCCGTCGCCGATTCATAGGTGCGCACCGGAAAACCGGCCGATTCCAGCAGCAGGCCCACCGAATCGCGCACCGCCTCGTCGTCATCGACCACGTGCACCACTGGTGCCTCTGCCATCCGGCCTCTCCGCCAGCGAATCATCGAAGACTACTACGCGGCCGGATACGTAGCATCCCGTACGTCCGTTTCCGAATTACCGGCGCAGCGGCCGCCCGATACACCGGCTTCAGCAGAAGCGCTGAACCTGGCTGCGGAGGGTGACATGCAAGGCACGATGCAGGCGACCGAACGGCACTCCGGCAATAACCTCCGGCAGGGGGCGATCCAGGTGTTCGGGCGGCCCGCTTCGCGCGATGCCCTCGACCTGCTGGACCAGTTCGGCACCACCGTCGCAGTCCAGCACGAGCACGAAATCCACGGCCAGGGCGCCGCGGCGACGTCCTGCTATCGGGTCATCAGCGGCTGCGTGCGCGTGGTCAGGCTGATGGAGGATGGGCGCCGCCAGGTCGGCGAATTCCTCATGGCGGGCGACGTGTTCGGCTTCGATGCGCTGGATACCCATGATTTTGCCGCCGAGGCGGTGTCCGACGCCGTGCTGCGGCGCTATCCGCGGCGGATGGTGGATGCACTGGCGGAAACCAATGTCGGCCTGGCGCGGCGGTTGCGCGACCTGACCTCGGTGAGCCTGCGCAACGCCCATACGCGGCTGCTGCTGCTGGGCCGCAAGACCGCGTCCGAGCGGATCGCCACGTTCCTGCTGGAGATGGCGGAACGGCTGCCGCAGGCGACCGTCGGTGTGCTGGACCTGCCGATGAGCCGCAGCGACGTGGCCGACCACCTCGGGCTGACCATCGAGACGGTGTGCCGCATCCTGGCGCATCTCCGCCGCGACGGCACCATCGCGATCGAACGCGGCCGGATCGAGGTCCGCAACGCCGTCGGTTTGCAGCAGATGGCCTCCGAGCAGCGGCATTAACCTCGGCACAGAGATTTTGACAGGTTGTGGGGCGAGCCGGCCTTTGTGTCCCAGGCCGTCCCCAGCGGCGGATGGCCGCGTTCGCACCCATAGCGGTCGTGCGGTCAGCAAGCTGAGCGTCCTCACCAAGACCGGGGCGATTGTGACTTCGACTGCCAGGAATAACGCGCCCGCAACCTGCCAATACTCCTGTGCCGCGGAACGAGTACCCGCGATCCGGACGCTCGTACGATGGTGGCTGCAACGCGCTGCGCTTTGCCGCCAACCAGCCGTCAGTCGTTTCGCGCGACAGCGGGCGGGATGCGGAACGCGACCATCAGCCGGTTCCAACCGTTGATCGCCACCGCGGCCATCGTGAGGTCGACCAGTTCCTGCTCGGTGAATTCCGCCCGTGCCGCCTCGTAAACTTCGTCCGGCACGTGGCTGTCGGCAACCAGCGTGACCGCCTCGGCCCACGCCAATGCCGCACGCTCGCGGTCGGTGAACAACGGCGCCTCGCGCCAGGCGGACACCACCTCCAGCCGTTCCTGCGTTTCGCCGGCCTTGCGCGCATCACGCATGTGCATATGCAGGCAGAATGCACAGCCATTGATCTGTGAGGCGCGGATTGCCAGCAGGAGGCGCACGGATTGTTCCACGCTGGATCCATCCACGTAGGATTGCAGTGCGGTCATCGCCTTGTGGGCGTCCGGCCTGACGCGCGCAGTATCGATGCGGGGCTGCATGTTTCGCCCTCCATGCTGATGGGATCTACCATTGGGATCGACCGGCATGATGGTGACCGACCTGCGCGCCTGCCAGACCAAACGCCCGGGACTCGACCGGACCATAGTGATGCGGCACGGTTAGTCGAAAGGGAGATCGGTCCGATGCAGTTTGGCGTGTTCGATCACATGGATCGCGGGCAGACCACGCTTGACCGGTTCTACGCCGACCGGCTCCGGCTGGTCGAGGAATACGACCGCGCCGGTTTCTACGGCTACCACGTGGCAGAACATCACGCGACGCCACTCGGCGTGGCGCCATCGCCTGGCGTATGGCTGGCCGCCGTCGCGCAGCACACAAAGCGACTGCGATTCGGCCCGCTGGTGTATCTGCTGCCGCTGTATCATCCGCTGAAGCTGCTGGAAGAGATCTGCATGCTCGACCAGATGAGCGGCGGCCGCATGCTTCTTGGCGTCGGCCGCGGCATTTCGCCGATCGAGCTGCGCTACTACGGGATCGATCCGGAGACGGCGCCGGCGATGTACGCCGAGGCACTCGAGGTGATCCTTCGCGGGATGACCAGCGCGGAGCTGAGCTTCGAGGGCAAGTTCTATCGATACGACAAGGTGCCGATGGAGCTGCAACCGTTTCAGCGGCCGCATCCGCCGCTGTGGTACGGCATCGGGCGTCCGGATGCGGTGCCCTGGGCGGCGCAGCATCGGGTGAACGTGGTGGCCAATCTCGGCGGCAAGGGGATGCGTACGATCACCGACCGCTATCGTGCCGAGTGGGCCGCGTTGGGCGAGTCGGCCGAAACGCTGCCGCTGATGGGCGTCAGCCGGCACATCGTGATTGCCGAAACCCGCAGGGAGGCACTGGAGATTGCCAGGCGCGGCTACCAGAAATGGCGCGACAGTTTTCTACTGCTATGGCGCAAGCACGACATGCAGTTGCCCAATCCCAATGCACTGTTTCCCGAACAGTTCGAGGAGGCCGAAGCGCAGGGCAGGGCGGTCGCCGGAACCGCCGAAGCGGTGCGCGAATTCCTGCAGGCCTCGATCGACGAAGGAGGGCTGAATTACCTGCTGTGCCGCTTCGCATTTGGCGACATCACCTGCGACGAGGCGGCGCAGTCGGTGCGCCTGTTCGCCAACCATGTGAAGCCGGCGATCACGCCAGCCCGTGAGGATGCCTGATGCGACCGGAATACGAGGTCTTCGCCCTACGTTATGCCACGCGCGCGGCGCGGCGCGCCGAACATTTCATCGGCGGCGATCCGCATGACGGGCCGATGCCGATGGACTACTTCGTCTGGGTGGCGAAGCACGCCGACCGGACGGTCGTGATCGACATCGGCTTTACCGCGGAAAGCGGCGGTAAGCGCGGCCGTACGCTGATGCGAGACCCGATCGATTCGCTGGCGCTGCTGGGTGTCGATCCGGCCGACGTCAAGGACGTGATCCTGACCCACATGCACTACGACCATGTCGGCAATTTCCACAAGTTCCCGGTGGCGCAGTTCCATTTGCAGGAGCCGGAGATCCACTACGCCGTCGGCCACTACATGAAGCACCGGCAGTTGGCCAGGAGCTTCGAGCCGGACGATGTGTGCGGGGTGGTGCGGCTGAATTTCGACGGTCGCGTGGTGTATCGCACCGGGCCGGGCGAGATCGTGCCGGGGATATCCGTGGTGCCGACCGGCGGACACTCGGCCGGGCTGCAGTTCGTCAAGGTCAACACGCGGCGTGGCATCGTCGTGCTCGCGTCCGACGTGACGCATTTTTACGAGAACATGGAAACCGGCCGGCCGTTCACCACAGCGTTCCATGTCGGCGAGATGCTCGATGCCTACGACACGCTGCGCGCACATGCACCGACGCCGCAGCACATCGTCCCTGGCCACGACCCTGAGGTGATGCGCCGCTATCCGCCTCCGAAGCCGGAACTGGAGGGAATCGTCGTAAGGCTGGACGTGGCGCCGAAAGGATGAAGCTGTTCTATCAGAGCATGGGTGTGGCGCGCCGTTCCAGCACCGGGCTGTACGCGCAGACCTTGCGCCAGACGCTGGAGCAGTCCGCGGCTCCCGGAACGACAGTGACAGTGCATGGCCTGGGCGAAGGCAAGGCGATCGCCGATCAGTATCGCTACCTGGAGGTGCTCGACACGCAGGAGATCCTGGAGAACGGCCTGCGTGCGGAACAGGATGGCTACGACGGCTTCCTGATTGGCAATATCTTCGAGCCCGGACTGCACGCGCTGCGCGAGGTGCTCAACATCCCGGTGCTCGGGTTATGCGAGGCGTCGATCCACCTGGCGTGTATGATGGGCGCCGGGTTCTCGGTGGTGAACGTCAATCCGAAGTTCGTCCGCAAGGTCACCGAGAACATTGCCGGCGCCGGCCTGAGCAGTCGGCTGGTGTCGATCGAGCATATGCAGGTGGAGCGCGGCAATGTCCTCGACCGCGCGTTCGAGGATCCGCAGGTGTGCCGGACGGTGATCGACCAGTTCGAGTCAGCAGCGCGGCGAGGCATCGCACGCGGAGCGGAGGTGATCATTCCTGCCGGCGGCATCGTCATGGCAATTCTGGCTCGATCGGGCGTGCACGCGGTGGACCAGGCGCCCATCGTCAACGGCGTGATCGGATTGCTGAAGGTCGCGGAACTTGCAGTTCAGATGAAGCAATTGACTGGCCACTTCACCAGCAAGGCGATGATGTACGCGCCGCCGTCGGGAGAACTGCTGCGCGACATCCGCCAATCGTACGGCGCGCAGGTCTATCCCGGCGCTGTGTAACGCTGTCATTGCGGGGAGCGCAGCGACGCGGCAATTCCCCGCCAGTTGGAGCATACCACTGGCCGGGGATTGCCGCGTCGCTGCCCTCCTCGCAATGACAGTTTGAACGCTACGCCGACATCTTGATCGGCGGCTCCAGGTCGTCCGGCAGCGGACACACATAGGGGGTGCGTGACACCCGCGCCTGGTGGTCGGCCTTGGCGCGCGCCAGCAGCACCTCGTCCTGGATCACGTCGATCGCCGTGCCGGCCATCACCTTTGCCACGTGCACCAGGCCCTTGTGCGCCGCCGGCAGCTTGCCCTGCGCGGTGAGCTGCCAGGAATGGCCAGGCGTGCCGATGGCATAGGTCGCACCGCGCGCCTGCACCGTCGGCACCACCCAGCTCACGTCGCCCACATCGGTGGAGCCCATCATCGGCGCACTCTTGGCGTCCAGCGGCACGATCTGGTCGCACAGCGCCACACCTTGCTGCAGCGGCAGGCCGACGCGGCGATACGCCGCCTCGATGTCCTCCTCGGTCAGCGTCGCCTGGAACTTCGCCGCCGCCGCACGATCCGCGTCGTCGAACGGCGGCGGCCCGATGCGCTGCAGGTTGTCGTGCATCGCGCGCTCCAGCGGCGTGTTGGCCAGCAGGTTGGACACCGCGCTGACCACCTGCGTCTCCACCCGCGTCTCGGTCATCAGCGCCGCGCCATCGGCGATCTTGCGCACCCGCTCGATCAGCCGCGTCAGCTCCGGCAACTCGCGCGCGCGGATCAGATAGCGCACCTTGGCGCGCGCCTGCACCACGTTCGGCGCGATGCCGCCGGCATCCAGGATCGCGGAGTGCACGCGCGCATCGGACGGCATGTGTTCGCGCATGTAGTTCACGCCGACACTCATCAGCTCGACCGCATCGAGTGCGCTGCGGCCCAACTGCGGTGCCGCGGCGGCGTGCGAGGCGCGGCCATGGAAAGTGAAGTCGATGCGCGTATTGGCCAGCGACACCGCCTCGTTCACCCCGGAGAATGCCGCCGGGTGCCAGGAGATCGCCACGTCGACATCACTGAACGCTCCGGCGCGGGCCATGAAGCCCTTCGCCGCGCCACCTTCTTCCGCCGGGCACCCGTAATAGCGCACGCGGCCCTTGATGCCGTGCGCCGCGAGATAGTCCTTCACCGCGGTCGCCGCCAGCATCGATGCAGAGCCCAGCAGGTTGTGGCCGCAGCCATGGCCGTAGCCCTCGCCGGGCAGTGGCTTCGGCTCCGCCACGCCGGCTTCCTGGCTCAAACCCGGCAATGCGTCGTACTCGCCGAGGATGGCGATCACCGGACCGTCCTCGCCGCTTTCGCCCATCACCGCGGTGGGGATGCCCGCGACGTTCTGCGTCACGCGGAAGCCGTGCTGCTCGAGCATCGCAGTGTGCTCCGCACAGGAGCGGACCTCGCCGTAGCACAATTCCGGCATGCCCCAGACACGATCGCTGAGCTGCTCGAAGTCGTTCTTCTTCGCATCGACCAGGCGCCAGATTTCCTCAGTGTTCTGCATGTCCGGATTCCTTGTGTCTGAAGCAACTCACCAGGTGGTCGTTCACCATCCCGGTCGCCTGCATGAAGGCATAGCATATGGTCGATCCGACGAACCGGAAGCCACGCTTCCTCAGCGTCTTGCTCATCTGGTCGGAGATCTCCGTCGTCGCCGGCACGTCCTTGGAGTCCTTCCAGCGGTTGACGATCGGCTTGCCGCCGACGCACGCCCACAGATAGGCATCCAGGCTGCCGTACTCCTTGCCGACCTCGAGCGCCACCCGCGCATTCTCCCGCACCGAGTAAATTTTCAGTCGGTTGCGGATGATGCCGGACGACACCAGCAGCTTTTCCAGTTCGGCATCGCGCATCTTGGCGATCCGGGCGATGTCGAAGCCATGGTACGCGTGGCGGTAGTCGTCTCGCCGGGCCAAAATGGTGCGCCAGGACAGCCCGGCTTGTGCGCCCTCCAGGGTCAGCAGCTCGAACAGCGCGCGGTCATCGTGATGCGGCACGCCCCATTCGCTATCGTGATAGGTGAGCATCGCCGCATCGCTGCCTTCCGCCCAGCTGCAACGCATCAATTCGGACGTCATGGCCGGGCCTGTCCTGGCCATCCACGGCTTGGATGGCACCGCAAAGACGTGGATGGCCGGCCTTCGCCGACCGTGACGTCCAGGGACGTCACTTCGCCGGACGCACGTCAACCAGGTGCAGATCTTCGCCGACCGTCGGCACATAGGTGAGCCCCGTGCGCGTCGCCCAGATGTTCTTCTGGATATGCAGCGGGATCAGTGCCGTGTCGTCGAACACCACCTTCTGCGCCTGCTGCAGCACTTTCTCGCGCGCTGCATCGTCCGCGGTGCCCAATGCCTGCTCGATCAGCTTGTCCACATCGGGATTGGAGTAGCGTCCGCGGTTCGCCGCGCCCCAGCCCTTGGTCGGATTGAACGTGGCGTTCTGTGCGATCAGCGGATCGGACGCCTCTGCCGTGCCGGTGCCCCAGCCGAACAGGAACGCCGAGAAGGCCTGCTTGTTGGCCTGGCCGACAAAGCTGGTCCATGGGAGCGGATCCACCTCGGTCTGCACGCCGATGCGCGTCCACATCTGGCCGACCGCCTGGATGATCTTGGCATCGTTCACGTAACGGTCGTTCGGGCCGTGCAGCGCGATGTGCAATCCTTTGGGATAGCCGGCCTCGGCCAACAGCTTCTTCGCCTCCTCCGGTTCATACGGCGGCGGCTTGATGTCCGGCGCATAGCTGTAGACGCCCGGGGGCAGGTACTGGCCGGACGGCACTGCCGCGTCTTCCATCACCCGATCGACAATCGCCTTGCGGTTGATCGCCAGCGACAGCGCCTTGCGCACGCGCGGATCCTTCAGCGGGTTCTTGTCCAGCTTCTCGCCATTGGGGCCGAATACGAAGGGGCTCGGGCCGTCGCGCGACTGGTCGAGGCCAAGGAAGATCAGCCGCGTCCCCACCGTCTCCCACAGCTTCACCTTGGGATCCTTGCGCAGCTTCTCCAGGTCCTCGGTGGGAACGAAGTCGATGAAGTCCACGTCGCCGGCGAGCAGCGCCGCGGTGCGCGATGCGTCATTGGAGATGAAGCGGTACTCGACATGCTGCCACGGCGGCTTCGGCCCCCAGTAGGTGTCGTTGCGCTCCAACTCGATGCGGTCGCCTGGCTTGTAGGAGACGAAGCGGAACGGCCCGGTGCCGATTGCCGCCTTGCCGCTGTTGAAGTCCTCGGTGCCGAGGCCCTCGTCGGACTTGCGATTGATGATGAAGAACTGCGCGAGATACGTCGGCAGCAGAGGGAACACGCCGTTGGTGAGCAGCCGGATGGTATGCTCGTCCACCACCTCGGTGCTGGCCACCGGCTTGGTGTAGGCCGCGAAATTGCTCGGGCTGTTCGGCACCTTCGGGATGCGCTCCATGGTGAAGACCACATCGTCGGCGGTGAACGCGTTGCCGTTCTGGAACTTGGCATCGCGCAGTTTCAGTTCCCAGGTGTCCGGCGCCACCAGCTTCCACGACGTGGCGAGACCCGGCACCAGATGGGCGTGCTCATCCATCTCGATCAGGCGATTGAAGATCTGGGTGGACAGCGAGATGTTGGGGGCGAGGTTGTGGTAGTGCGGGTCGATGCTGGTCACCGGCGAGCTGACCGCGACCTTCAGGGTCTGGCCGAACGCCGGCAAGGCGCACACCGTCAACGCCGCGCATAGCGTGATCCGAGCCCCGAGCCTCATGTCAGCCTCCGTCAACCGTCGGCGGAGTTATACCGGGCTGCCGGATGCGGGCAAACTTATGCCCGGGCCGGGCACCCATCGCCAGCCATTGTAGCGGGCTGTCTCGCCCGCGCGCCGCCGGCGCGCTACATCTTGCTGTCATGAACATCCTGTCGATCCAGTCCTGGGTCTCCTACGGCCATGTCGGCAACGCCAGCGCGGTGTTCCCGCTGCAACGGCTGGGCGCCGAGGTCTGGTCGATCAATACGGTGCAGTTCTCCAACCACACCGGTTACGGGCATTGGACCGGTCAGGTCTACACCGGCGAGGCGGTGCGCGAACTGGTCGATGGCATCGCCGCGCGCGACGTGCTGCGGCATTGCGACGCGGTGCTGTCCGGCTACATGGGCGATGCCGGCATTGGCGATGCGATCCTGCATGCGGTGACGCGCGCGCGGCAGGAGAACCCCCAGGCGATCTATTGCTGCGACCCGGTGATCGGCGATGTCGAGGAGGGCGTCTACGTGCGCGAGGGCATCGAGGAGTTCCTGCGCGACCACGCGCTGCCGCAGGCCGACATCGCAACGCCCAATCGCTTCGAGCTGGAGCGGCTGACCGGCATAGACTGCCGCGCGCTGAGCGGTGCGAAGGAAGCCGTCGAGCGGCTTGGCGCCACGATGCGGCCGGATGGATTGCGCTGCGTGCTGCTGACCAGCCTGGAGACCGAGCATACGCCGGGTGATCACCTGGATCTGCTGGTGGGCGAGGGCGGTCAATTCCACCTGCTGCGCACGCCGCGGCTGCCGGTCACGGTGAATGGCGCCGGCGATGCGATCGCCGCGCTGTTCCTGTTCCACCGCATCAGGACCGGCAGTGCCGTGCAGGCGATGGAGGAGGCTGGATCGGCGGTGCACGGGCTGCTGCGGCGTACCGCGGAAGCCGGATCGCGCGAAATCCTCACAGTGGCGGCGCAACAGGAGTTCGTCGAACCGACGACGCGCTTTGTCGCGCATCCCTGCTGAATGGCGAAGCATGTTTCATGCGGTGTGATCGTCACCGACGGTGATCGCATCCTGCTCGGTCATGCGACGCGTTCGCCGCGCTGGGACATTCCGAAGGGCATGGCCGAGCCGGGCGAATCCCTGGTGGCGGCTGCCGTGCGCGAGCTGTTCGAGGAGACCGGCCTTCGCGTCGCGGCAGCCGACCTGCAGGACCTCGGCGTGCATCCCTACCTCCGCGACAAGGACCTTGCGTTGTTCCGCTGGATGCCTGCGACGATGCCGGCGCCCGATCAGCTCAGCTGCAGTTCCATGTTCGCATTGCCGGGTGGTGCGCTGGTGCCCGAGTTGGATCGGTTCGGCCTGTTCACCTGGGATGAGGCATTGGGCAAGGTCGGCAAGAACCTCGCGCGGCTGCTGGCGGAGCTATCTGGTCGGGGGTGATCGCGCCGGCAACCTGGGGTCATGCGCATCGCTGCGCATCGCCGCCCACGGTCGTTCTTGGCTCCCTCCGTCACCCTGGCGAAGGCTAGGGCCAGGCGTGTGCCACCCATGCTGCGTGCCTGGCCCCTCACCTTCGCGAGGGTGACGGGGGCAACTGGCGGATGGGTTGGTCAACGCGATGGGACCTAGACCCCCACCGCGACCTTCGGCCGGCCGATGCGCTTCGCTCGATCCACCTCGCGCCGCGCCGCGTCGTTCTGCGTCAGCAGGTCCAGCGTCTCCGCATCATCGTCGGCCACCGCGGTCAGCGCCTGGTCCATGTAAGCGCGGTGCTGCGGATCGCGCAGGATGCGGCGGCGCATGAAGTCGATGGCGAACCAGCGCTGCGCCATGCGTACATGCTTGCTCGCGGTTTCCCACCAGTATTTCGGATAGAACGCCCAGACCGGTTCCATCGGAAATGTCGGACGCCGGTCGCGGCGGTACTTCAACCGGAAGATGCCGCCTTGCAGCGGATGCAGCTTCTCCACCGCGGGATAGCTGGAGAAAAAGAACAGCACCGCCGCCAGCCGGTGCATCCCCATGCCGGACGCCGCCGCGCGGCGCAATATCGTCGTCATGTGCTCGGGCGTGTAGTACGCCTGCCACGCGCTGCGATACACCTCGTGCCATGCCGCGTGGCTCATCAAAGGATGGTCGGCCACCACATGCTCGAGGTCGTACTTGTTCATGTCGGGGTCCATCCACGCCCCTTTCTGCCACAGCACCTTGTGGTCCTCGGAGCCGGGCAGCGGCGTCAGGCAAAAGAACTCCAATATGTCGAGCGGCAGTTCCTTCTTGATGATCTCGATGTCGCGGCGGATCGATTCCGGCGTATCCGCCGGAAAGCCCAGGATGTAACCGGCATAGGTGATGACGCCGGCGCGCTTCCAGTCCAGCAGCATGGTGCGATATTCGGTGATGCGATTCTGCCGCTTCTTCGCCTGCAGCAGGTTGGTCGGATTGATGTTCTCCAGCCCGATGAACACCCGCGTCACGCCGGCGCGCGCCGCCTTCGCCACGAAATTCGGCAGCTTGTGGCACAGCGTATCCACCTGGATGATCAGCCGTACCTTGATCTTGTCGCGTTCGCGGATCTGGATGATGCGATCGAAGATCGCCTCCCAGTCCTTGTTGCGTGCGAAATTATCGTCGGTGATGAAGAACCGCCGCACCCCTTCGGCCCAATGCTGCTTGATCAGCCGCTCCACATCGTCCGGCGAACGCCGCCGCGACTTGCGGCCCTGCACGTTGATGATGGTGCAGAACGAACACTGGAACGGACAGCCGCGGCCGGCGTCGAAGCTGGCATGATGCTTGATGGTGCGGCCGATCACCGCGCGCGGCAGGAACGGCGTCGGCGCGTCCTCCAGCGCCGGCAGATCGTCGAGGTAATTGTAGATCGGCGCCAGCGCCCCCGCGGCGACGTCGCGCAGCAGCGTCTCGAGCCTGCCCTCGGCCTCGCCGGCGAACAGGGTCACGCCGAGGTCGAGCGCCGCCTGCAGGTCGGGCTGCATCTCCGGCAGCATCGCCAGGCAGCCGGAGACATGAAAGCCGCCCATCACCACCGGAATTCCCGCCGCGCGGAATGGCCGCGCGATCTCCAGTGCGCGCGGAAACTGGTTCGACTGCACGCCGACCAGGCCGATCATGCCAAAATCATCGTAACGCCGCAGTTGGGCGATCAGCTTTTTGACGTTGACCCGCGTGTTGGTCTCGTCGAACGCGGTGATGTCGATCGCGACGTCCGGCCCGAGCGGCTGGCGCGATGCGGCATCGGCGGCCAGGGTGTACATCACCGCCAACGAGTTGGACGGGATCGACGAACGCAGCCACTGCACGACATAGCCATCGTCGTCATAATGCGACGGCTTGATTAGAACGAGTTGAAAACGACGGCCCGATGGTTTCGTTGCAACCACGATTGGCGCTCCCGCAAGGGGGTTGCTCGTAACGCGACGTTACAAGAGAACCCGCCGGGCGAAAAGCGATTCCCCTTCACCATAGCGGGGGCAGGCGAGGAAGGGCACACACAGAGCACACCGAGGACCACCTCGGCGTTCTCTGTGTGGAACCTTGTTTGACTGCCCGCTTCGATCGTATTCAGCCGACCCCGCGCGCGACCAGCGCCCGGGCAAGCTCCCGGTCGGCGCCATCGACATGCCGCAGCAGCCATTCCTGCAAATAGCGCAGGATCAGGCTGACGCTGAATCCCTCGTGTTCCAGCCCGAGATTGCGGATGTCGTCGAGCAGGCGCCGATGCAGGTCGCGATGCGCCTCCGAGTCGGCATAATTGTATTGTGCCATCAGCCGCTCTTCGCTGGCGAAATGGAATTCCGTGTAGCGGATGATCTCGCGAAAGATCGTGGTGTGGTCTTCACCGTTCCGCAGCGCGCCGACCAGGTCGTTCAGCAATCCGGCAAGCCGGGCGTGCTGTTCGTCGATCTCATGGATGCCGACCTCGTGCGTGGCGTTCCACAGCAACGCCGGCGGCCCGGACCCGGCGGCGGTCGCCGCGGATGCCCAGGCATAGCGGCCGCGTCCTTCGCGTTTCGCAGAGTACAACGCGGTGTCGGCGGCCGCGAGCAGCAGATCGACCGTGCCGGCGTGTTCGGGGAACAGGGCGATGCCGACGCTGGTTCCCATTTGCACCTCATGCATGCCCAGGCTGACGGGTTGCGCCGCGGCCCGGATCAACCGGTTGGCGACCGCAACGGCATCGGCCCGCAGGTTGAGCCGCGACAGCAGCACGACGAACTCATCGCCGCCCAGCCGCGCCACGCTGTCCGTTTCGCGCAGGCATGCCGCGAAGCTGTGCGCGATCTGCCGCAACAGGTGATCGCCCGCCTCATGGCCATGGCGGTCGTTCACCGCCTTGAACCCGTCGAGGTCGAGCATCAGCAGGGCAAAGATCTGCCCGGCTCGGCGCGCCCGCAGCGCGACCTGGCGAAGCTGGTCGGCGAACATCGCGCGGTTCGCCAGGCCGGTCAGCGGATCGGTGTAGGCGAGCAGCCCGAGCTGTGCCTCGGTCCGGCGCCGTTCCGTCACATCGCGGGCGGAGATCGCGATCAGCGTCTGATTGTCGTGGACGATCTCGCCAAGCCGCAATTCGGCATCGATCACGCTGCCATCGGCCCGCACGACGCTGGCGATGCAATCGGTGCCTGCGCCGCCGGCCAGTCCCAGCGCCTGCGCCAGCCGCTCGCGATGCGCGGCAATTACCAGCTCGATCACCGGCAGGCCGAGCAGTCCGTCTTCGCGGCCGAACAAGGTGCAGAACGCGCGGTTGGCGAACAGCAGGTTGGTGTTGCGAGCGACCGCCAAGGCGATCAGGTCGCTTTCGACCAGCGGGCCGGCGAGGCCACGCAGGCTGGCTGGGCGCGTCACGGCGATGTCTCGCGATTGCATCGGGCCTGCCTCGGTCACCGTTGATCAGCCGGGTGACCTCGCGTCCCTATTGCCGAAGCGATCTTTCCGCCCGGTTAACCGTCCATCGGGTTAACCGCCCATCGGGTTGACCGCCGATCCGGTCAGCCGCGGCTCATGGCCTCGCGCGCCGCCGTCGCCAGGACATCGGCGCGTTCGTTCATCGGGTCGCCGGAATGGCCGCGCACCCAGCGCCATTCGATCTGGTGCGCGGCGGCGGCGTCCAGCAGCAGGCGCCACAGATCCATGTTCTTCACCGGATCACCGGCGGCGTTGCGCCAGTTGCGGCGTACCCACCCGGTGTGCCAGCGCGTGATGCCGTTGCGGACGTACTCGCTGTCGGTGTGCAGCACCACACGGCACGGTCGCTTCAGTGTGGCCAGCGCCTTGGTCGCCGCGGTGAGTTCCATGCGGTTGTTGGTCGTCGCCGGTTCGGCACCCGACAACTCGCGCTCGACGCCGCGGAAACGCAGGATCGCTGCCCAGCCGCCTGGCCCCGGGTTCGGCTTGCAGCCGCCATCGGTCCAGATCTCCACCACCTCGGCCGCTGCCGGGCCGGGTGTGACGGTGACGTCTTCAGATGCCATAGGCGGCCTCGCTGCGCGCCGAGAGATGGAAGCGCAGGCGGCGCAGATACTCGACCGGATCCTTGCGCGTCACCATCGCGCCGGGCGGCGTGTTCAGCCAGTCGTACAGCCGCGTCAGCAGGAAACGCATCGCGGCGCCCTGGCACAGCACGGGCAACGACGCGCGCTCTGCGGTGGACAGCGCCCGCGTCGCAGCATAGGCGGACAGCAGCGAGCGCGCCTTGGTCACGTTGAACGAAAAGTCCGGCTCGAAGCACCAGGCGTTCAGGCACACCGCGACGTCGTACGCCAGGGTGTCGGTGGCGGCGAAATAGAAGTCGATCAGGCCGGACAGTCGGCCGTCCAGGAAGAACACATTGTCGGGAAACAGGTCGGCGTGGATGTGGCCGACCGGCAGGTCGTGCGGCCAGCGCTCGAGAATGCCCGCCAGCGCCCGATCGAGTTCGTTCGCCAGTTCCGGCTGCACCTCGTCGGCGCGTGCGCGGGCGCGCTCCAGCAGCGGCGGCCAGCCGGCTGGGCCGAGGGCATTCCGCCGCCTCGGCGCGTATTCCTGCCCGGCCACGTGCAATGCGGCCAGCGCGGCGCCCACCGGCGCGCAATGCTCCGGCCGCACGCGGCGCGGCCAGACGCCGGGCAGGAACGTGGTGATCGCGGCGTGCCGGCCGCACAGCCGGCGCAGCGCAACCCCGTCGTGCCCGTGCACCGGCAGCGGACAGGCAATGCCGTGACGCGCCAAGTGCTCCATCAGGCCGAGAAACCACGGCAGTTCCGCCGGATCCACCCGCTTCTCGTACAGCGTCAGGATGAAATCGCCGGCCGTCGTGCGCAGCGAGTAGTTGCTGTTCTCCACCCCCTCGGCGATGCCGCGGAACGCCACCATGCGACCGATGTCGTAGTCGGCCAGGAAGGCTGCCAGCGCCTCGTCGGTGACCTCGGTATAGACCGCCATAGGGATCAGGCCGGCGCGACGAAAAGCTGAAAAATGAGGTCCTCCCGCTGCGTGTTGTCGATCTGGCCGGTGGCGCGCACTATGCCGGTCCCCTCTCTTGCCGGCAACGACCACGGTGCTGCAAGAAGCGCCCGCCGCAGTCCGGAGTTCCTGATGCCCGCTTCACCGTCGATCCTCGCATGGGCCACGCGCGCCGTCCTGCTGGCCGCGCTGTTGCCGGTGCTGGCCGATTGCGGGCCGGCACGCAACGAGTTCGCGCCGCCCTGTCCGCGCCAGGCGTTCCTGGGCGATGCGGCCAACCTGGATCTCTACCGCGCCTCCAATGCGCCGGGCGGCCGGCACGACTTCACCGATCTGGTGCTGCACGCCCGCATCGTTGGCATGCACGGAAGCTGCAAGCCGGGCGACAAAAAGGACCAGCTCGCCACGACGGTGGCAATCTCGGTTGAGTTGACGCGCGGGCCCGCCATGCAGGGGCGCGACGGCGAAGTGCCGGTGTTCCTCGCCGTCACCGAGGGCGGCGAGATCCTGGACAAGCACATCTACCGGCTGCGCGTGACGTTCCCGTCCAACGTGGACCGCATGGTGGTGAACAGCGACGACCAGAACCTGATCCTGCCGATCAGTTCGACCAAGTCGGGCGCGGCCTATGGGCTGCTTGCCGGGTTCCAGCTCACCCCGGAGCAACTGGAGCAGAACCGGCAGAACGCCAAGCCGTGACGCCTCGCCTCGGCGGTCAGCGGTTCTTGTGCAGGTAGTCCATGATCTTGCCGATCTCGTCGAACACCCAGTCCTTCGCCTGGGTCACCGAGGATGCCCGCATCCCCGCGATCCGCTGGTAGCCGCGTTCCCAGTCCTTGTCGAAGATATGCGCATTGCGGTCGTACAGCTTCCACGCCGGGACGCCGCTCGCCTGCTCGCCGGTACTCCATGACAGGAACAGGATGGCATTGCGCACATCCTCGTTCTTGGTGATGTGATAGCCGTTCACCCGCATGTGGAAGTGCGGATGTTGCGAGGTCCCCCAGGGATTGAGATACAGGTCGCCGCCGCCGCTCGGATTGAACCAGCCATTGTCCTTGAAGACGCGGACGACATTGTCCGTGGTGTCCATCTGCGCGTTGTTCCGGTTGCGCAGGCCTGGCGGCAAGTAGACGCCTTGCTTTCCCGACACGGTTTCCCCCCCAAATGGCATTGGCAACGACGCGACATGTAGCCAGCATTCGTTGCGCGTCCAAGTGGGATTCCGCGCTGCGAAGCCTCGCGCGAGCACGAAATCGACAGCGCCGCAGGGTGCCTCCGTGGCTCGAACTTGCCCAATATTCGCTGACGAAAGAAACAGTAACAGTCTTAAATCGCGGATACAGTAAAAGAATTCCTGAACCACGGATGAACACAGAAACACACGGACAAGATCAACCTATCAGTGTTCATCCGTGTTCATCAGTGGTTGAACCTCACGGAACGCGCGGTCGCAACGCTTCGAGCACCGCCGTGCGCACGTCGGCCGGCTGGGCTTCCAGTATGCGCAGCACCGTCTTCAGCGTGCTGCGCAGTTCGTACACCTGGTCCAGCAGCGATAGCACCAGCGGGATGGCGTCCTCGCCGACATCCATGTCGCGCCGCAGGTCGTGGATCAGGCGAACCCGGGCGATGTCGATCTCGTGGAACTCGAAGCCGGACTCCGCCGTGTCGGGCAGCACCCAGCCGCGCTCGACCCAGCTGACCAGCTCGACCTGAGGCAGGTCGACGAACAGGGCGGTGACCGCGGTGATGTCCATCACTTGGCCTCCTCCATGTCGGCGCGAGGATTGAACAAATGGCGCGGCTTCCAGGTCTTGAGGAATTCCGCCAACTCCGGCTCCTCGCCCGGCGGCACGACGGGATGCAGTTCGACGAACTGGTGGCCGTTGGCGCCGATTCCGCGCCCGCGCAGCCGCAGCCGCGTGCCGGTGCCGGAATGCGGCGGAACCGTCAGTCGCACCGGGCCCTTGATCGTCGGCACTTCCAACGTGGCGCCGAGTACCGCCTCCTGCAGGGTCACCGGCAGCTCGACGATGATGTCATCGCCCTCGCGGCGAAACTGCGGATGCGGCGCGACGGTGACCTCCACCAGCGCATCGCCGGGCGCGCCGTCGCCGATCCCCGGCATGCCCTGGCCGCGCAGCCGGATAACCTGGCCGTCCCGAACGCCGGCCGGAATGCGCACATCCAGGGTGCGCCCGTCGGGCAGGGTGACCCGGCGGGTGGTACCGTTGGCGGCGTCGAGGAAGTCGATGCTGAGCTGGTAGCGGGCATCCTGGCCGCGCATCGAGAACCGCCTTCCGCCACGCGTGCCAGCCGTCCTGGCGCCGCCGAATGCCTGGGCGAAGATGCTCTCCAGGTCCTCCTCGTTCAGGCCGGCGCCGGCCTGGTATTTCTCGCGGCCGGCAGCATCGCTGAAATCACGGTAGAACGGCCGCTGCGGCGGCACCTCGTTGCCGGCGGCGTCGATCTCGCCGCGGTCGTAGCGGGCGCGCTTCTCCTTGTCCGACAGGATGTCGTACGCCGCGCTGATCTCCTTGAAGCGCTCCGCCGCCTCCGGCTTGCCGGGGTTCACGTCGGGGTGGTGGCGTTTGGCAAGCTTCCGATAGGCAGAGCGGATCACCGCTTCGCTATCGGTCTTCTGCACGCCGAGGGTTTCGTAGGGATCTTTGGCCATCGATAATGAGATCAATGATCGGCGGGGCGCGAAATCAAGTGCCGGTCCACACCGGCGTGCGCTTGCCCAGGAATGCATCGATCCCTTCGGCCGCGTCGCGCGCCAGCATGTTCCGGGTCATCACCTCCGAGGCATAGGCATAGGCCTCGTCCAGTCCCATTTCGGCCTGGCGGTAGAACGCCTCCTTGCCGATCGCCAAAGTGAGCGGGCTTTTTGCCACGATCTGCCCGGCCAACGCCGCGACCGCCGTATCCAGCTCTCCATCCGGCACTACGCGGTTGACCAGCCCGAGCGCATGTGCCCGCGGCGCGTCGATCAGTTCGCCGGTCAGCAGCATCTCCATCGCCGCCTTGCGCCCGACGGCGCGCGACAGGGCGACCATCGGGGTGGAGCAGAACAGGCCGATGTTCACCCCCGGCGTGGCGAACCGCGACGTGGCCGCCGCAACAGCGAGGTCGCAGCTCGCCACCAGCTGGCAGCCCGCCGCGGTGGCCACGCCGTGCACCCGCGCGATCACCGGTTTCGCCAGCCGCACGATGCGCGTCATCAGCTGCGAGCACAGCGCGAACGTCGCCTGGTAGGCGGCGCGCTCGGGGGTGGCGCGCATCTCGCGCAGGTCGTGGCCGGCGCAGAATGCCGCGCCGGCGCCGCCGATCACCACCGCCTTGGTTCCGGGGTCCGCGGCGATCGCGTCCAGCGCGTCCAGCAGCGCCTGCATCAGCCCGAGCGACAAGGCGTTGCGCGCGGCCGGCCGGTTCAACGTGAGCCAGGCCACGCCGTCCGCATCGCGTCGCAGCACCGGTTGCTCGATCACGGCCGATTGCTCGTTCATGCCTCGCCCTCCGCGGCATTCCGCCCCAACATGGAGGCGATCCTACCAAGGAGACCGCGCCGTGACGAATGTCGCGACCCAGCCGACCGGCGAGCTGTCGCTGCGCACCGTCGCAATGCCTGCCGATACCAATCCCGCCGGCGACATCTTCGGCGGCTGGATCATGTCGCTGATGGACCTCGCTGCGGGGGTGTCCGCCGGCACGCGCGCCAAGGGACGCGTCGCCACCGCCGCGGTGTCCAACCTGAGCTTCCTGCAGCCGGTGAAGGTGGGCGATGTGGTGTGCGTCTACACCGACATCATCCGCACCGGGCGCAGCTCGATCACGCTAAGCGTCGAGGCCTGGGTGCTGCGGCGCGGGCAGGGCGCGCGGGTGCGGGTGACCGCGGCGGAGTTCGTGCTGGTGGCGGTGGATGATGCCGGCAAGCCGCGCCGGCTGCCCGAGGTGTGAGGCCCGAAGCGGGCTGACCTTCCATCGTCATGGTCGGGCGTATCCCGGCCATCGCCGCCGCACCGCCGCTTTCGGCCCCAAAGCGGAAACGGCCGAAGGTATGCAGCCTCAAGCATGAGTCGGCTAGCCTTGGGGCGTGACCCTTTCTCCTGCCCGTTTCGTCAGCTATCCGTGCGCCTCGAATGACGGCCACCGTCCCTGTCGTTGCGCAGAGGTCACTTAGCCCGGCCAAAAGATTACCGCCGGCGGAAAAAGATTGCTCCGCCGCCGCTGCTTCCTGGCATCATGACGCACCACACCGTTAGAGCCCCGGATGCTGCCGCGAGTGCGCCCCTTACCCTCAGCCGCTCCTCTTATCCGGCTACGTGTTGCCTCGACTTTGGCTCTGCTCTGCCTGCTTGGAGCTTGCACGAGTGGCTATGGGCCGACTGCCCACCGGCACGGCCGCGCCTACGCAGGGCCCACCCGATACTATCCGCCGCCAGGGACGCCAGCGGATCCCTGGGGACCCTACATCCGCGAAGCGTCGGAACGATACGGCGTACCCGAGCAGTGGATCCGGGAGGTGATGCGCCAGGAATCCGATGGCCAGGAGCAGGCGGTCTCGTCCGCGGGCGCCATGGGGCTGATGCAGATCATGCCTGACACGTTCGACGAACTGCGCGTGCGTTATGCGTTGGGTGGCGATCCCTTCGAGCCACACGACAATATCATGGCCGGTGCGGCGTATATTCGCGAGATGTACGACCGCTACGGCGCACCCGGCTTTCTCGCGGCCTACAATGCAGGGCCGTATCGTCTGGAAAGCTACCTCAATGGCAGCGACTCGCTGCCCGATGAAACCGTCAACTATGTTGCTTCGATAGCCCCGCGCCTCGGCGGCAGTGGCCATATGACCGGTCCACTCGCGGTATATGCGCAAGGTGGAAATGTGCCCCGGGATCCGGCGGTCACTGCGCCTGTTGCAGTGGCCTCCCGTACGGTCGAAGCGTGCGACCAGGATGCTGCCTATGATCCTGACCGGCCATGCGCACCCACCCCTGCACTGACTGCCACCGCGCCAGTCGTGGTGACGACCGCCAGTGGGTGCGATTCCGATGCTGCCTACGATCCGTCCCGTCCTTGCCCGCAAACAACTACAACGGCTGCCGTTACGTCGCGGTCCTCGCTTTACCAGCACGCTGCGCCTGTCGGGTCGGCCAGCGCTCTTGCGGCAACCGCGCCGGCGGCATTGATTTCAGCAACGGCAAGCGGTGGCGCTTGGGCGATCCAAGTTGGTGCATTCAGCAGTCAGGTACAGGCCCGTGAGATCGCCAACGGCGTTCACGAAGCACTAGGAGATCTCGTCACCACCGCTCAGATCGAGCTTCTGCCGACCTCGCCCTTTGGCGGGAGGGTTGTGTACCGGGCGCGGCTTGGCAATCTGTCTGCCAATGCAGCAAGCGCTGCTTGTGCCAGACTGGCGGCCAGCCTGCAGCCGTGCATGGTTGTCCCTCCCGGGCAGGCGCTGTAGCCAGTCGGTCCGGTGGCACGGGCCGTTAAGGGTGCCCAAAGGCGCCACCCGTTCAATCGATCTGCAATAACCGATTCCCACCCATCTGCCACGTCCAGGTTGACTGCTGCCCGTGGCTCTTGTCGACCCTGCGCCGACATTCGGCGGCGAAAGGCAGAGCAGGACATTCGTCAACTAGTCACGGCGTGCTCTCTTGCGGGTCCCGGCCGGGATTCTGTCGTTGATTGAGAACAGCGGTGGCGACCGTGAAACCGAACAAGATGACGCCATTGAGGGATTCCACCACGCCCATCAACTGCCATTGGGGTTCAAGATTGACACTGGGTTGCCGTACGTGGTCATCGCGCCCAGTGAATACAGCATGGCCGAATGCGAATCCGGAACCGCACACAATAATAGATAGGCGATGCCCCAGACGGCGGCATCAATCGCATGCAGCACGGTGACCAGCACGACGGTGCAACCGATCATCAGCACAAAACGAAGCTGCGACTACCGCGGGCGGTCGCTTGCTCCACCAGGTCGATAGCCCTGTTCTTTATCGCGGCGAGGCCACTGACGTGAATCAGGACCGTCGATAGCACCAGCGGCAACCTCGCGATCCAATTGGTGTACCAGGTTGGCAATGTGTTAGACCTATTGCGGAATAGTCGTGGCAGGCAATCGGTCGAGCATAGGACATCCGCAAGACCTGCGACACTGGAAGCGATCTGAACGAACCGCGCCATATATCCGTTGTGGTTACCGGAACCATCTCTCTCCGGGACATCAGATTGGTGTCTGCTGGGCGATGCGGTGCCGCGAAGCGCGTCGGCGTGCAGGCAAAAAACCATTCGGGAAAGTCCGCAATCCACCATGAACGGCGGTAGGCGACCTGCTGGCTCCAGCCGCCCTCAACCAAATGCTGCCGATGCGCGGAACTCGTGCACCGACGCTGCCGGCCCTCCTCTTCAGTTCACCCCGCCACCTTCGCGCATTGGCGATCCGATACTCCGCCTCCGCCTCGAATAGGCCCGCCATCGTCGGCGATGTAGCGCCACACCTCCTCCCGCACGGCGCGGCGAACTCCCTCCGGCAGTGCTGCGAGTGCCTGGCCAGTGGACGCCCCACCACGTTCAAAGGGGCCGTCATAAACATCGAATGACGACAGCACGAACGCGTGCCTCACAGTACGGGTCTCGATGTCCGCGAAGCCGGCCTCATTGAAGAGAAACCGAACTCGCGATGCTTCGCCGAGCGCGAAAGTGCGAGTGAGGGCCTCGGCCAACCCTGGGATATGTCGTGCTGTGATTGCGTCGATCTGGTGCCTATAAGAGCGCTCGACGACGGTGTTGACCGAGACGGCCACGCGACTGCCTGGGCGAAGCGAGCGACGAAACTCGAAGAGGCCCCACCGGTTCAGGGAAGAACATCGGCCACAGATTGCACAGCACTGCAGCGCAACCGCAATCCGCGAACGAAAGCGCCAGCCCATCCTCCACCGAGACTGAAGCATTTGCACAGCCGCATCGTTCGCTGCAAGCTGACAGCCTGATGCACCGCCAACGACCGCTACTAGTGTAGTCGGCAGCGGTCGGCGGCGGACTGGTCGATCAATGATTTGTAGAATAGGGCGAACCCCTGCATGACCAGCAGGTAATCCACCTGGCGTTCGGCGAAATCATGCGCCATCCGGAGCAGCTCCGGATTGTTCTGCTCGAGGTCCGCGATGATCTCCATGGTAAAGGCTTCGCTGCCCTTGTGGTCCATCTGCCACACGATCATGTCGCGCGTCTCCGGCGTCACACGGGGCAGGGGGCTCAGCATCGCGCGTTCGGCATCCGGCGTCGCCGGCGACAGGATCAGGCGGTAGAACATGCCGAAACCCAGCATGATCCGGCGATCGTTCCCCAGGCTGTGGGCACAGCGCGATGCCATGTCGAGCAACTCGGGATTGTTGCGCCGCAGGTCCTCGATGATCTCCGCCATGCAGGCCTCGGGCCCGCGGTCGTCGAACTCCCTGGCGATGCGTTCGCGGGTCAAAGGCGTGACTGGCGCTAGCGGGCTCACAGTAAGGTTCCCAGTGCGGTCCGAATGCTCGGAGAATGCCGACGAGTGGCAAATCGCCTGCTGGTACCTGCAAGTTTGTAGCCGTCAGGGTCCGAGTCGGGCAATCGCGGGGACGCAGTCTGCCATGCTGCCTGTTATCCCATGCTGGGCGTGGCATTACATTGCGACAATGTTCCCCGTCAGGGGCTATGAGCCGACGACCAGGTCCTTTCACGACGGTACAAGAAGGTAAGCAAGTAAGGTTCTCAACCGCAGATGGACGCGATAAGAATTGGATGCCGCCACGGACGTCAATCCGGACCCCAGCCGCTCGGCCTCCTGTGCTCGGAAATGTCCCAAAAATTGGGGACATCCTAACGATCATGTCCGTCGGGCTCTGAGACTGGGCAATGGGTTCTGATCAATGAGCTTTGGTATACCCTTGCTCTCAGGGAGCCTGGGGGTTCTGTGTGCCGATGAAATGGAAGGCGCCGGAGATCAGGGTGCGGATTTCATCGTGGTAGCTGGCGATATTGCTGAAGAAGCCGTCCACCGCCGCTTTGAACTGGGCGAAGG
>DATAPW010000041.1:0-1985 GCA_036265005.1 Acetobacteraceae bacterium | reverse complement strand
TCGGCCGCTGCCTTGAACTCGGTGACGTACTTGTCGAGGTCGTCGCCGATCTTATCCCGCGCGTAGATCTCAGAGACGTTCAGCCGCTCATTGAGCATCGCCCGTTGCTGGTTCTGCGCGAAGTTGTTGGCCCAGCCGTTCGGGTCCTGCTGGAAGTCGGGCGGCGGGGTGAACATCGGCTGCGGCACGGGTGGCGGCGCTGGCGGTGGTCGCTTGGCCTCCTCGAGCTGGCGGGCGAGCAGCTCGGCGCGGGCTTCGTGCGCGGCCGCCTTGCTCTTCCAGTCGTTACGCACCTTCTCGAGCGCGGAGAACGGCACGGTGCGGTTGTCGCCACCCTGGACGTGCTGAGCCAGCGCCTCGTCCTCGTCCGGCTCGGGCTTCTTCGGTGCCGCCTCGGGCTTGGCCGGGGTGCTGGGCGGCGTGCCGGGCTTTGGCGAGGGTTCCGGTGCGGGCGATGGATCGGCCGGCTGTGCGGGCTCCTGCGGCGGCGCGCCGTCCGGCTGGCCTCCTGATGCCAGGAAGCCGTCGAGCTGCTGATTGTCTGCCATGGTGTCCTCGGGATTACTGCTGCGGCTGGGTTCCGGTTGCCGCTGCCGCGCCGCCGCCTGCAATCAGGCCGGCGATGCCATACTTGCGCAGGATGTCGATGGTGTTGGCGTCGAATACCACGTGGTTGCGTGTCGCCTTGGCGTTCTGTTCGGCGAGATATTTCTGCGCCTCTGCCTGAGTGTCGAAGTGCTGGCCTTGTGAGTTGTAGTCGTCGCCCTTCACCATCCACTTACCGCTGACAGTCTGCGTTGGCGGCGTGATGGTGAGGTTAGCTGCAGCGCGCGAGCCTTGGTCGAGGTAGCGAATGCCGGGAATGCCGGCCTGATGCAGCGCCTGCGCCACCGCAGCCGGGTCGCCTGTATGCCGATACATTTCCGCGCCAGTTGGGTCTTTCCCCTGCATCTTGGCGGTCTGTGCCGCGGCATTCTGTGCGGCGTCTTGCGTGGGAAAGACGCGTGAGGTCTTGCCCTCGTAATCCACGACGAAGCCATTATCGACTGGCCGCACGGCATACGTGGCTGGCTTGATTCCGATCTGCGCCACCGCATCCTGCACATGCTGGGATTGCTCGCTCAGCGGCTTGTCCCAGTCGAGGAAGTGCGCCGGGTCCGCGCCGATGTTCACCTCGTACATGTGGCCGGCCGTTGGCGGCAGCGAGTCTGTGCCGTTGGTCCGCCAGTGATCAAGTATTCTCTGGACCTGTTGCGCTGGCGCGCTGTTTGGGTCTTTCCACATATCTGTATTCATGCTGCTGGCTTTGTCGAAGTCGCCGCCACTGTCTCTGAGCAATCCCTGGGCATCGTGCACAGCGTCCGGAGAGTTGCCCGACAGCGTATCCCGGTAACTCCGCGCCACGCCCTCGTTGCCGGCGAAGTACAGCCCGTGGCCATACGCCTGCGCGCCCTCGCCGGTGCCGATCTTGCTGGTATCGAACGCATCGAAGTCGTGCGGCGAGCCATGGAACGCGGTGAAGCCCGGCGCCACGTCACCCGGCGCTGTCGTGCCCATCATCACGCCCTGAGCGGTTTGTCCCGCCGCATTCACCACGCCGGCCGCAGTCGGATGGCCGCCTTCCCACACCTGGCCGCCGGTCCATAGGCCCTGGTCCTGCGCCTCCTGCTGCTGGCGTGCGAGGTAGTCCGTCAGCAGCTTGGTATTCGCCGACCACGCATCAGCCAGCGAGACCTGCCCGGGGTCCGTCGGCTGAATGCGCAGCGGGTCGAAGAGCTGGTTGGTGCCCGACACGTCACGGCCCCGGCGGTTGATTGTCTGCCATGGAGGTCCTGTAGTATGATGCCGTAATGACCGAAGTCTGGCGCCTTATCGCGGCTCATCCCGATTACGAGGTGAGCACTCTCGGACGTGTGCGGCGCGCGACCGACGCCATCCAACCCATGCCAAATGGCGGGACCGCAATCAAAGCGCGGGCCGGACAA
>DATAPW010000040.1:0-3095 GCA_036265005.1 Acetobacteraceae bacterium | reverse complement strand
CGGCCGCCATATTCGTGCGAACGGGCGCGCTCGTCCGCGAACAAAGCCTCGACCGAAGGCCCGCCTGCCTGCCGTTCCAAGAGGCGGGCCTGTCTGTTCAGGCGCTCGATCGCCGCCAGCGCTTCGGACTGGCCAAGCTTTGCCTTCCTCACCGCAGTCTTCAGCACCTCGATAGTGCGGTCGTATACTTTCAGCGGCACCGGAAACGGATGCCGATCCTTGCCGCCGTGGGCGACGGAAAACCGCGCTGGATCGCTGAAGCGGTAGGGAGCGCCATGCACGACTTCCGCGACCTGGGCTAACGCCCGAACGGTTCGCGGGCCGACGCCCGGCACCAGCAAGAGCTCCGCAAAATCCTGCGGACCGCATTCGGCAGCAGCCATGAGATTGCCGTGTAGGCGTCGAGCGACGATGTCTTCCGGCCTGACGTCATGATGGGCGGGCATGACGAGATGCGGCAACACGGGTTGGGTCCGCGGACCCGCGTCCACGCCACTGCCACCCTGCAGCTTGGCAAACTGCCGCTCAATTCCGTCGGGGCCCAGTTCGCCGAGAATGTCGAGCTGGCGCTGTCGCGAGGCGTCTGCCCGCCGATCCGTGAGATTGACGATCATGCCCTGGTCGAGACCGTCGATCGCAGAATGCGGTTCGTCGACGAAGCTCTGAAGGCCTTCGGATAACCAGTGATAGCGCCGGGCCTGGCGGCGGTCGCCGTTCATGCCTTGCTGGACCACGACCCAGTGTCCGTCGTCGGTGACGATGAAGCCGTGGAGATAGAGGTCAAAGCCGTCCTGGACCGCCGCGCTATCGACCTTGGCGACGAGCCGGCTCGCCCTGGCGAGCGCTGTGCCGTCTAAGCCAGTCCGATCACCGATCGCGACAAGCTCAGACGGCGTCTGGCGCGAGTGGCTGCCGCGCCCGCCGCAAACATGGATGCCAAGCTCGCCCGACAGAGGTGTCAGGCCGCGCTTCAACGCTCCTATGACGCTCGTGGTGATACCGGAGGAATGCCAGTCCATTCCCATCACCGCACCGAATGACTGGAACCAGAACGGATGCGCCAACCGGCGCAGCATCTCATCCCGGCCATACTCCAGGACGATGGCTTCGGTGATCACCGCGCCGAGCCTGGTCATGCGATCGCTCAGCCATCGTGGCATCCGGCCACCGTGAAGCGGCAGGTCGGCGCTGCCTGCACGCCGCACCATCAACCTGCACCTGTCGACGCTATGACCGACGCAACGTCGGGCGGCGGAATCGCCTCGACGGCGTCCAACAGCGGCAGCGCAAGGGTGGAACCGGTCTGCGTCCGATCGAAGTTCGATACGGTGACGCCGAGCAGGCGGACGCCCTTCACGGTCGGTAGCAGCATGCGCACGAGTTCGACGCTCGCCTGCTGCAACAGATCGCGTCGCGCAATCGCTACCGGAAAGCTGCGACTTCGAGTGACCTGGTGGAAGTCGGCAAACTTGACCTTCACGGTAACGGTTCTGCCGAAAGCGTTCGCCTTTTCACACCAGGCCCAGACTTCGTCGGCTATCGCCTTGGTGCCGGACTCGATTTCATCGGCTGAAGTGAGATCCCTCGCGAACGTTGTCTCCGAGCCGGAGGACTTGCGCGGGCGGTCGGCAATGACCGGCCTTTCGTCTTCGCCGTTCGCGATGGCGAGATACCATTCGGCCGATTTGCCGAAATGGCGTTGCAGGAAGGCGAGCGACTTCATTCTCAGATCCGCTCCCGTCTGAACGCCGAGCTGCTGCATCTTTGCCGCGGTGACAGGCCCAACCCCATGGAACCTGGCGATCGGCAGTGACGCGATGAAGTCCGGCCCCATTTCCGGCGTAATGACGAATTGACCATTCGGCTTGCGTTGGCTGGATGCCAGCTTGGCAAGGAACTTGTTGTAGGAGATGCCAGCCGACGCGGTGAGACCGGTCTCCTGGAGAATGCGCGTGCGAATCTCTTTCGCTGTAGCGGACGCAGTCCGCAATCCGCGCAGGTCCTGCGTGACGTCGAGATAGGCCTCATCGAGCGAGAGCGGTTCGATCAGCGCTGTATAATGGCTGAAAATCGCATGGATCTGGCGCGAGACAGTGCGGTAGACCTCAAAGCGCGGCAGCACGAACACCAGTTCGGCGCATCGCCGCATGGCCGTAGTGGACGGCATGGCCGAGCGCACGCCGAATGCGCGGGCTTCATAGCTGGCCGCGGCAACCACGCCTCGCTTGCCGGCGTGGCCAACCGCCACCGGTCGGCCACGCAGATCAGGGTTGTCGCGCTGTTCGACGGACGCATAGAACGCGTCCATGTCGACGTGGATGATCTTGCGCAGCACCATGCCTCGCTATATCACGTCGGGAACAGAAAGAGAACTCCGCAGCGATTTGGTCGACAGGTCTCAGATCGTCCCTTTGGCTTCACAATGGTGCTGTGAAGCGACAACCGACAGCGCACGCTACCAGGGAGCACCGCTACTGGAGCGGTGCCGCCAGATCGGCGTACTTACTCTGCTCGGATGTGGGCGCCAGAGGATATGGTGCGCCGCGGACGAATCCGGATACCCAGGTGGTGTCGTCGATGCGAACCTGAGCCTGCGACCTCTGAAAGTCCAGCCGCGCCTGCGCGGCACGAACGAACCTCTGGGCCTCAGCATCACTCATCATCCAGCAACGCCCCTGCCTCTGCCAACGCGCACCGGGGCATACCTCGCGGCGCAAGTCCACGAGCAGCGGGTTCCAGGCAAATCGAATGGCCGGCAATTGCTCGCTATCCGCAATTGGCGCCCGAATCGTACCGCCTCGCGGAATCGCTGGGCAAGGACAAAATCTTGGCCGCAGATGAATATTCCGGAATAGGCGGGAGGTCCACGACGGAGCCTCCGTCCGCGATCAAGCTGCACGCGGTAAAGTCCCCTGCCCTACTCGCGCCACGCAGCCGCTGCGGCTGCAGCCCGACGCTCTTGCCTGGTTGTGTCGGAGCGGATGTAGGACTCAGACGGCTTCTTTGAGTTCCTTGGCCGGCCGGAAGGCCACCTTCTTGCTGGCAGCGATCTGCAGGGTTTCGCCGGTTGCCGGATTGCGACCTGTGCGTGCTTC
>DATAPW010000039.1:0-44419 GCA_036265005.1 Acetobacteraceae bacterium | reverse complement strand
GATCTAAAGGTGAAGCCGCGAGCACCCCTGCATGATGGCGGCGCGATACCGCTCAGGCGACCGACACCAAACTCGAACAGATCTTGGCCTACTCCGCGGCGGCTGCCACGTGGTCTCCCAACCGCACGCCGCGGACCGCGTATTCCGCGGCAACTTTGATCGCCTCGATCATGCTGACTGCGCTCGCCTTTCCGGTGCCGGCGATGTCGAACGCCGTGCCGTGATCGACGCTGGTGCGCAGGATCGGCAAGCCCAGCGTCACGCTGACTGTCTTCTCGAAGTCCATCATCTTGGCGGCGATGTGGCCCTGGTCGTGGTACAGCGACAGCACGGCGTCGTAGCGGCCGATGCGCGCCATGTGGAACACTGAATCTGCCGGCACCGGGCCACTCACCCGCATACCACGCGCCCGCGCGGCTTCGATCGCCGGCTTGATCGCCTCGATCTCCTCGCGGCCGAACAGCCCGTCCTCGCCGCCGTGCGGGTTCAGTGCGGCCACCGCCAGGTGTGGCGTCTCGATGCCAAGCTGATGCAGTGCCTTCACGCTGTTCTCAATGCCTTTCAACGTGCGGTCGCGGGTGATCTGCCGGCATGCCTCGACCAGCGACAGGTGGCGGGTCAGGAAGAAGATTTTCAGCCCGCTGATGGTGAACATCGTCATCTCTTCACGGGCACCGGTCTGGTCGGCAAACATCTCGGTATGGCCAATGAATGGGATCTTCGCCGCCTTCAGCGACTCCTTGTTGATCGGCGTCGTGGCCACGCCGGCGACACGCCCGGCCATCGCCAGTTCGATCGAAGTGCGGATCGCGGCGTAGGCAGCCTCGCCGCCAAGCGCCTGCACCTTGCCCATCTGTAACGCCGCGGGATCCGCCGTCTGTTGGTGCATCACATCGATCACACCGGGGCGGTCGGCAAGCTCTTCCGGACCGGCGATGCGGTTCAGCGATGCGGTCAGGCCGCACACCGCGACGGCGCGTTCGAGCACGCGGGCGTCGCCGATCAGGAAGCTGCGGGATACGTCCCGCACCTCCGACGCCAGCAGGGCGCGCACCGCGATCTCCGGGCCGATGCCCGCAGGATCGCCCATGGTCACGGCCAGAACCGGTCTTGCCTCGGTCATCGGTGCTCTCCTCGTGTGGCTTCCGCTTGCAGGCGCTTCATAGCACACTGCTGCCGGAAATAACCTTAAGGGGGAAACGCATGCTCCGCATCCATGGTTCGGCCCGCTCACGCGCCACGCGTACCCTGTGGATGGCCGAGGAACTCGGCCTGAATTACCAGCACATCGACCTGGCACCGCGCGCGCCGGCCACCTGCTCTGCGGAATACCTGGCGCTGAACCCGAACGGTCGCGTGCCGACGATCGAGGACGATGGGTTTGTGCTGTCGGAATCGATGGCGATCAACCTGTATCTGGCGAAGAAGCACGGCAAGCTCTATCCGAACGATGCCAGGAGCGAGGCCCGCGCCTGGCAGTGGAGCTTCTGGGAGACGGATCGGCTGGACCGCCAAATGACCCTCTACGCCAACAACGCCTTCGCCCTGCCGGAGCCGCAGCGCGATCCCGCCGTCGCCCGAGCCGCCTGGGAAGAGATCGCCCCCGCGCTCGGTGTGCTGGAGATCGCACTGGGGCAGTCACGATGGCTGGCGGGCGACGAGTTCACCGTGGCCGATCTGAACGTCGCCGCGGCGATGTATCGCGCGCTGTCCTTCGACCTCGGGAAGTGGCCGAAGGTGCATGAATGGCTGCACCGTTGTTGGGATCGTCCCGCCGGCAAGCGCACGCGGGCGATGCGCGAATAATGCCGGTCGCCGCTGAGATCTGGCTGCGTGCGTGGGACTCGCAGGGGTTCCACCGCACCGGCACCGACGGCGACGAAGCCGGCGCGGCGTGGCTGACGCGGGAGGCGACGTCATTCGGCGCGGAGGTCGCCAGCGAGACTTTCGCGCTGGATAGGATAGATCCGGCAAGAGCGTGTATCGAACTGGATGGCGTGCGCATCGACGGAGTGCCGGTGTTCGACGCCCCAGCGACCGGGGCGGTCGGCATCACCGGGCCACTCGGGCCGGCGGGCGGAGATGCGGCGATCGGCGTCGCCGAGTTGTCGCCACAGGCGGTCTACGGCGGCGAGTATCGAACACTGCGCCGAAATTCGTCGCACCGCGCGCTGGTAATCGTGTGTCGCGGCGTCGAGCCCGGTATGGGCCTGCTGAACGCGGAGCAATTCCGTGAACCGTACGGCGCCCCTGCGATTCACGTCGGCAGCGAAGCGGGCGATACGCTGCTTGCCGCTGCGGCACGTGGGAGCGTGGCACACGTGGTCGTGGATTATCGGCGCATATCGACTACTGCACGGAACATCGTCGTCACTTTGTCCGGCCGCGGCGGTGTGCGCCCGCCGGTCGTCGTGATGACGCCGCGCAGTTCCTGGTGGCAGTCCACCGCCGAACGCGGCGGCGGCCTGGTGTGTTGGCTTGAATGCCTGCGCGCATTGCTCGGCGATGCGCCGGCCTGCGACGTGGTGCTGACGGCCAACAGCGGACACGAACTGGGCCATCTCGGGCTGGACGAATTCATCGCGCGCCGGCCAGGCTGGGAGCGTCCGGTCGATCAGAGCGGCGCGGTCTGGGTGCATTGGGGCGCCAACCTGGGCGCGACCGGCGGCAAGCTGTCGCTGATGTCGGCAGACAACGAGTTGCGTGCACTGGCCGCGGCGGAACTGGCGAAAGCCGGACAGACGCTGGACCTGATTGCGCCCGCATCGCAGGTGCCGAGTGGTGAAACACGCGACATCCACCGCGCCGGCGGCCGGTACGTCACTCTGGTCGGCAGCAATCCCCTGTTCCATCTGCCGCAGGACCGTTGGCCGCATGCGGTGGATGTGTCCGCGGTGGCGCGGATCGCCGCTGCCGCAGCGCGCATGGTGGTGGCGCTGACGCGCTGAGTGTGGTGGCGGCTTCGGATGCAGCGGCTCGATTGCCCTGCCAAATTCAGGTTCGTGTTGGCAGTCGGCAGCCAACGACGCAGGATACACCGAAGCTGCTGCATGTGAGGTAGGCGTGGGCCTGGTTCCGTCACCGACAGTTCTGAGCGTAGACGAGATGGGCCGAATCGCACCGCCAATCGTCACTTCTGTCGGGCGCAACGGTGTGAACAAGCCGGGCGATGTATTCGTCATCCAGTCGCTGCTGAACGACAGGCTTCTCGAGCCGCATGCACCGGTCCTGATCAACGGTGTCGCTGATGTTGGGCTTACCCTGGCCATAGAAGCCTACCAGGTGGTGTTCCTGAACATGCTGCCGCCGAGTGGACGGGTCGATCCAGGGAGTGCCACCTACTATTCGCTTGCGGCCCGGCCGTTGGTGAATGCTGCACCGCCCACGTCAGGCGGCCATTTCGGCAAGATACCGCAGGAGGTTGCCGATGCGGCGATCGCGTCGCGCAATCGCTGGAGCGTGCCGGCTTCCATCACGGTCGCGCAATGGGCAGTCGAGAGCGCCTGGGGCGCCTCCATGCCACCAGGCAGCAACAATCCATTCGGCATAAAGGCTGTCGCCGACCAGCCGGCGGTGGAAAGTCCGACGCGCGAGGTGATCAACGGCGAGACTGTGGTGATGACGGCCAAATTCCGTGTCTTCGATTCGCTCTCACAAGCATTTGATGAGCACGGCCGCTTATTGGCAACCGCGCCGGCGTATGGCGATGCAATGAAGGTGAAGCAGGACCCGGAAGCATTCGCCGACGCACTGACCGGTGTCTATGCGACCGATCCGGCCTATGGATACACGCTTAAATGGGTAATGCAGAATTACGGCTTGGCCCAATACGACCGCTGACATGCTAAGCTGGCGCCGGGATATCGTCGGGGACGGAAATGGTCGGGCCGTGAACACCATCCGTCCAACGCCTACACTTGGGGGAGAGGCGGATGAGCGGCAATCCATTCTCTGAACCCGACGACGATCGCACTGTGATCCGCCCGGTTCCCGGCGGGCGCCGGGTCGTCCCCCCCGCGGCACCCCCTGCGGATCCGGCTATGCCGGCACGGCAGACTGTCGTGGCGCCAGCCGCCAGCGCGACCGAGGAAGATGCGACGCGGGCGGTGCCGATCAGCGTGACGCCGTTGGCTGCCGCCGCGGCGCCGCTGCTGCAATTGCTGGCGCGTCTGCACAATACATTGCACCAACCGGATGCCGGTGACCTGCGCGAGCGCGTCGTGCGCGAACTGCATGACTTCGAGCGGCGGGCGCGCGAGGGCGGCATCGCAATGGACCAGCTCCGACCGGCGCATTTCGCGCTGTGCGCCACGATCGACGATGTCGTGCTGAACACGCCGTGGGGCGCGGCAAGCAATTGGGCCTCGCAGTCATTGTTGGCGAGTTTCCACCCGGGCGCGCGGAGCCCGGACCCGTTGTCCGATCTGGTGCGGCAGTTGCGCAGGAACGCCGACAAGCTCCGGCCCGCGTCAGAGCTGGTATATCTGTGCATCTCGCTTGGCTTCACCGGGCGGTCGGCGCCGTCGCAAGGCGGCGGGATGTTCGATCGCCTGCGCGAGGAAACCTATACCCTGGTCGCGACCCAGCCAGACCACGTGGCGCTGCCATTGTCGCCACGTTGGGAGGGGATCGCCGCCCCCTATCGATCATCGCGTGGCGGGCTGCCGGTCTGGGTCGTCGCAACGCTGGCTCTGGCGGCATGTGGCGGTCTCTTCGTGTGGGTATCGACCGGACTGAACGCGGCATCAGACGATCTCCAGGCCGAGGTGCTCGCCGCACCGCCCGGCCACATGCCACAGGTCACCAGGGCCACGATCGTGCAGTCATTGCCAGCGGCACCTCCACCGCCGGAACGTACGCTGATCGATCAGTTGGACAGCACGCTGAAGCCCGAGATCGACAGGGGCCTGGTCAGCGTACTCGGCACGGCCGCGACACCGATCCTGCGCATTCCCAGCCGCTATGTGTTCGCGACCAACAGCGCATCCGTGCTGCCGGCCGCTCTGCCGTTGCTTCAGCAGGTTGCCGCATCACTGAAGGATCTTGCGGGATCCATGCAGATCATCGGCTACACCGACAACCAGCCGGTGCGCACGGTGCAGTTCCCGTCCAACTTCCAACTGTCTGCCGCACGCGCACAATCCGTCCGCGCCATCGTGGCCCGCACGATCGGCGATGCCGGTCGTGTCAGCGCGGAAGGGCGTGCCGACGCCGATGCCATCGCCCCCAATGCGACGCCGGAAGGGCGCGAGCAGAACCGGCGGATCGAGATCGTGCTGAGTCGCCAGGATTAGCCCGTGACGCGGCCCCTCGTTGCGGCGTCGTTGTGGCGCTGGCTCATAAGCTTTGCCGGCACAGCGGTGCTCGCGGCGTTGGCATGGTACTTCGGTCCGTTGCTGCCTTGGCTCGAGGACACGACGATGCGGTTTGCACTCGTCGTGGTGATGCTGATTGTCTGGGCCGTTGCCAATGCGCTGCTGGATCTACGGCGCAGGCGGCGCGACCAGGCGCTGACCCAGGGCGTAACGGCCGGCGCCCCTGGTGCGCCGGCATCGGCCGCCGCCGAAGAAGCGGCAGCGCTGCAAGACCGCCTCGCTGCGGCTTTGCAGCTGTTGAAGAAGACGGTGGGCCGCCGTGGCTACCTGTACGAGCAGCCGTGGTATGCGATCATCGGGCCGCCCGGCGCGGGCAAGACGACGGCGCTGCTGAATGCCGGCCTGAAGTTCCCGCTCGCCGGGGAGATGGGTGCCGGTGCCGTCGCAGGTGTAGGCGGCACGCGGTTATGCGACTGGTGGTTCACCGAGGAAGCCGTCCTGATCGACACGGCAGGGCGCTATACCACGCAGGATTCGGCAGCATCGGTCGATCGCGCCGGATGGGAGACATTCCTCGACCTGCTGAAGCGAACCAGGCCACGCGAACCGTTGAATGGCGTCATCGTCGCATTCGCACTCAGCGATATTGCCCTGGCGCCGCAGCGGGAACGCCTGGCGCATGCAGAGGCGATCCGTCGCCGTATCAAGGAGATCGAGGACAGGCTCGGTGCGCGGATCCCGGTGTATGCAGTGTTCACCAAATCGGATTTGATTGCCGGCTTCACCGAGTTCTTCGACGACCTCGATCGCGAAGGCCGCGCGCAGGTGTGGGGCACCACATTTCCGCTGGGCACCGACAAACCTGGTCCGGTCGCGGCTTTTGCCGAGGAATTCCGCGCGTTGGTGGAGCGGCTGAACATGCGGCTGTTCCATCGGCTGCACGCCGAGCGCAATGCCGACCGGCGCGCGCTGATCGCGATGTTCCCGGGCCAGTTCGAGAGTCTCCAACAGCCCCTCGTGGCGTTCGTGCAGGCCGCATTCGGCAGCGTCGGGCCAGAACCGGCGCCCCTGCTGCGCGGCGTCTATTTGACCTCGGGCACGCAGGAAGGCACGCCGATCGACCGCCTTACCCGAACTTTGGCGCGCGCGTTCGGTGTGGACCAGGAGCAGGCGCCCAGCCTGCGCCCGGAACGCGGGCGTAGCTACTTCCTGGAGCGGTTGCTGCGCGACGTGATCTTTGGCGAGGCCATGCTGGTGTCGCACAAGCCGGGAGCCAGCCGACGGCGTGTGATAGCGCGCGTGGCCGGCTTCGCCGTCGCTGTGTTGGCAGTAGCCGCTGTGGGGGCGCTGCTATGGCAGATCCGCGGTGCGAGCGAGCAGCAGATCGATGCCAGCAGGGCCGCGTTGCACGGTTATGAACAGACGGCGCAGACCTTGCCGCTCGATCCGGTGGCCGACGCCGACCTTCTTCGCCTGGTGCCGTTGCTGGATCAGGCGCGTGCGCTGCCGCATGGCGTCGATGATACCAGCGAGCAGGCGGCCTCCTGGCGCAATCTGTGGCTGGCGCAGGATGCGAAGCTCGCCGCCGCCGCGCGCGCCGTCTATCGGCACGCGCTGGGATTTGCATTGCTGCCGCGCCTGGTATGGCGGCTCGAAGCGCAATTGCGCGGCAACATGAATCGCGCCGATTTCCTCTATGAGGCGACCCGCGTTTATCTCATGCTGGGCAACGCCGGTCCGTTGAACCGTCCGCTGGTGCACGAATGGATGCGCTTGGACTGGCAGACAGCGCTGCCGGGAGAGGCGATGGCACAAGCCCGCGACTCCCTGCTGCGCCATCTTGATGCAATGCTGGCGGAACCACTGCCGCAGATTGCCCTCGACGGTGAGTTGGTCGCTCAGGCGCGCAGCAATTTTGCCGCTGTGCCACTGGCCGAACGGGTGTATTCGCGGATTCGCCCCTCGGCGGCGGCGCAGCGTCTGGCCCCATGGCGGCCAAGCGATGCACTGGGCGCCGCTGGCGTTACCTTATTTGTCCGCTCATCCGGCAAACGCCTCAGCGACGGCATCCCCGGCTTCTTTACGGTCGAGGGATTCCATTCGGTGCTGCTGCCGTCATTGCCCGACGCGGCCAAGGACGTCACCTCGGAGAGCTGGGTACTCGGCCAGCGCGTGGCGTTCGATGCCAACGGTCCGCAGATGCGTGCACTCGAGCATGATGTGATCGCCGCATATGAGGCCGACTATACCCAGACCTGGGACGCCATGCTGGCTGACCTCAATGTCGTCCAGCAGCGAAGCCTGTCGCAGGCGGCGCAGGATCTGTATATCCTTGCGTCGCCACAATCGCCCATGCGCAACCTGCTGGTCTCGGCCGCCCGGCAACTGACGCTGTCGGTCACTCCGGACAAGGCACAGGCCGCGCCTGTCATGTCGAGCGGTGACACCGTTACGTCGCGCCTTGCCTCGGTGCTCGGAAACACGCAATCGACCGTTCCAGAGATGCTGCCTGGCCACGAGATCGATGAGCGCTACAAGGCACTGATCGATCTGGTCGGCGAGGGCAGGGGATCGCCCATCGATCAGGTGCTGCGATCGCTGAGCGATATGCAGCAGCAGCTCGCCAAGATGGCAGCGACGCTGGTCAGCAGTGGGAGCGTGGCCACTCCGTCAGGCATCGACCCGGCGCTGGCCCTGCGCACCGAAGCGCTCCAGCAGCCGCAACCTCTCGCCCGCTGGTTGACCTCGATCGCAGCTTCAGGAAGTGCGCTACGGAGCGGCAGCCCGCGGCAACAGTTGGCCGCGATGTTCAACGGCGCCGGTGGTCCAGCCGAACTATGTCCGATTGTGGTCAACGGGCGCTACCCGTTCACGGCGTCAGCCTCACAGGACTCGGCGCTGACGGAGTTCTCCAGACTGTTTGCTCCCGGCGGGCTGTTCGACGGATTTGTGAACACGCTGCTGCGCCCCTATGTCGACATGTCTGGGCCCACTTGGCGGCTGTTGCCTTCCGATAGCGCGGCGGCTCCAGTTGCACCGGCTGATCTTGCTCAGTTCCAGCGCGCTGCGGCCATTCGCGACGCATTCTTTCCCGATGGCGGCAGCATGGCATCGCTGCGTCTGGATATCACCCCGATCAGCATCGACGCCGGTGCCCGTCAGGTGACGTTGGACCTGGATGGCTCCGTGGTGAGCTATTCCCGTGGACCGGCCCGATCGACGCAGATCACCTGGCCGCGGCGGAATCAGACCCCGACGGTGCGCCTGGTGTTCGACCCTCCGCCAGCCGATCGGGCGGGTGTCGTGCAGGAAACCGGACCCTGGTCGATGTTCCGGTTATTCGCCCGAGGGCGGTTGCAGCAGGCAGCGACGCCGGAGCGCTATAATCTGACATTCCAGGTCGGCGAGCGGCAGGCGGTGTTCGAGATTCGCACGAACTCATCGGTCACCCCCTTCACGCCGGCGTTGCTCCAGGATTTCCGCTGCCCGGCGGTGAAATGAAGTCTCGGTGTCCGCGCCTGACGCCGACGCCATATACGGTCGGGACGGCACCGAGGTTTGGCGATCTGCATGCCGGCGCTATAACCGCCGCCCGGACACAGAAAGGACCCGAACGATGCTGACCAGGCGCTGGGACAAGTCGCGCATGCCGTCCCGCCACGTGACGGTGGGGCCCGGCCGCGCGCCGCATCGCAGCTACTATTACGCCATGGGGCTGACCGAGGACGAGATCGATCAGCCTTTCGTCGGCGTCGCCACCTGCTGGAACGAGGCCGCACCGTGCAACATCGCACTGTCGCGCCAGGCGCAGTCGGTGAAGAAGGGCGTCAACGAGGCGGGCGGCACGCCGCGCGAATTCACCACCATCACGGTGACCGACGGCATCGCCATGGGCCACCAGGGCATGAAGTCCTCGCTGGTGTCGCGCGACCTGATCGCTGACTCCGTCGAGCTGACGATGCGCGGGCATTGCTACGACGCGCTGGTCGGTCTGGCGGGCTGCGACAAGTCGCTGCCGGGCATGATGATGGCGATGCTCCGGCTGAACGTCCCCAGTGTTTTCATGTATGGCGGCTCGATCCTGCCCGGGCGGTTCCACGATCGCGACGTCACCGTGGTGGATGTATTCGAGGCAGTGGGTCGGCATTCCGCCGGCACCATGTCGGACGAGGAGTTGCACGAGCTGGAATGCGTCGCCTGCCCCTCGGCCGGTGCGTGCGGCGGGCAGTTCACCGCCAACACCATGGCGATGGTCAGCGAGGCGATCGGCCTGGCGCTGCCCGGGTCGGCCGGCGCGCCGGCGCCCTACGAGGATCGCGACCGCTGGGCGGTGGAATCCGGCCGCGCGGTGATGGCCCTGCTCGACAGCCGCCTGCGGCCGCGCGATATCGCCACGCGCGAGGCGTTCGAGAACGCCGCCGTCGTGGTGGGCGCCACCGGCGGTTCGACCAATGCCGGTCTGCATCTGCCGGCGATGGCGCATGAGGCGGGCATCCGCTTCACCATGGACGACGTGGTGGAGATCATGCGCCGGACGCCGTACATCGCCGACCTGAAGCCGGGCGGTAAATACGTCGCATTCGACATCCATCGCATCGGCGGCATTCCGGTGGTGCTGAAGGCGCTGCTCGATGCCGGCCTGCTGCACGGCGACTGCATCACGGTCACCGGCAAGACACTGGCGGAGAATCTCAAGGATGTGGTGTTCCCGACCGACCAGGACGTGGTTTATCCGGTGTCGAAGGCGATCTCGCAGACCGGCGGCGTGGTCGGGCTGCGTGGCAACCTGGCCCCGGACGGCGCCATCGTGAAAGTCGCCGGCATGCACAACCTGCGCTTCGAGGGTACTGCGTTGTGCTTCGACTGCGAGGAGGACGCGTTCGCCGCGGTGCAGGAGCGAGCCTACAAGCCGGGCGATGTCATCATCATCCGCTACGAGGGGCCGAAGGGCGGCCCAGGCATGCGCGAGATGCTGTCCACCACCAGCGCAATCTATGGCCAGGGAATGGGTGACCAGGTCGCGTTGATCACCGACGGCCGCTTCTCCGGCGCCACGCGCGGCTTCTGCATCGGCCATGTCGGGCCGGAGGCGGCGGTCGGTGGCCCGATCGCACTGCTGCGCAACGGCGACAAGATCGTGATTGACGCCGAGAAGGGCACCATCGACGCGGCGCTATCGGATGCGGAGCTGGCGTCGCGCCGAGCGGCGTGGCGGCCGCGCAAGACCGACTACAATGCCGGCGCGATCTGGAAATACGCACAACTCGTCGGGCCAGCGCATCTTGGTGCGGTGACGCACCCGGGCGCGGAGTCGGAAACCCACAATTACGCAGACATTTGAACGACGTACGGCTCTCTGTTGCAATTCGGAACCGCGCGTAACCGGCGCATGTCGGATAATGCATGGGACACCGGATTGCAGCAGGAGGGACGATTTGATCAATCGATTGGCAGTGGTGTACGGCGGCTTGGTCGCGTTGGGTCTCAGCATGGGCACCGCCATCGCGCAACCGCCACCACCGCCGAACCCGTACGGGCCAGTGCCGCCGCCGCGCGACGAGGTGGTCCCGCCGCCGCGTGGCGGGTACTATTGGGAACCTGGCCACTGGCAATGGAACGGCCATCGCTATGTATGGATTGCCGGCCACTCGGTAGTTGGCGCACCGCGTGGCCACTGGGTCGCCGGTCACTGGCGCTGGAATAGCCACCACTATGTCTGGGTCCCGGCGCACTGGGACTAACCAGCCGGGCCTGGGAGCAGGTCAGCGGAGTTCGATTACCACCGGTACGTGGTCGGACGGCTGCGGTTGGGCGCGCTCCTGCCGGTCGGGAGCCGCCGACACCAGGCGCTCCGCCAGCGTCGGCGATAGCAACGCGTGGTCGATCCGCAGACCACAATCGCGCTGCCAGGCACCGGCCTGGTAGTCCCAGAAGGTGTAGACCGCGCCGTGCGGGTGTACCGCGCGGACCGCGTCGGTCAGGCCATGCCAGAGCAGGCGGCGATAGCGGGCACGGCTCTCCGGTCGCACCAGCGCGTCATTGGGCGAGATGGCGCCTGGCGCCGCATCCTCCGCGGTCGGACAGACATTGAAGTCGCCGGTGATGACCAGCGGCGTGTCGCTGTCCAGCAGCGCCTCGGCGCGCTCCGCCAGCCGGTCCAGCCAGGCCAGCTTGTAGGCGAAGCCCGCATCGCCGCCGGAATTGCCGTTGGGCAGGTAGATGCCAGCGATGGCGATGCCGTCCGCCGCGATCTCGATGTATCGCGACTGGGCGTCTTCGCTGGGCAGACCGGGCAGCGCACGATGGGTCACGCTGAACGGCACCCGGGAGAGCACTGCGACGCCATTATAAGACTTCTGGCCCACGGCCTCGGACTGGTAGCCAAGCCCGTGGAAGGTCAGCGCCGGGAAGGCGGGCGCCTCGCATTTTATCTCTTGCAGCAACAGGACGTCCGGCTGGCAGCGTTCCAGCCAGCTTGCGACGTGCTTCTCCCGCTGGCGGATCGAATTGACGTTCCAGGTGGCGATCTTCACTGACGGGCGTCAGTCCAGGGAAAAGCTGGTTCCGCAGCCGCAGGCCGACTTGGCGTTCGGATTGCGGACCGCAAAATGGCTGCCCATCAACTCGTCGGTGTAGTCCAGCTCCGAACCGGCCAGCAGGTCCAGGCTTGCCGGGTCCACCAGTACCTTTGCCGCGCCGCGCGCGATCACCAAGTCATCCTCCTGCGGCGCATCGTCGAGTTCGAAGCGGTATTGGAATCCGGAACACCCCCCGGCCAGCACCGCGACCCGCAGAGCGGCTTCCCGCCCCTCGGCTGCGACGATTTCGGCGATGCGGGCAGCGGCCCGCTCGGTCAATGCGAACTGTTCCATGTCTGGCAAGATAGGACGTCCGGGCGCACAATTGAAGCCATCCTCGGGGGGGTGTAAGCCCGCCAGTCATGACGCGTGGTGCCACCCTGGCGGCGTACGCCGTGCATGCCGTCTCGTCGCGAGGCCGGCTGCACCCCGAACCGGAGGCGCCGACGCGCTCGCCGTATCAGCGCGACCGCGACCGCATCATCCACAGTTCTGCGTTCCGCAAGCTGCAATACAAGACCCAGGTGTTCGTCAACCACGAGGGCGATTTCTTCCGCACCAGGCTCACCCACTCCATCGAGGTGGCACAGATCGCCCGTTCGATCGCCCGTGAACTGGGCCTGGATGAGGACCTGACCGAGGCGTTGGCGCTGGCGCACGACCTGGGCCATCCGCCCTTCGGCCATGCCGGCGAGGAAGCGCTCAACCTGGCGATGAAGCCGTTCGGTGGCTTCGACCACAACGCCCAGAGCCTGCGCGTGGTCACCCTGCTGGAGAGCCGCTACGCCGGGTGGGACGGGCTTAACCTGACCTGGGAGACGCTGGAAGGCCTGGCCAAGCACAACGGCCCGTTGCGCAGCCCGCCAGCCTACATCGCTGAATACAACGAACGCCACAAGTTGGATCTGTCCACGCACGCCAGCGCCGAGGCGCAGGTAGCAGCGCTGGCGGACGACGTGGCGTACCACAGCCATGACCTGGATGACGGCCTGCGTGCAAGGCTGTTCGGTCCGGATGAGATCGCCCATTTGCCTGTGGTGCGTGAAGCGTTGGCAGAGGCCCGGATGTCCAGCCTCGACGTGCCGCCGCCACGATTGCGGCACGAGACGATCCGCCGGGTGATCGACGTGATGGTCACCGACCTTATCGGCGAGACGCGACGGCGGCTGGCGAAGCTGGATCCGCGCGATGTTGATGCGGTCCGCAAAGCGAAACAAAAGATGGTTGCGTTCAGCCCACCGATTGCCGAGGCGAACCAGGTGATCAAGGATTTTCTCAGTGCGCGGATGTATCGCCACTGGCGGGTCAATCGCATGACGACGAAGGCGCGGGTGCTGACCGCCGAACTGTTCCGGTTGCTGCACGCGGACACATCGCTGCTGCCGGACGATTGGCGCGCGCGTGCAGGGGAGTCGGGCACACAGCGTGCGTCGAGCGTCGTCGGCGACTACATTGCGGGGATGACCGACCGCTATGCGATGGACGAACACCGCAGGCTGACCGACATCACGGTGAGCGGATGATGCATTTGACAACACGGGCCGCGACTACGCGGCAGGACGATCGAGGCAGTCCATGAGCAGCGACGTTTACGCACAGATGCGTGACACGGTGCTGGCCGCGCTGCGTGCTGTCGCCGCGAATCTTCCCGATGACACCGCTGTGCGCGTCGAGGTAACGCCGACGCGTGATCCTTCGCACGGCGACATGGCGACCAACGCTGCGCTCGTGGCAGCGAAACCTGCACGGCAGCCACCCGCGAAACTTGCTGCTGCCATCGTGGAATATCTGCGCCAGGCACCCGGCGTTCTGCAGGCAAGTGTCGCAGGGCCGGGGTTTGTCAATCTGAGCCTGGACCCCGCGGTCTTTCGCGCGCAGGTGCCGACCATCCTGCGTGCCGGCACCGCTTATGGCGATAGCGACATCGGCAACGGTACGCGCGTGAATGTCGAATACGTCTCGGCGAATCCAACCGGCCCCATGCATATCGGTCATTGTCGCGGCGCCGTCGTCGGCGATGCACTGGCCAACCTGCTTGCCAAGGTCGGCTATGACGTCACCAAGGAATATTATATCAACGACGCGGGCGCGCAGGTCACGGCACTCGCATGGGCCGCATACTGGCGCTATCTGCAGGCACTTGGCACGCCGCTCAGCGAAGCGCAGTTCGCCGATGAAGTGCCTGGCGGCCTGCAATATCGCGGCGAATATTTGATCCCGATCGGCGAGCAGTTGGCGGCGCAGTACGGGGCAGCTCTCGCGCAACCGGATCTCGGCATCGCTGCGCCGGAGCGCTGGCTGGATGTCGTGCGCGACTTCACCATTGCAGCGATGATGCAGGATATTCGCGAAGATCTGCATCTTCTTGGCGTTGACCAGGACGTGTTCAGCTCCGAGCGCGCGTTAATAGAAAATGGCGCTGTCAATGCCGCGATCGAATGGTTGCATTCGCAGGAATTGATTTACGAAGGTGTGTTGGAGCCGCCCAAGGGCAAGGCACCGGACGATTGGGAACCACGCCCGCAAACTCTGTTCCGCGCCACGCAATTCGGCGACGACGTGGATCGACCGCTGCGCAAATCCGATGGATCCAACACGTATTTTGCCAACGACATCGCCTACCACGCCGACAAGGTACGGCGTGGCTTCGATGTGCTGATCGATGTACTCGGCGCCGACCACGGCGGCTACGTCAAGCGCATGCAGGCCGCGGTGAAGGCGTTGTCGCAAGGCAGGACGGCGTTCGATGCGACCCTGTGCCAGACCGTCCACGTCATGCGCGGTGGGCAACCGGTGCGCATGTCGAAACGCGCGGGCACGTTTGTGACACTGCGCGATCTGCTGGACGAGGTTGGGCGCGATGCGGTGCGCTTCACGATGCTGACGCGCAAAGCCGATGCGCAAATGGAGTTCGACCTCGACCAGGCGGTGGCGCAGACCCGGGATAATCCGGTGTTCTACGTGCAGTACGCCCACGCCCGCTGCCGTTCGGTGCTGCGCGCCGCCGCCGGGATGTTCGGCGACGCGGGAGTGGCGGATGCCGTCCTGGCCGAGGCGCCGCTGGACAGCCTCGAGGCGGAGCCGGAACTGACGCTGCTCCGCCGTCTGGCGCAATGGCCGCGTGCTGTGGAAGCCGCCTCACAGGCGCGTGAGCCACACCGAATCGCGTTTTTTCTCTATGACTTGGCGGCCGACTTTCATATGCTATGGAACCGGGGCAAGGACGATGCCACGCTTCGCTTCCTGCAGGCGGACCGGCCGGCCGAGACGCTGGCCCGGCTAGCACTGGTAGCGGCCACGGCCGTGGTGATTCGTTCCGGCCTCGCGGTAATGGGCGTAGAGCCCGTCGAGGAAATGCGCTGATCCGCGGGTCAAGCCCGCGGACGGCGCCAGCGAAAGAGTAGGCGCCGGTGTCAGACGATCTCAGTATTCCCAGTCCCACCTACCGTATTCCGCGGCATTCGCGCGGGATGGATCCAGCGACCCGCCGCCTGGCGCTGATTGCCGGCGGCCTCGGAGGCGCCCTGCTCGTGATCGTGGGCGGCTGGTCCGTGGTCGGCCACCGCAGCGGCACGGTTCCCGTCGTACAGGCCGACAACCGGCCGGTGCGGGTGAAGCCCGACAATCCAGGCGGCATGCAGGTTGCCGGCGCGAACGAGGACATCATGTCGGGCGGTGGCGACACGGCCAGCGGTAAGTTGTCGCCGCCACCGGAAGCGCCAGCGCCGCAGGCCCTGCGCGCGCCGCCACCTCCGGTTCCTGCTCCCGTGGTCTCGCCGACCGTATCGGTGCCCGCCGCGGCTCCCACCGCCCCTAAGCCGGTGGTTCTGAAGCAGGCGCAGGCGCAGACGCAGACGCCGGTGCCCGTGCCTGCGCCGGATAAGCATGTGGCAGCCGCGCCGGCGGAACACACTGCGTCGGCAGGCAAGGCCGCGCTCGTCCAGCTTGCTGCCGTATCGTCTGAAGCCGCTGCGAAGACCGAGTGGCAACGCTTGCAGAAGCGCTTGCCCGACCTGCTCGACAGCCGGCAGCCGGCGATCAGCAAGACCGAGCGCGATGGCCGGACACTCTGGCGGGTTCGCACCGGCGGCTTTGCCGATGTGTCCCAGGCCACCGTGTTCTGCGAGCGGGTACGCGCCAAAGGGACCGGCTGTTCGGTCGCCGACTTCTGACAACATCCTCGTCATGATCGGCGGAGGCCGGTCCCTGCCGACCATGACGAGGGAAACCGCCGTGAAAGCCGCCATTGTCGGAATTGCCGGCCCGGTACTGTCGGCAGATGAGGTGGCGGTGTTCCGCGAACATCAGCCCTGCGGCGTCATCCTGTTCGGGCGCAATATCCAGGACCCCGTCCAGCTCCGTCTGTTGACCGACGCATTGCGGCGCACGCTGCCACCAGGCGCCGTGCTCATGGTGGATCAGGAGGGCGGTCGGGTCGCCCGCCTGCGACCGCCCCATTGGCGAGCCCATCCGCCCTCCGCCGCGTTGGGCGCGCTGTTTGCTCGCGACCCCCGTGCCGGGCTGCGCGGGGCATGGCTCACCGGCGCCCTGATCGGTCTCGATTGCGTCGCTGCCGGGTTCGACGTGGTGACTGCACCGGTCCTCGACCTGGCCATTCCGGGCGCGCACGCGGTCATCGGTGACCGGGCCCTGGCGGAGGAACCGCTCGCCATTGGGCGACTGGGGCGTGCCGTTGCTGCCGGTCTACTGGCCGCGGGGGTGCAACCGGTCGCCAAGCACGCACCCGGACATGGTCGCGCTCAGGTGGACAGCCACCTGTCGCTGCCGCGCGTCGAAGCCAATGACCTGGACGTTGATTTGCTGCCATTCGCCTTGAACACCGACCTGCCCTGGGCCATGTCGGCGCACATCGTCTATCCCGGCTGGGACCCCGCTTTGCCAGCGACATTGTCCCCGACCGTGATCAAGGCGATCATCCGCCGCCGCATCGGCTTTGAAGGAGTTCTGGTGACCGACGACCTCGCCATGAAGGCGCTGTCCGGTTTGCCCGCCGATCTGGCGCGGCAGGCTTTGGCGGCTGGTTGCGACGTGGCGCTGTATTGCAGCGGCGACCTCGCGCCGACCGCAGCGCTGCTGGAAAGCGTCCCGGTATTGACCGTCCGGGCTGCCGAGCGGCTTGCCGCCGCTCGCGCGTTGGCGGCGTGGCGGCGCATTGTGCTGCAGGCGGCGGCACTGGGATCCGAACGGGATCGGCTGCTGGCGTGACCGAAATCATCTTCCAGCTTGCGCTGGCCGTGATCCCCGCGATCCTGGCCATCACCCTGCATGAGGCGGCGCATGGCTATGCAGCCTTGGCGCTCGGCGACGACACGGCGCGCAACGCCGGCCGGCTATCACTGAACCCACTACGCCACGTGGATCGCGTCGGGACGATTTTGCTGCCCGGCTTTCTGTTGGTCTTCCAGTTGCTGACCATCCACCGCGTCGTGTTCATGTTCGGCTGGGCCAAGCCAGTCCCGGTCTCGGCGTTCAAGTTCGCCAACCCACGCCGCGGCATGGCGCTGGTTGCCGCGGCCGGCCCGGCGATGAACTTCTTCCTCGCCTGGGTGGGCGCACTGCTGCTGCCGTCACCGACCGGCTTTTCCGGCAATGGGCTCGACTACCTCGAGGTTGCCATCGCCCAGCATCCCATCGTCGGGGTTTTCCTGTTCTATTTCATGCTGACCAACCTGGTACTTGGTTTGTTCAATCTGCTGCCCATTCCGCCGCTCGATGGCGGGCGCATCGCCGTGGGCGTGCTGCCGCTCGAGCTGGCGCGGACCTGGGCGCGGCTGGAACGGATCGGTATCCTGGTGGTGATCCTGGTGGTTTTCCTGCTGCCGCATCTCATCCCGGGCTTCGACCCGTTCGGCGATGCATTGAATACGGTGGTGCCCTGGGCGATCAATCTGTTGCTCAGGCTGGCTGGTCACGATATCGGCGGAGCCGATGTCCACATCTGACACTGACAGCCTGCTACTGACGCTGGAGGGATTCGAGGGCCCGCTCGACCTGCTGCTCGAACTCGCCCGCGCGCAGAAGGTGGATTTGGCGAAGATCTCAATCCTCTCGCTGGTGGAGCAGTTCCTGGCGGTGATCGAGGGCGCGCGGCGTGTCCGGCTTGAACTGGCGGCTGACTGGCTGGTGATGGCGGCCTGGCTGGCCTGGCTGAAATCCCGTTTGTTGCTGCCGGACGGCAGCGAGGCGGCCGAGGAGGGCGAGCAGGCAGCCGATATCCTGGCGGCGCGGCTGCGCGATCTTTCGGCAATCCGCGCCGCGGCGATCTGGCTGACTGCCAGGCCGCAGCTAGGCCAGGAGGTATTCGGCCGGGGCGCGCCCGAGGACCACACGGAAATCGACCGCTCCCGTCTGGCGCTCGATCTGGGATCGCTGGTGCGGGCGTATCTTTTCGCAGTGCGCCGGCGCGCCGGGACCAGACGCTACCAGCCGCGTCCGCTGAACCTGTGGAGCGTCAAGGACGCACTGCAGCGGCTTGCCGCATTGGTCGGCAGCCTGCCCGACTGGACCAACCTGGACCACTTTCTGCCGGAAACCCTCGGGAATCCGCTGGAGCGCCGCGCGGCGCTGGCCAGTACATTGTTGGCAGGCCTGGAGATGGCGCGTGGCGGCGTCGTAAGGCTGCGACAGGAGCAGGCATTTGGCCCTATCCTGGTGCGGCGTGGCCCTGGCGGAGTAGAGGAGGGCACATGACCGACGAAGCGCCGCCCGCCCCCGACACCGTTCCCGGGACGCCTCACGAGATCCCGGAAGAGGCGCTCCGCCTGGCCGAGGCACTGGTATTTGCGAATGCCGGCCCGGTGGGTGCGCGGGCGCTGTCGCAATTGTTGCCTGATACCGTAGATGCGGATGCTGTCCTTGTGGCGCTGCGGGAGCGCTATGCGGGGCGCGGCGTCGAACTTGTCCCGGTTGGGGGCGGCGTGCAGTTCCGCACCGCGCCGGACCTCGCACCGCGGCTACGCAAGGTGATCGAGATCCCGCGCCGCCTGCCGCGTGTCGCGATGGAGACGCTGGCTATCGTCGCCTACCATCAGCCGGTGACCCGGCCGGAGATCGAGGAAATCCGTGGCACCAGCCTGTCGCAGCAGACATTGGACGCGTTGCTGGAGGCCAACCTGATTGCGCCCAAGGGCCGCCGGGAGAGTCCCGGGCGACCGACGCTATGGGGCACTACGCCGCAGTTCCTGGCGCAGTTCGGCCTCAAGGATCTGCGCGAGTTGCCACGTCGCGAGGACCTGCTGTTGGAGCCGCCGCCCGTCCTGAGCGAACCAGCGGTCAACGGCCCGGAGGAGCAGGATACGCCGTCGGCCACTGGCCACTGACCACTGACCACTGCTAGCTAACGCCATGTTCGATTTTGCCTGGTCGGAAATTGCCCTGATTGCGGCGGTCGCGCTGATTGCGATCGGGCCGAAGGACATGCCGGCGGCCATCCGCGGCGTGACCGACATGATCAAGAAGGCGCGCCGGATGGCCGGCGAATTCCAGACCCATGTCGATGAGATGCTGCGCGACGCGAACCTCGACGAGGTTCGCAGCCATATCAACGACATCCGCAATTTCGACGTGCGTGGCCAGATCGAGCGTGCAGTGGACCCGGACGGCTCGCTGCGCGAGACCTTCGAGTCCAATCCGCTGGAGCCCACCGTGACCGCGAAGCCGGCGGTGGAAGAAATCGCCGTCAGCGAGCCGGTGGTCGCGGAATTGGAGCCGCCGGCTGAAGTCGCGGTGGAGACTCCGCCGGAACCGGTGGTGCAGCGGGCGCCGGCGTTCATCCCGCCGAATATGGTGCCCCCGCCTGAGGTCTGTGGCGGCAAGAACAGGCAGGCCGAAGCGGAACCGCCGGCTTTCATTCCGCCAGAGGCCGTGCAGCAACGCCGACCACGTCCCGCTGCCTGAATACTGATCGCAGACAATGGCCGATATCGAAGAAGACGATCCGATCAACGACAAGCCGATGCCGCTGCTCGACCACCTGATCGAACTGCGGCGGCGGCTGATGTGGTCGATCGGCGCCTTTATGATCTGCTTCATCGCGTCCTACCACTTCGCCGGCGACATCTACTTCTTCCTGGCCAAGCCGCTGGCCGACGTGCTGCGCGAGATGGGCAATCCCGACCCGCATCTGATCTACACCCAGCTCTATGAAGCATTCTTCACCCGCCTGAAGGTGGCCTTCTTCGGCGGCGCGTTCATCGCATTCCCGATCATCGCTTCGCAGATCTGGCTGTTCGTGGCGCCTGGCCTGTATCGCAGCGAGAAGCGCGCGTTGCTGCCGTTCCTGGCGGCGACGCCAGTGCTGTTCCTGCTTGGCGCGGCATTGGCCTACTACTTCGTATTCCCATTCGCCTGGCGGTTCTTCGCCAGCTTCCAGTCGCAGACCGGCGGTGGCGGCGTGCCGATCGAGCTGCTGCCGCGTGTGTCCGAATACCTCGATCTGGTGATGAAGCTGATCTTTGCATTCGGCATCACGTTCGAGTTGCCGGTGCTGCTGACGCTGCTGGCGAAGGTGGGGATCGTGTCGTCGAAGGGACTGAAGAAGTTCCGCCGTTACGCGTATGTGGGGATGTTCGTGGTCGCGGCGATCCTGGCGCCACCCGATGTCATCACCCAGACCGGATTGGCGCTGCCGCTGATCGCGCTTTACGAAATCTCCATCCTTGCGGCGAAGATGGTAGAGCCGAAACCGGTGGAGGAATGATGTGCCCATCGGTCATGGCGGGGCTTGGTCCGGGGCGTGGTCCCGCCATCCACGTCTTCGGTTCACGCAGGAGAGACGTGGATGGTCGGCCTGCGCCGGCCAAGACGTCGGACGCGACCACGATGTTATTCGATTGGTGTAGCCATGCATGATATCCGCGCCATCCGTGCCGATCCCGCCGGCTTCGACGCTGCGCTTGCGCGGCGTGGGCTGGCGTCGGCATCGCCGGAGATCCTGGCCTTGGACGAAAGACGGCGTGGGCTGTTATCTGAAATCCAAAAGCGTCAAGCCGAAAAGAATGCTCGTTCCAAGCGCATCGGCGAACTGATCAGGTCAGGACGCACGCAAGAAGCGGCAGAACTCAGAGCCGATATCGAGCGAGCCTCGGACGATCTCCAGGATCGCGAGGTGAAGGAAATCGAAGATCGTATCAAGGCTATCCTCGAGAACCTGCCCAATATCCTCGATCCGGACGTGCCCGACGGCCCGGATGAATCCGCCAACGTGGTGCTGAAGCAGCAGGGCGAACCGCGCGATCTAGGCTTCCAGCCGAAGCAGCATTTCGAGCTGGGAGAGGCTCTCGGCATGATGGACTTCGCCACTGCGGCGAAGCTGGCCGGCACTCGCTTTGTCGTGTTGCGCGGGCAACTGGCGCGGCTGGAGCGCGCACTCGGCCAGTTCATGATCGACCTGCACACACGTGAGCACGGGCACACCGAGATGGTGGTCCCGTCGCTGGTAAACGAAGCCACCGCTTACGGCACTGCGAGCCTGCCGAAATTCCGCGATGACCTGTTCGAGACGACGGACGGGCGCTTCCTCATTCCCACCGCAGAGGTGCCGCTGACCAATATTGTGGCTGGCGAGATCGTGGCAGAGAAAGAGCTGCCGATCCGGCTCACCGCACTGACGGATTGTTATCGTGCCGAGGCCGGCGCTGCAGGCCGCGACACAAGAGGCATGCTGCGCCAGCACCAGTTTCGCAAAGTGGAGCTGGTTTCAATCGTCCATCCTGAGCAAAGCGTGGCCGAGCAGGAACGCATGGTGTCGTGCGCCGAGAAGGTGCTGACTTTGCTCGAAATACCATTCCGCCGGGTTGTGCTGTCATCCGGCGACACCGGCTTTCCCTCCGTGCGAACCTTCGATCTGGAGGTGTGGCTGCCTGGCCAACAGGCCTGGCGCGAGATCAGCTCCACGTCCAACTGCCGTGACTTCCAGGCGCGGCGGATGAACGCGCGTTTCCGTTCGGCGGATGGCAAGACCGTGGCCTATGTGCACACGCTGAACGGCTCCGGCGTGGCGGTGGGGCGTGCGTTGATTGCGGTCATGGAAAACCACCAACAGGCCGACGGCTCGATCCTGATTCCTGAGGTGCTATGGCCCTACATGGGTGGGATTGAGCGCATCGGGTCACCAGACTCCGGGTAACAGCCGCCACTTCGTGCGAGCGGCGTATTCGGCGTAGCCCGGCAACGCGGCATGCAGCATCCGGTCTTCCTTTACCGTGCGCCGCAGCAGAATTGGGATGCCGATCCAGCTGATCGCTGCGGCCAGCCAGGAGCCGAGTGCGAGACCATTGGCCAGGATTATAACGAGGGCCGCGGTGTAGCCGGGGTGCCGTACGAAACGGTAGGGCCCGTCGCTGACTACGTGCTGCCCGCGCTCGGATTGGATGCGGACCGCGGACGAAAAGAAGCGGTTGACGCGCATTGCCCAGATCACCGGCACCCACGCGAGGACGAACAGCAGGAGCGCCAGCGCACACAGCCATGCCGGCACGCTGTCCGACCAGTACAGGCGACCGCGATCCAACCCGGCCACTGCCAGATCGACGAGGAACAGCAAGGTCGCGAGCCAATAACCCGGTGAGGGGCGCTGCCCGCCGGGACGCATGCGCTCGCGCACAAGGTCGGGCTCGATCAGCAGCACGGTGGCGACGGAAATCGTTGCCAACTCCAGGAGCCAGCACCAGAATTCGATGATATCCATCCGACCGGCGCTGCCGAACAGGACAGCGGCGCAAATCATTGTCATGATAGCGATCGAGGGCAAGGTCGACCGCGGCATCCGATCCCGGTTCATCGTTCGCCTCTTTCCAAAACTTTAATGTGGTTCGATGCTGCCGGCCAAAGCGGGAAGGATCGAACATGCGGATCGGATCTCTGGAGACCGGCCTGTATCGCATCAAATTGCCAGTGGCGCTGTCGGATTCCACCCACGGCACGATCACGCATTTCGAATTGATCACCGTACGGCTGCGTGACGCCGACGGTGCCGAGGGAGTTGGCTACACCTACACTGTGGGCGCGGGCGGTGCCGCTGTGCACGCACTGATCGACCAGGGATTGCGCCCGGTATTGCTTGACGCTGACCCGGAGCAGATCGAGGCACTATGGCACAAGATGTGGTGGCACCTGCACTACGGCGGCCGAGGAGGTTCTGTCAGCCTGGCGGTATCGGCATGTGACATCGCCTTGTGGGACCTCAAGGCCCGGCGTTTCGGCTCACCGCTATGGCGGCTGCTCGGCGGGTTCGATCCAGCAGTGCCGTGCTATGCCGGCGGCATCGATCTGGACTTCACGCTGGATGCGCTGTTGCAGCAAACCGATGACAATCTCGCCAAGGGCTTCCGCGCCATCAAGATGAAGGTCGGCCGCGGCCGCCTGTCGGAGGACATCGAGCGGGTGCAGGCAATGCGCGCGCATCTCGGGTCGGATTTACCGCTCATGGTCGATGCCAATATGCGCTGGACGGCGGATGAGGCGATCCGTGCTGCACGAGGATTCCAGGAGAGCAATTTGGTCTGGCTGGAGGAACCGACGATCCCCGATGACGTCGCCGGTCACGCGCGCATCGTGCGCGATGGTGGGCTGCCGATCGCGACCGGCGAGAACCTGCATACGCTGCACGAGTTCAAACAGATGATCGAAGCCGGTGGTGTGACATTTCCGGAGCCTGATGTCACCAATTGCGGCGGCATCACCGTGTTCATGAAGGTCGCGCATCTGGCGGAGGCGTACAATCTGCCGCTCACGTCACACGGCGTGCACGATCTGACAGTGCATCTGTTGGCAGCCGCACCGAATCGATCGTATCTCGAGGTGCACGGCTTCGGGCTGGACCGCTACATCGCCGAGCCGTTGGTGATCCGCGAAGGCCGCGCGATCGCGCCGGATCGCCCCGGCCACGGCGTGGCGTTCGATTGGGCGGCGCTGGCGAAGCTTTGACGATCAACAGTGGGAATCAGCCAAACGTTCGTCGCATCAGTGCAGTTGCGACCGCGCTGACAATGCAGCCGATAAGCAGGTACGTGGCCAGGTACCACGGCTGGTTGCCGTTCCAGGCGACCAGCAGCGTGGCTATGATTGGCACCGGCGCAAGGAAGATGATCGAGCCGAACTGATAGACCAGGGAGACGCCGGTGTAGCGCACGGGTGTATCGAACAGTTTGCAGAACAGCGCTGCCTCAGGTCCATAGACAGGTGCCCACAACAGGCCGATGGCAATCACGATCGCAGCCGCGGACAACTCGGGACTGCCGGTCTGCAGCATCCATAGCAATGGGAAGCACGCCAGCCCGTTTACGACGGTGAAGATGCCGAACAACCTGCGGCGCCCGACGCGATCCGACCAGGCAGAGGCAAGGGGCACGGTAAAGATCAGCACCAGTGCGGCTGCGGTGACCGAACTCAGAACGAATGTGCGCGGCATGTGCATGATGCCGGTGAGATACGGCAGCATATACAGTGTATAGACGGTGAAGATGCCGCCTTCGCCCATGCGCGCCAGCCAGCCGAGCAGCACGTTGCCCCAGTAGTTCCGCGCGACCTCGCCGATCGGCAGTTTGGTGACGTGATAGCTGTCGCGGATCCGCTCGAACTCCGGCGTCTCCAGCAGCTTCAGCCGCACGAACAGCCCGACCGCCAGCAACAGGATGCTGACGAAGAACGCGCAGCGCCAGCCCCAGGCCAGGAACGCGTCGTTCGACAAAAGCGAGGACAGCAACGTGATGGCGCCGGTGCTCAAACACAGCCCGATTGCGAAGCCGATCTGTGGAAAGCTGGCGTAGAAGCCGCGGCGTCCCGGCGGGGCGTATTCGAACGCCATCAACACCGCGCCACCCCATTCGCCGCCCATGGCAAAGCCCTGCGTCAGCCGCAGCACCACCATCATGATCGGCGCGGCAATGCCGATGGCGGCATAGGTCGGCACCAGGCCGATCAGGAACGTCGCAAAGCCCATCATCGTCAGGGTGAGCACCAGCAGCGGCTTGCGCCCCAGGCGGTCGCCGAAATGGCCGAAGAAGGCGCCACCGATCGGACGCGTCAGAAAGCCGACTGCGAAGGTGGCGTAGGCGAGCAGCAGCGACACAGTCGGATTGTCGGCAGGAAAGTACAGCTTGTTGAAGATGAGGCCGGCCAGCGAGGTGTACAGGATGAAATCGTACCACTCGATGGTCGTGCCGATCAGGCTGGCGGTAGCAGTCAGCCGGATGGCCCGCAGGCGTTCGCGTTCGTCGTATGGTTGTGCGCCAAAGTCAATCGAAGCTTCGCTGGCCATGTCGTTCCCCCATTCTGACGACAGCCGCGCCGTTGGGGCGTCGGCCTGTGGCGCGGACTAATGCATCGCGTTCACCAATGCCGCGCCACCAACAAGTGCGCGCAGTTTGCCTTCGGCTGCCTTGCGGGACAGCGGCAGCATGCCGCAATCCGTGCAGGCATAGAGATGTCCTGGGTCGGTGTAGCGCAGTGCGGCGTGCAGTCGCTGCGCGACCAGTTCCGGCGTCTCGACGATCTCGTTGCCGACATCGACGACGCCGAGCAACACGTCCTTGCCACGAAGCAAATCGATGACACCGACATCGACGCCGCTTGCGGCGGTTTCGATTGACACCTGATCGATCGACGATTTCGCCAGCAGCGGCAGCGTGCTCTCGTAGTGGCTCCAGTCGCGGTTGGCGGACTTCCAGCGTTTCACATCGGCCGTGCCGTAACCGTAGCAGATGTGCACCGCTTTCGTGGCCTTCACGCCTTGCGCGGCGCATTCCAGCGCAGCCATGCCCCAGTCCTTCACCTTATCCACGTAGACATTGAAGCAGGGCTCGTCGAACTGGATCACTGCTGCGCCCGCGTCGGCCAGGGCGCGCGCTTCCAGGTTCAGCAATTCGGCGAAACGCATGGCAAGTTGCGCTTCGGTGCGGCCACCGATCGTATCGACGATGCTATCCACGATGGTCATCGGGCCAGGAAGAGTGACCTTGATCGGCGTCCTCGCCATCGCCCGGGTTGCCCGCAACGCGTCGACGAAGATCGGCCCGCGCCATGTAGGTTCACCGACCAGGCGGGCAGCAGCGATCTCCTTGTGATAGCGCTGGGCACGCTGGGCGCGCATGGCGAGATTGATGGTGTCGATGCCATCCAGGCCCTGGTAGAAGCCCCAGATGTAATGCTGCCTGCGCTGCTCACCGTCGGTCAGGACATCGAGCCCGGCCTGCTCCTGCTGAGCCACCCAGATGCGCACGGCATCTTCCTTGCCCTCCTCAAGAACTGCGCCGTCGAGATGCCAGGACGCGATCAACTCGCCGGGGGCCGCCAGCCAGGCAGGTTTCGGCAGGCTGCCGACGATGGTGGCTCTGACGCGGGAATGCGCTGGTTCGTGCATTTGGTCCTCTCCGTGCGCCCGGGCTCATTATGTTCCCGGTCCCACACCGCCGGCCAGAGGGCTAGGTTCGTGGACGCGCAGCGATCTCTGCCAGCTTGTCGCGCATGTCGAAGAACACCAGGATCAGCTCGCAGTAGATCCGCCACAGCAGCGCGACGACGCACGCACCAACCAGCGGCAGGATCACGCCGCTGAAGATACTCAGCTCCCAGATGCCCCACAGTACCCGGATCAGCGTGCCGATCGCGACCAGCAACAAGCCAAGCACGAACACAATACGGATGATCTTTGGTGTGATGAAGGTATCGAATGACAGGAAATCCGACATGGCGGCCTCCGTCCCGTTAGCAGGATGGAAAGCCTAGTCACAGTCGATACGAGTCGGAAAGCAGGTTGTCAGTCGGGCCTCACCCCAAGTCGGCCGGCAAGGTCCTGGATGAACTGCCACGCCACGCGGCCCGATCGCGAACCGCGGGTCATCGACCATTCCACTGCCTCCGCGTGCAATGCTTCAGGTGCGATCGGCAGCTTCATGCTGGCCGCGTAGCCATCCACCATGGCGAAGAATGTGTCCTGGTCACAATTGTGGAATCCGAGCCAGAGACCAAAACGGTCGGACAGGGACACCTTCTCCTCGGTTGCCTCCGACGGATTGATCGCGGTCGCCCGTTCATTCTCGATCATGTCGCGCGGCATTAGATGGCGGCGATTGGATGTGGCGTAGAACAACACATTGTCCGGTCGACCTTCGATGCCGCCCTCCAGGATCGACTTCAGCGCCTTGTAGTCGGAATCCTCGCGCTCGAAGGACAAGTCATCGCACAGGATCAGGCAGCGGCGGGGCTTGCCGCGCAGCACGTTGAGCAATTCCGGCAGGGACCGGACGTCTTCGCGGTGAATTTCTACCAGGGCGACGCTGCCGGGAAGCCGGGTATTCGCGACCGCGTGGGTTGCCTTGACCAGGGACGACTTGCCCATGCCGCGGGCACCCCACAGCATGGCGTTGTTGGCGGGCAGGCCGCGGGCGAAGCGTAGCGTGTTCTCGAGCAGGATCTGCTTCTGCCGCTCGACCCCTTGCAGAAGCGAAATATCGACCCGCGATACCTTGCTCACTGGTGCGAGATGGGGCGGCGAGGGATGCCAGACGAAGGCATCCGCCGAATTGAGGTCCACCGCGACCTGGGGCGGCGGCGCGAGGCGCTCCAGGGCCTCGGCGATGCGGGTGGCAAGCTCGGTCAGGCGCTGGTCCATCGGGAAATCCGGAAAACTTGACGGGAAGGGGGCGGAAAGTATGGTCCCGCCCCGATCCAGGCAACCCAGGAAACCATGCCGATGCTCATTTCCCCCGCCTACGCGCAGGACATTACCGGCATGTTCGGCAATGCGACGCAGTTCCTGCCGCTGGTGCTGATCTTCGTCGTCTTCTATTTCCTGCTGATCCGGCCGCAGCAGCAAAAGCAGAAAGAGGCGCGCGCCATGCTGTCCGCCCTGAAGCGCGGCGACCGCGTGGTAACCGGCGGTGGAATCATTGGTACGGTCCAGCGAGTGCCGATGGTGGCGGACAAGGATGGCAAGCAGGCCGCCTCGAACGAGATCGAGGTGGAGATCGCGCCCAATATCCGTGTGACCGTGCTGCGCGAGACCATTTCCAGCGTGGTGCGGCCGGCCGCGGCAAACGATGCCAAGCCGGTAAAGGAGAAGGCGTAGGGCGCAATGCGCTGCGCTTTTCCGCCTACAGGTTATCTCGGATGCCGGATCGACCTCGGAGGCCGGTATGCCGCCGCGAATGCCCCAGTTCTCCGCTGGCCCCTCAATCCGGCATATCCCAACCCGGACGTGACAAGGGCCCCGTCCGGGGCCCTTGTCGTTGACGAACTCAGGCCGCTTTCAGCTGCGCCTCGGCGAACTCGTAGTTCGCCAGGTTGTCTACCCAGTTCTGTAAGTAGTCAGGGCGGACATTGCGGAAATCCAGATAGTAGCTGTGCTCCCACACGTCGCAGCCCAGCAGCACCTTGCCCTCGCCAGTGGCGAGCGGATTGGACCCGTTGGGTGACCGGGTCACCTTCAGCTTGCCGTCGGAGCCGACCACCAACCACACCCAGCCGGAGCCGAACTGCCCGACGCCGCCGGCCTTGAACGCGTCCTTGAACTTCGCCACGTCGCCGAAATCTGCCTTGATCTTGGATTCCAGCGTGCCCGGGATGCGGCCGCCGTTCGGGCTCATGTTCTGCCAGAACAGGATGTGGTTCCAGTGCTGGCCGGCATTATTGAACACCGGTGCCATGTCTGGCTTGTTGTATGACAGCTTGACGATCTCTTCGAGTGACTTGCCCTGCAGCGAGGGGTCCTTCTCAACGAAGCCGTTGAGCGCGGTCACATAGGCTTGGTGATGCTTGCCATGATGCAGCTCCAGGGTTTCCTGGCACATCCGTTTTGCCGCGAGGGCGGACGTGGAATAGGGGAGCGTGGGTAGTTCGAATGCCATGGAGCGTCCTCCGCTGGTTGCAGTGAAGCGATACCGTTCGACGGGTGTGGTTGTTAGCTATGACCCGTGCTGGAACGCGTCAAGCTGGCACGGGTTGGCGGCCGGCGCCACCGGGGGTGCATGAACCAGGCGATCGCTGCTCTTGTGCGCCGCCATGACCCGGATCGGTTCCTCACCGCGCTGTTCGCACCGCCTGAGAAGCGCGATTCCCTGCTGACTTTGTACGCCTTCAACCACGAGTTGGCGCGGGCGCGCGAGGCGGTCAGCGAACCGCCCCTGGCGCTGATCCGGCTGCAGTGGTGGCGGGAGGTTGTCGAGGGTGCAAGGCGTCATCACGAAGTTGCGGAGCCGTTGGCCGTCGCGCTCGAGGCGGCCGACCTGGACCGCGGCGATCTGCTGGCGCTGATCGACGCACGTGAGATTGAGGTGGAACCCGCAATCGATACATTGGATGTTTGGCATCGATATGTCATGGGCAATGCCGGCGGTGTTGCGGTCGCCGCCGGTCGACTGCTGGGAGCACCAAGTCCGGAAACGCTGCGGCCGCTTGGGGCGGCCTTCGGCGTCGCCGTCCTGTTGCGCAGCGTTCCGGTGCACGCCCGGCAAGGGCGATGCCTGTTGCCTGTGGAAACCCTTGCGGCGCACGGGTTAACCCCGGAACACCTCATTGCGGATCCGGTGTCCGTGGCGGTTCAGCAGGTGATGCGCCAGCTTGCCCAGGAGGCGCTGCTTACCCTCGGAGGCCCGCTGCGAATTCCGCGCCGGTGGATCGCTGCCGCGTTACCTGCCGTGCTGGCGAAGCGAGATCTTCGACGAGCGCCGGTTTTTCCGGCCGAACGCGGGCTCCCCGACCGGCTGGCGGTGATGGTGGCGGGCCTTGTGGGCCGTACCTGACTGCATCACGATCCGGTGACAGGCCAGATTGAGAGGCTGCGAGCCGGCACAGTTTTTTGACCGGATCGATCGGCGCTGTTGAGCCTTATGCGTTCGGCCACTGCTGTGTCCCAGGGGCCGTCCTGCTGTGCCGCGGATGGCGGTATGCAGGCATGTTTCTTCTCGGTCGCGCCGCGATTGCAGCGTGTCACGCAGCCCACGTTCCTGCGGTGTATCGGACCGCGGGCACGCCTGCACCCGCGCGTCCTGTCCCTGCGGTGCCACCGCCGATATTTTGGCGTGCTCACTGCTCCGATGTCGTCGTGACCTACGTCTCTGTCGCGTTCGATTGGTATTTCATCGGTGGTCCGCTCGCCCCATACGCTGCGCTGCTGACTGCCAACACCAGCTTTGCGCGCTTGCACGGTTTTCCGTTCGAACTGTTCGGCGTCGGCGCGCTGCTCTATGCCGGCCACCTGCCTGTGGTGCGCACGTGTCGTTTGGCGCACTGCAGGACGCGCGGAACCGCTCCATCACCGCTGAGGTGATGTTGCGTTGCTGGGCTGCATGTCGTTGCCGGCAGGCGCGAGTGCGCGCGCAACCGCACCACTGCGCAGCCACGCTGGCGCACCGTGAATACTTACCGCCAGTGGATGCGATCGCGAAAGGTCGCGGCCCGGTCGGCGACGGCCGTTGCGCTCCGCCGGATTAATCGCGTCTGCAGCGCTGGTGTCGATGCTCTTGCCATATCCGCTGGATCGGGCTGGTTGCCTTTGATGCGCTGGACCGCATCCGTCTGATATTCCTGTTGCTGTCATTTGCGGAAGCGACGGCAGCAGACGGGCTCTGTCGCACAGTTGACTTGGAACGGAATATCTGACGGCCAAATTCCGCTTCTCAACGTAAGGAGGCAGGCATGAGCGACTCAGTGGTTGGCGGCATTCCGGAATCTGTTGGCGGAGCTGCGCAACGGGTCGCCGGAGGCATTCAGCATACCGCAGACAATGTCCAGCACGCGGCGTGCCAGGCTCAGGGCGGTATCACCGAAGTGCGCGAAGTGATCCGCGCCCAGCCGATCGCAGCCGCTCTGGTGGTCTTTGCGTTGGGCTATGTGTTCGGTCGCCTTGGATCGCTCATTCCTTCTGGTCGCCATTAGCGGCAGCGCGGCTGTCAGGTGCGAGAACGCGTCACCGTCTTGATGTCGACCTGCGCCCGGCCGGAGGCGAGCGCAATCTCGCGATCCTGTGCTTCGATGGCAGCCTTTGTCGCATCGGGGCCATCAAGCCCATCAACGACCGAACGCAGAACCTTCCGGTTCGAACTGCGGGTGCCGTCTGTATAGACGACGTCGAACAGCACGAAACTGTTCACGACACGACGTTTCATGTTGAAAACCCTGTGCTTGTCGGACGCAGCCTAGGAACTGGGCGGCTCGTCGGGTTGCGGAGAGCTGGACGAAGCGTCTTCCTGTTCCGCCTTGCGGCGGGTGACGGCCTCTTCGCGTTCGCGCTGCTTGGCATCCTTCTTCGCCTGCTTGAGGCGATTTCGCTCAGCCCGCTGCTGGTTGTAGTTTGGCTTGAACGCCATCATTCCCTCCTGCACGCTTCAGGACAGAGCGTTGACCCTCAGTCCGTTCGCACTGGGCTGTATCAGCCGAGAATACCCTGTCGCGCCGTAAGCTGGCTTTCCCGTACCACTCGTTCATGCCCATCGTCCGAGTGCTTCACGCGATATTGCAGATCCCGCGTCTCGCTGGGTAGCAAGCGCAGCACCTTGTATTTTCCGCGCGGCACATTCGCGTCGCCCGGGCCTGGCATGAAGTCCACTGCCTGGCCCACGGCAAACTTGTGCTGGGTCATGATGTCCTCCGTTTCAGCCGGTGCCGCCCTCGGCGTCACCGGTCGCGAAACTCAGACCGATTTCAGGTTGGTCGCAGAGCTCTTGCCCTGCTGGCCCTGCTCGATATCGTAGCTTACCTTTTGGCCCTCATTCAGCCCACCGAGGCCAGCGCGCTCGACGGCGGAGATGTGGACAAAGACGTCTTTCGAGCCGTCATCCGGCTGAATGAAGCCATAGCCCTTCTGCGCGTTGAACCACTTGACCGTTCCTTGCGACATCACGTTTCTCGCTATGCAACCCGGCGGTCCACACCGCGTGGACCGGAATGCTTTTCAATTTTGGGAGCACCGGATGCGACAATGTCGCAAAAGCAGGCACAAGCAGCCCAGGCCCGAAAAGCGCCGTTGCCGATAAATAGGGATGCGGACAGAGTCTTGCCAGACAAATCTGTCCAAACTGTTACCTTGGCTTGCGGGCCACGCGCTTCAGGGTGGCGACCTGACGGAGGAACTCGGTCCGCGGCTGTGCTGGACTGCCCAGCAGTATGGCTCCAGCCGCGACGTCGTTGATCACGCCTGCCTGTGCGCCGATCTGGGCACCCTCGCCGATGTGCAGGTGCCCCGCCATTGCGGCTTGGCCGCCAACCTGGACGAAATCCTCGAGCACCGTCGATCCCGCAATGCCCACCTGGGCGACGATCACACAGCAGCGCCCGAGCCGGACATTGTGTCCGATCTGTACCAGGTTATCGAGGCGCGAGCCGGCGCCGATGACCGTGTCCTGTGTCGAGCCGCGATCGATCGTGGAATTGGCGCCGACCTCCACATCATCCTCGATGATCACGCGGCCAAGCTGCGGAATACTCAGGAAGCCCGACTTGGTGGCGGCGAAACTGAAGCCTTCCTGGCCGATCCGTGCGCCGGGATAGATATAGACGCGGGATCCCAGCAGTGAGTGACTCAGGCTGGCATGTGCGCCGATGCGGCAGTCGGCACCCAGCGTGACGCTCCGGCCGATCGATACGAAGGTACCGATGCGGCAACGCGGTCCGATTTCCGCTCCGGCTTCCACCACGACATAGGGGCCGATTTCCGCTGATGGATGGACACGCGCGTCATCATCCACGATTGCAGAGCGGTGGATGCCGGGGCAAGGCGGTTGCGTGGGATGAAATAGTTCGGCGACACGCGCCCATCCCTCGTACGCCGCCGTGGTGATGATCGCGATGGTTGCGGATGGCACGCGCGGCAGCATGTCGGGGTGCACTATCACTGCGCCGGCCGACGTATGCTCGAGCGCCGATGCGTAGCGCCGGTTGTCGAGAAAGCTGACCTGATCCGGCTCGGCCGATTGCAGCGGAGCGACTCCGGAGAACATCCTGTCGATGGCCGGCGCCGTGCCCTTGGCAGCAGTTGCGACAGCGGCCAGCGCGTGTGGACTACAACGGGCGAAAAACCTTGCATCGCCCATGGTTGCTTCGCTCACCGCTGACGTCCTTGTTGTCCAAGCACACTCAATAACAGCGCTGGCACTCTATCGTCGAGTGTGCTAAACGTAATTTCATTGGCGCGATATCTTGCCTTGGCGACGTCGAGGTCGGGCGCCGGACGCCGACTGGCGCTGATATATTCTTAATTCCGATGAATTCAGGAAGGGTATCCAATGCCAGCCAAAGACGTACGGTTCGGCGGCGACGCTCGCCAGCGTATGCTGCGTGGTGTCGATTTACTGGCCGAAGCAGTGCGAATCACGCTTGGCCCGAAGGGTCGCAATGTGATCCTCGACAAGAGTTACGGAGCGCCTCGGATCACGAAGGATGGCGTGACCGTCGCGAAAGAAATCGAGCTGTCCGATAAATTCGAGAACATGGGCGCACAGATGGTGCGCGAAGTGGCGTCCAAGACCAACGATATTGCCGGCGACGGCACCACCACAGCGATCGTACTGGCGCAGGCTATCGTGCGCGAAGGTGGCCGAGCGGTCTCTGCCGGCATGAATCCGATGGATCTGAAGCGCGGCGTCGACAAGGCTGTCGCCGCCCTGGTCGAGGAACTGAAGAAGCGCAGCAAGAAGATCAGTACGCAGGCCGAGACGGCGCAGGTCGGCACGATCTCCGCCAATGGTGAGGTCGAGATCGGCCGCATGATCGCCGAAGCCATGCAGAAGGTCGGCAATGAGGGCGTCATCACGGTCGAAGAAGCCAAGGGCATGCAGACCGAACTCGATGTCGTGGAAGGCATGCAGTTCGATCGTGGCTACATGTCGCCGTACTTCATCACCAACGCTGAAAAGATGACCGTCGAGTTGGATCAGCCATACATCTTGGTCCATGAGAAGAAACTTTCCGGCCTTCAGCCGCTGCTGCCGTTGTTGGAAGCGGTGGCGCAATCGGGGCGTCCGCTGCTGATCGTTGCTGAGGATGTCGAAGGTGAGGCACTTGCCACTCTGGTGGTGAACAAGCTGCGCGGTGGATTGAAGGTTGCCGCGGTGAAGGCGCCCGGCTTCGGCGATCGTCGCAAGGCCATGTTGGAAGACATCGCTGCGCTTACCGGCGGCCAGGTGATCAGCGAAGACCTCGGCATCAAGCTGGAGAACGTCACGCTTGAGATGCTCGGGAAGACCAAAAGGGTATTGATCGACAAGGATAATACCACAATCGTCGAGGGTGCCGGAAAGAAGGCCGACATCGTCGCTCGCTGCAAGCAGATCAGGGCGCAGGTCGAGGAAACCACCTCGGACTACGACCGGGAAAAACTGCAGGAACGGCTGGCGAAGCTTGCCGGTGGTGTGGCGATCATTCGCGTCGGTGGGGCGACCGAAGTCGAGGTGAAAGAGCGCAAGGACCGTGTGGATGACGGCCTGCACGCGACCCGCGCGGCAGTCGAGGAAGGCATCGTGCCGGGCGGCGGCGTGGCACTGGCGCGCGCGTCACTCATCCTGACCAAGCTGAAGGCCGACAACGACGACCAGCGTGTCGGCATCGATATCGTGCGCAAAGCGGTGCAGATGCCACTGCGGCAGATCGCCGAAAACGCCGGCGAAGATGGCGCGGTGATTTCCGGCAGGGTGCTGGATCGTGATGAGTACAACTGGGGCTTCGATGCGCAGAGTGGCGAATTCAAGGACCTGGTTAAGGCCGGAATCATCGATCCAACCAAGGTCGTGCGGACGGCGCTGCAACACGCGGCATCGGTGTGCTCGCTGATGATCACCACCGAGGCGATGGTTGCGGAGCGGCCGGACAAGCCGTCCGCTGGTAGTTCGGCGCCCGGCGGCGGCATGGGCGAGATGGATTATTGAACGGTGCGGTGATGGGCGGAGCGCGGCGAAACCCATCACCTAGCCACTGAGTGATCGAATACAATGCCAGACGAGGACAAAGCGGATCCGGTGTTCGACGCGATGACCTCTCGCCTGCTACGGCGCGAGGCTCTGCGTCGCGCCGCCGAGGAGCTGAACCCAATGACGGGGCCAGGCCTCGAGGGCATTCTGGCGCGGATCTCGGCCGAAGTGACGGCCGAGGCCGCCAGCCGCGCTGCTACGCCTGCGGTCCCGGAACCTCGTCGGTAAATACCTGGAAACTCACCAACGTATTGGGGCCGAACGTGTTGGTGATCGGCACGTCGGTCGCATCGCGCCCGCGCGCAAGCAATACCCTCCCGATGCGGGGCACGTTGTTGCGCGGATCGAAAGTGTGCCAGGCGCCGCCGAGAAAAGCTTCAAACCATCCGGCAAAGTCCATTGGACCATACGGCGGTGGCACGCCGATATCGCCAAGATAGCCCGTGCAATAGCGCGCCGGAATATTCATGCAGCGGCATAGCGCGACGGCCAGGTGCGCATAGTCGCGACAGACACCGCGGCGTTCGTGGAAGGCCTCCCACGCGGTGCGTGTCGGACGGGCCTGCGCGTAATCGAATGCAATGCGGTCATGGACGAAATCGCAGATTGCCTGCACGCGTGCCCAACCGAGCGGTGCGTCGTTGAACAATTGCCACGCCGTTTCGGAGAGAAGATCTGTTTCGCAGTACCTGCTGCCGAGCAGGAACATGAGCGTGTCCTCCGGCAGGTCTGGCACCAAATGCTGGTGGGCCAGAGGCGACACCGGATCCGGCAGGCCATCGTCGTTCAGGACACCGTTGCCGGCGATGCGGATACGACCGATCGGCGCAACGATGCGGCTGCACCAATTGCCAAAGGTGTCGCGATAGGCGGTAATCGGCACCGATGGATCAGTCGTCATATGATCGGGGACAACGATATCGTTGGCGCGGGAATGGTGGACGTGCAGCATCAACACCATCGGTGTCGGCTGCGGACAATCGTAGACCATCTCGTAGCCGACGCGAATCTTCATGCTATGTCCTATTGGTTCATCTCAATCGAAAGTCACTCAATGGCGCGCGAGACCATCTATGTCGTGCAGGCATTCGAAACCGGCAAGGGAACCCGTTTGATTGCCGTTGCGCCAATCCGATGCAAGTCACCGGATGCGGCACGCAGGCGAGCGGAATCCTTGGTGCCAGCGAAGTCGGGTGTCGTCGCGTTCTCTACGTCAGGCGACCCGGAACTGGGTGACTATGACGAGGAGCCTACGATCATCTTCAAGGCAGGACGTTTGCCGGCACCGTTTGGGGACGGCTGAAAACAGAGCAACATCCTACCGGTTGGCGCGCCATACGGCAAAACACGTGATGACGATGGGTGAGGCGCTGTCGCCCCATTCATGACGCAAAGCGGCGAATGTCAATAAGCGTACCATTTGCCACGTGCCGAAGCGGCTCAGCTTGTATTTACATGAAATCGTGCCTACATCCTGTTGTGAATTTCTGAATATATTCAGGATGAATTGGTGGCATCGCCCGATGTAACTGCTATCCGACGGCAGGATTCGAAACGTTGAGCATTGTGTCTCAGGTAAGCGATCAATGGGGTGACGCAAGCCGCTTGAATGACCCCACGCAAGCGGCAAGCGTTGTCGCGGTCCGCGATGGCAGTGACTCGCTTCATTCGCTGGTGCTAACTCCGGCGATAACTCGTCAGAAGGAAAGCGCCTGTGAACTCAACGGATGACAACGAAGCCAGCGTGCCGATGAGGACGCAATCGGCCGCGGAGCCGGTCAAGCGTGCGAAGCGGGCAAAGCCTGCGGCAGCGGAAGCCAAACCAGCCGGGACGGTCAAAAAGCCCTTCAGTATGTCATACGATGGCGTTACCGAGGCGGATTACATTACCTACATGATTTCGCGTGGCGCGAGGTGACCTAGGCGACCCCCGATGCTGCCGGGGGGAGGGGTCTGGGAGACGGGCCCGCGGCGCCACGCTGGCGATATATAACGAACAGCGCAGCGTCAAATTGGCTGCCTCGGCAAGTGGCGTGGACGTCCTGAAGGACACGAATGTGCAATGCGCCATTGGGTATTGTCTCGGCGCGGCAGAGGGCCGCCCGATCCGACCGGTTGGAATGTGTGTGCAGCGGCCACGAACGCGGAGCAATCATGCAGGCGGACGCAAAATACGACGGACAGATTTCCTACGATTTTGACGAGTTCTGCGATGATTATGGGCACCCCGCGGGACAGTCGTTCACGTTCGAGGTGACTCACAACGCAGTGACATATGTTTATGCCGATGTCATCGGCACGGTGCTGGGCAGTCAGGTGGTGTTCAGCCTGAACGGAGAGGACCTTGTGCTCACGCGGAAGGCCCATTGAGGTAACCTCCGTGACCCACCGCCTCGTATAGCCGGGCGATGAGCGCCCCCGGGGCGGCCCCAGACCGCAAAGGGGCGGCGTGGGGTCAGGCTATCCGCCACGCGACGGACGGCAAGCTATGCGCCGTCCGGCGGTCAGATAACGGCAATTTAACGATTTAACGATGTCCAGCTTTGCCCGCGGCGCCACGGAGGACGGGGTACCGGGCCCCGACCCATCGTACACCCTTCAACTGCTATTCGAAGCTGATTGAACCCGCCTCCGGGCCCTTGGCTCCCTGGACGACACCCATGCGGACCGACTGGCCCTCCTGCAGCGGGCCTAGCCCGGCACGCTCGAGCACCGTCGCGTGAATGAAAACGTCCTTGCCGCCGGACTGTGGCGTAATGAAGCCGAAGCCCTTGTCCGGATTATACCATTTCACCGTGCCCATCATCTCGACCGCGGAACTCAGGTCGACCTGGCGGCGAGGGGGACCGTCCTGCGTGCGCGGCCGAGAGGCGAATTGGGGCCGGCGCGGCGCGGGTTGCTCGGCCGTGCTCTCATCGACCGAGACCACCTGGTCGATCTGGCGCCCCTTGGGTCCTTGGCCCACTCGGATCCGCAACGTGGCTCCGGGGCTGACGGTCTGATGGCCGGTGGCCTGGAGGGTGTTCACATGCAGGAACACGTCGCCCGAGCCATCTGACAGGGCCGCAAAGCCGTAGCCCTTCTCGGCGTTGAACCACTTCACCGTCGCCTGAACCTCGGGCGCCGACGAACTGGAGGAAAAACTCGGAAACGTCACCGGCGAGGGTGTGTTGCCGAAGAAGTTGTCGTCATCGAAGCCGCGACGGCGCGGTTGCCGTTGCCGGTCGTTCCTGGGTGCGCGCAAGGTAAAGCTGTCCTCTGTGATCCGTTCTTGCCAGAACTGTGGTCAGAATACGCCTGATTGCGCCGCGTTGGTAGTACCACCCCACAGGTTTCCGTGAGGGGAAGCGCAGGCCGACCATTACAGTTCGATGATGGTCGTAGAGCGCAATTTGGATAACGTGGCGCGGAACGTGCAATCGAAAGTGCGGTGTGTCATACCTTGCGGATGACAGACGCAACTTACCGCATCGTGCAACGCGCGGACGAGAGCTTCACGGTCGAGGTCGCACGACCGGGTGCTTTGCCGCAGACGGCGGTGGGATTTGCCACGGAGGCTGAAGCCATGGGCTGGGTTGCTCAGGACAAGCGGCTGTGGGATTCGGCCGACCCATTCCGGACACCGGCTGCCAGGAAGTGGCGCGGTTCCTGACGGCGGACGCAAGCGCTGATGCCACGCTCAGCGATCGCCTGGTTCACGCGGAGGAATTATCCGCATCATCGGGCGCTGGATCCGACAGGTCTTCCACTGACTTTCGACGAGTGGCAGTCGCGCGCCGGCATGCCATCAAGCAGCAGCGTGCGGGTGGTCATCGATCCTGCCAGGTTCGCGGCCTGGTGCCGTGCGCAAGGTCGTGAACCTGATGACGCAGCCCGCACCGCATTCGCCCAGGTAGTCGCCGATACCAGTCGGAGTCGTGGCTGGTGGCTCCGTCGCGGCGTTGCGCGCTAGCTGGTGGGCGCGGTAGCGCCGCCAGTCGGCACCCCAGATACCTCGATCAGGCGAGAATACACCAACTCCAGCAATCTTTCGCGGGCTGAAACAGCGATCTCATCCAGGGATGGTGTCTGCGCTAGCCGCGACATTGCATAGCGCCGGACGTCATCGAGCGAAGGCACCTGCGGCAGATCAATTTCCGCCCAGAACGTCTCAGCCTGCACACGCGCTGACAGGAAGCGGGATTTCACGTCAGCCCACCCCGGCGCGTGGGCCAATGCCTCCAACACCTGATTGGCAATACTGTTGATCGGGAAGGATGCGGCGAGTTGGCCGGCAACCTTGTCGATCACCAACCGCCCGAGTTTCTGCTCGCCGCGCAGAACTGAACTCGGCGGGGTGTGCAGGTCCCACACGACTCCCAACCACGACAGGGCACGCAACAGGTAGTAGGTCGGGTCATACTCCCACCAGCGGAAGCCTTGGCGGACCGACGCCTGATAGGCGTGATGGTTGTTATGCCAGCCTTCGCCCATCGTCAGCAAGGCCAGCAGCCAGTTGTTCCGGGACTGATCACCGGTGACATAGCGCGCCCGGCCCACAAGATGCGCCAGCGAATTGATGCTGAAAGTTGCATGCCACAGGACCACGGTGCTCCAGCAGAACCCGACCACCAGGCCCGGCCAACCGGCGATCAGCCATGTTGCCACGCCGAGCACTGCCGCCGGCAGGTAAGGCTGCCGATCAAGCCACATGAGCTCAGGAAATCGGCTGAGGTCGCGCACCGCGGCATAGTCGGTGTTGTTGTAGCGGGGCACGAAGATCCAGCCGACATGCGAATAGAAAAATCCGCGCTGCACTGGCGAGTGCACATCGAGCTCGGTATCCGAGTACTTGTGGTGCTGCCGATGGTTGGCAGCCCACCACAGAATACCGCGTTGGGCGGACGTTTGCGCCAGGAACGCCAGGGCGAACTGGAAGGCACGGCTGGTGCGATACGCGCGGTGCGAAAAGTAGCGGTGATATCCCGCACCGATCGCAAAGATACGCAGACCGTACAGCACGACACCGAGGATTACGGCGCCCAGCGTTACCCCGGACCAGAGTGCTGCCAGGCACCCCAGATGCACCAATACGAAACCGATGCTTGATGGGTAGGCGATGTCGTCCGCATGGTGGTGCCTACCCGCGCTCATCGGGAATTTTCCTGTCTGGGGATGCCAAGCCGCAACGATACCATGGTTCACTGCCCGCGTGGAGTGCAATCATGGCTTAGGCCGCCGGACGGTATCCCGTGCGGCGACGCGATCCATTATGCCGGCGAGGCGGGCGATGCGTCGGCGTTGCCTTTGCGACGCGGTTTTGCTGCCCAACGGGCGGCGACCCACCGGCAATGCTAATCGTTACGCCAGTCATACGCTCGATGGCGCGCAATGTACCGTGCTCCGCGGCATCGCAGAACGAGATCGCCACACCACTGGCGCCCGCGCGTGCGGTGCGGCCGATCCGGTGCACGTAATCCTCAGGCTGGGCCGGAAGGTCGAAGTTGATGACGTGGGAAATCCCGGTCACGTCGATGCCTCGCGCGGCAATATCGGTCGCGACCAGCACGCGTGCGCGGCCGCTGCGAAATTGCTCCAGCGCCTTTTGCCGCGCCGGCTGACTCTTGTTGCCGTGGAGAGCACTGACTCGAACGCCGCCCATGTCCAACGCCTCCGCCACGCGATCGGCACTGCGCTTCGTGCGGGTGAAGACGATGACCCGGGAGAGCACGGGGTCTGCCAACAATTGACCGAGCAGAGATCGCTTGGCGGCGGAGTCGACGTAGTGGACACGCTGCTCGATGGGCAGATCGCCCGTCGTGGCGCGGGCAATTTCGACCCGCACCGGATCGCGCAGCAGCGTCTGGGCAAGCTGGCCCACATCCGGCGGCATGGTCGCCGAGAACAATGCCGATTGCCGGTTCGCCGGAAGCGCTGCGACGATGCGGCGGATATCCCTGATGAACCCGAGATCCAGCATCCGATCCGCCTCGTCCAGCACGAAGTGGCGGACTTCATTCAGCTTCAGTTCCCCGGTCGCCATCAGGTCGCAGATACGGCCAGGCGTGCCGACCACGATATCGACGCCACCGCGCATCCGCTGCACCTGCATCGAGCGGCTCATGCCGCCGAGGATTGAGACGATACGCTGCTTCACCTCACAGCCCAGGCGGCGGAAGTGATCTTCGATCTGCAGGGCAAGTTCGCGTGTCGGCGCCAGGATCAGCGCCCGTGTGGCAAACCGGTGGGGTTGGCTCCGGTCGGCTGCCAGGTGCTGCAGCATGGGCAGGGCAAACGCAGCGGTCTTGCCGGTGCCAGTTTGGGCGATGCCGAGCAGATCGCTCCCGCTCAGCAGGGGCGGAATGGCACTTGCCTGGATCGGGGTGGGTTGAACGAAACGCTCTTTGTCGAGCGCACGCAGAAGGGGCTCGGCCAGGCCGAGCGTCGCAAAGGTAATCAATGACACTGAGTATTTCGGCTCCAGCGCCGGCCGCGGCGGGTTCGTGCCCGCGCACAAGGTCCAGGCGCCTTAATGTTCGCCTGCCCGCGCGACACTGGGGCGAACGCATTACACTGAGATTTCCGGGAGGGCGTCCTGCAAAATCGATCGGACGCCAATCACGCATTCACGGAAGGCGGCTGGTATATCGCCCGGATGCCCGCCAAATGCAAGGCGTATTGTGGCAGGCGCCAGCATTGGACGACGTATTCCGCCCCACTCCGCAGGATAGCGAGCAATGGGACGTAGGAATGACCTGCAACCGGCGCGGGACTGACGAGCACTGACGTGAGGTCTTGATTGACCGTTCGGTTTATTTTCGCCGAAGCGATGCAATCGCATAGCTGTAGCCCCATTTCCACACTGCTGTACGTGCCGATGGGAGGAGATCGGTCCTCCCACAGTGAAAAGAAAATCCAATGCAAATCCCTGTTTGGCTGAAGCCCGGATTGTGGGGCGCGGCGGCTGGCGCCGTTGCAATGACCATCGTGGGCTTTTCGCAACTCGGCTGGTTCACTGCCGGATCTGCGGATCGAATGGCGCAGGATCGTGCCGACACGGCGGTCGTTGCGGCACTCGTTCCGTTCTGCGTCACGAAGGCACAGGCGGATCCCGACCATGCCGTCCTGGTCAAGTTCCAGGCGGAGCAATCGTCGTATTCGCGCAGCGACCTGGTGATGAAAGCGGGCTGGGCGACACTTGGCGGGGCGAAGTTTGGCGACAATGCACTCGCGCGCGCCTGTTCGGACAAGCTGCATACGCCGCCCGCCGGCTGACGGCCTGACGCAATGAACGCTGTGGCCCTCAGGCATTGGCCTGAGGGTCTCTACCTTATTGGAAGACATAATGGGTAAGCCAGATCTTGGTACCAAATGCACCTGCGCGGGTTGTGGCCTGCGCTTTTATGATTTGAACCGGACGCCGGGCACTTGCCCTAAATGCGGGGTAGAGCAGGTACCGGAAAAACCACGGGCGGCCCGGGTAGCACGCAGTTCGTTCGGCACCAAGCGACCGTACCGTCAGGATCCGGTGTTCGCCACTGAAGAGGCGGAGCCAGTGGTTGCCGCCGACGAGGAAGACCCCGATGCCGACGATGGCGAGGCGCCCGTCGAGCCGGACGATGACGTCGACGACGATGACGTGGCCGAGATCGTCCCTGGCCGCGTGGAGGCGGCCACTTGAACCGGCAGCGTCTCAGTCGGCCATCGCTGAAGATTACCCGACGGGTCGATCATATGGCGGCGGCATTCAGGTTCGAGGTTTGGAATCCATTCACTGGTCTCTATCAGCCAGTGGAAACGGTGCAGCAAGGCTTGAAGCGGCTTGGCGAGTTGGCCGGCCTGATCGGCCAGATGTGGCTGCAGCGGCATCCCAAACAGAACGATCTCACGGATGCTCCGGATGAAGTTGCAGACGACGACGTCCAGTGGGCCGAGTTCCGCATCAATCCTACGACCTATCGGAGCTACGATACACGCCGTCACGACCGGCCTGCCTGGATGCGGGCCGTCGGGATGACGCAGGCGGTCGAACTGACCTGCGCCCGCGTCGGCTATGCGCTGCCGGCGCTGGCTGGCTGAGCCTCAGTCGAACGCCCGTTTGATGCGGGCCCAGTCCTCGATGGCGCGCTCCTCGCCTGGCGTGATGGGGATCACCAGCTGATTCCAGCCTGCGCTGCGCAATGCCTCGATCCGTTGTTTCAGCTCCTGCTCCGTCGCAGTGAATGTCGTGTGCCGGATCAGGTCGCCGGTGACGAATTTCTTCTCCTCCGGTTTGACGAACACGAAGTGCCCGCGGTGGTTGGTCAGGTAGCGCGCATCCGGAGGCTGGTAACCGCGTGCCATCTCCACATAGCCCGCCACCTGTTCCGCGACAGATGGCGGAACCGGCGAGGTGTTCTGCCAGCCTTCCATATCCAGATCAGCCGCGCGATGCAGCAGGACCGCGGCGCGTGGACCAGCCTGCGCCAATGCACGCGGACTTTCCGCGGTTTCGCCGTCCTGTAGCACGCAGCCACAGGCCCACGCGGTGGCATACAGGTCGCTCGGGCTGTGTCCGGCCGCTTTCCAGCTCTGCTGCATGCTCTCGAGCGACGACATCGCGCCCGGCACGTCGGAGATGAAGCTCTTCCACCCGGCGTTCAACTTTGCAGTCAGTGCCTGAGACCTGGGACCATAGGCCGAAACATGCAGGCGGATCGGATTGCGCGTGTTGATCAGTCCGAAATCCGGGTTGAGGAAGCGGATCTTTTTGCGCTTGCCCTCGATGGTTGTCTCGAGTGTTTCGCCGTTCAGCAAACCGTAGACGACACGGATATATTCTTCCATGTCGGCGAGCTTCATCGCGCCGAGACCCATGGCACGGCGAGCGGAGAAACCGGTGCCGACGCCGAAATCAATCCGTCCGGGTGCCATGCCGTTCAATGTGGCGAACGCGTTGGCCGTTACCGCGGCAATGCGGTTCGATGGCACAAGGACGCCGGTGCCCAGGCGGATCCTGGACGTCTTCATCGCTGCCGCACCCATGGCGACGAAGCAGTCGGCGGTGATCATCTGGGTGTCGAAGAACCAGGCATGGGTAAAGCCAAGCTCTTCCGCACGCTGCGCAAGTTTCCACGAGTCACTCGACGTGGCGATGCCGATACCGAAATCCATGATGTTCCTCCCATTGTGCCGCCGCGACCCTCCCGGTCATTGCGAGGAGAGAGGTTTCGCCAGCCTCGACTGACCCGAGATTGCCGCGCGGCGTCGCTCCTCGCAATGACCGGCCGATCGCTGCGCGCCGTTGCGCAATCGGGCCGCACTGGGGCAGGCTGCGGTGCTGCACAGGAGCGGGCGCGGGACGATGAAATTCGGGCTCTGCTATATCCCGGACTATCACCAGGAGCTGTCGGGATCCTGGCGCGATTGGTACGAAGGCATGATCGAGGAAGTAAAGCTGGCGGAACGGCTCGGCTTTCATGGTGCCTGGTTCGCCGAACATCGCGTGCCTGGCTTCGCGTTCGGCTCCCCTGCCATGTTCATTGCCGCTTGCGCATGCGAGACCAGCCGCATTCGCCTCGGCTGTTCGGTCAGCCTGTTGCCGCTGAACAATCCAGTGCGCCTGGCCGAGGACTATGCGATGGCCGAC
>DATAPW010000038.1:0-6082 GCA_036265005.1 Acetobacteraceae bacterium | reverse complement strand
GCCATCCGTGCCGCACCATCGGCGCACGGATGGCCGCGACCGGCCCGGCCATGACGGATCGGCGTGGCGTCCGACCGGATGCCGATCTGCGAAGCCGATCCGTGGCGGTTCCAGTATTTCGAGAATGTCGCCTGCCCGGATGACGTCCGCATCTCCACCGAGGACCCGGATTCCTGGCAGTGGTATCCGCGACATCGTTGGATTTACGACAAACTCGCGGTGGCATTGTCGCAAGGGCTGCAGGCTGCACCGCACGGCGTGATGCCGCCTGCGTATCCGGTGTTCTCCAAGCCCATCATGAACCTGCGCGGCATGGGCTCCGGCAGCCTGGCGATCCACTCGGCTGAGGAATACCGCGCGGCGCTGACCGCCGGGCATTTCTGGTCCACCCTGTTGACCGGCGCACATGTCAGCACCGATGTGGCCCTGGTGGATGGCGAGCCGCGCTGGTGGCGCCACACCACCGGCGCCACCGCGCCGGGCGGCACCTTCGACCATTGGCTGGTGCACGCCGAGGCAATGCCGGAGATCGAGGACTGGTGCGGCGCCTGGGCGCGCAAGCATCTTGCCGGCTTCACCGGGATGGCGAATTTCGAGACCATCGGCGGCCGCATCATCGAAGCGCATCTGCGCTTCGCCGACCAATGGCCTGATCTTTATGGCTCCGGCTGGGTCGAGGCGGTGGTACAACTGCACGTCACCGGCGACTGGGTGTATCCCGACACCGACCGCCGCGACGGCTACAGCGTCGTGCTGTTCGGCCCGCACGGTCCGCGCTACCGCCATCCTCCCCCGGCTCTGCTGGACGAAGTCCGCGCCATGCCCGGCGTTTCCAGCGTGCAGATCACGTTCCACGAGGACAAGGCGCCGGAGCACCACGCCATGCCGCCGGGCGGGTTCCGACTGGCGATCGTGAATGCGCACTCGCTGGAGGCCGGGCAGGCGGCGCGTGAGACATTGCGGCAGGTGCTGGTTCCTGGCTGAACGGACGCCGCACCGGCTATCCCCTGTTCATCCTCGCCTTCGCGAGGATGAACGGGATAGCATCATTCGTTCAACCGATCGCCGCCGCGACCCATTGCGCCCAGGCCAGCGCCTGACGGTCCTCGCCGATCCGCGTGACGATCTGGATGCCGAGGGGCAATCCGTCCGGGCCGGCGCCCGCGGGCACCGTCACGCACGGCACATGCAGGCTGGTCCAGATCAGGTTAAAGGCCGGATCGCCGGTCCATTCCAGGCCAGCGGGCGCCTGGCCCGGTGCCGACGGCGTCACCAGCGCATCCAGCCCGTCCATCCAGGCGGTGAACTCACCCTGAGCGCTTTCGAACACGCCATGCGCCTCCAGCACTGCCGGCTCGCTCTGCGACAATCCGAAATCCAGTCGCTCGCGCAGTCCTTCGCTGATTCCGTCGCGCGCGTTTGCCAGTTCCCAGCCCAGCGCCCGCGCACTTTCGTTGTTCATGACGATGGAGTGCGCCGCCTCGATCGCCGCGACGCCCGCCGACAGTTCCCGGTCGGCGACGGCGGCCCCCGACCGGGCCAGTGCCGCAGCCACCCGGGCGAGCAACGCGTGGGTCTCCGGCAAGGCCTTGTCCCAGGCCGGTGAACGGCAGATGCCGACCCGCGGCGCCCGCGCCGGCCTGGCGTCGGGATCGCCCAGGTCGCGCCCCGCCACCGCACCGGCGAACAGCGCGCAGTCGGCAACGCTGCGCGCCATGACTCCAACAGTATCAAGGCTTTCCGACATCACCTTCATACCAAATCGGTTGATCGTGCCGTAACTCGGCTTGTAACCGACGACGCCGCAATAGGCCGCCGGACGGATCACGCTGCCGGCCGTCTGGGTGCCATAGGCCAGCGGAAAGAACCCATCCGCCACGCCCGCTGCCGATCCGCTGCTCGAGCCGCCCGGCGTATGGCCCAGGTTGTGCGGGTTGCCGGTCGGGCCCGGCTTGCGGGTGGCAAATTCGGTGGTGACGGTCTTGCCGATCGCGACAGCTCCCGCCGCGCGCGCCCAGGCCACCGCGGCAGCATCCGCCCTGGGCCGCCACCCGCGCCAGATCGGCGAGCCATATTCACTCGGCATATCCGCGGTATCGAGCACATCCTTCACGCCAATCGGCAGCCCGTGCAGCGGACCGGGCCGAGCCGTGGCCGCGCCCTGCCGCGCCGCATCGGCGTCGAACCATGCGAACGCCCGCACCGCCGGCTCCCGCACGGCGATGCGCGCCAGGCACGCCTCCATCAGATCCTCCGGCCGCAGCCGCCCATTGCGGATCAACCGCACAGCCTCGGTGGCCGTCAGCATCGATGGTTCCTGCATGGATGAAATCTCCTCCGCACCGCTCGCGCAGGCTGGCGTACGCGGCGTTGCGGGTCCATCCTTTCCCGCGATGGAACCGTCGGAACATCCCAGAACCGTGCACATCGGCGTCGGTCCGGATGGGTCGCTGACCTACCTCGTCGATTTGCCGCCCGAGGAACTTCCCCCGGTCCACAAGCGCGACCTCGAACGCGCCTGGCACGCCGCGCATGACGCCGCCCAGGCCAAGCGCTGGGGCTCCGCGCGGGGCTTCCGGTTCCGGCGCGACGATGGCTCCTATACCGATCTCGCGCTGGCCGATCGCGATGCGCGCTGCTGGGCCGGCGCCGTCGATGTCACGGTCGGCATGCGCAACAGCTACGGCCTGTCGGTCTGCCTGCGCCTGCTGGCGCTGGTCGATCTGCTGGCGCGGGTTCGCTGGGCCGACCCGCTGTGCCGGCTGCAGCGCGACGGCGCAGACCTGCATCCCGTGCTGCTGCGGGCCGCGGCAACCACGCCATTGACGCAGGACGCGCGGTTCGACGAAACCGGCTTCCGCAGCCGCCTCGCCCGATTCGCCTTCGGATTTGCGCTGGAGGGGCCCACTGCCTCGCGCCTGACAGGAGCCTCCCCATGAGTCGCCGTGCCGCATTGCTCCTGCCCGTGCTGCTGGCGCTCGGCCAATGCGCGCCGCCCCCGCCGCCCGTCGGCCAGGCCAGAGCCGACGCGGCGACACTCACCGCCTGCCGCGAGCACGCCGACGCCGTCTACGATCGCCAGCATCGCGACACGATCTACTCGATTCCGAGCGGCAACACGCCGTATTCGGCCAACTACACGCCCGGCCTGGTCGATCGCGGCCTGCCGCAGCGTTTTGGCTACGAGAACATGACACGCGATTGCGTGCGCAACACCGGAACCGAAACGAACCGCTCGCAGACCAACGGCACCGGGACCAACAGCACCGAGACTGCTCCGCCGCCGCCCGGCAAGCCCTGAACCGAAAGTCGCGGCCGAAATGGCCAGTCTGTCAGCAGTCGGCGGCGTCCTGGCGCAACGCAATGCGCGCATCTTCTACGCCGGCAGCGTGACGTGCTGGACCGGCTCATGGATGCAGCGCGTGGCGACCGACTGGCTGGCCTGGGAACTCACTCATTCGGCGCTCTGGGTCAGCGTCATCGCGTTCTGCAACCTGGCGCCGTCGGTGATCATCTCGCCGTTGGCCGGTGCGGTCGCCGACCGGGTGGACCGGGTGCGGCTGACCGTGGCGTCGCAGTTCATCGCGGCCGCCCAGGCGGCGATCCTGGTGATCCTGATCCTCACCGGGTCGATCCGGGTGGAATTCATCGCCGCGCTCGCCGCGTGCAACGGCATGGCCGAGACATTCGCCCAGCCGGCGCGCCAATGCCTGCTGCCCGGACTGGTACCGCGCGCCTACCTGCCGGGGGCCGTGGCGTTGAATTCGCTGACCTACAACGTCGCCCGCTTCATCGGCCCCGCCCTGTCCGGCCCGATGATCGCGGCCTGGGGCGTGGTGCCGCCGATCGCCTGCAACTGCGTGGCGTTCCTGTTCGCCAGCCTGACGATGTACCTGCTGAAGCTGGATCCCGCGATCCGGCTCGGCCACCGCTCCACCCACAGCGTGTTCCACGACGCGCTCGAAGGCATCCGCTATGTCACGAGGCATCGCGGGATCGGACCATTGATGCTGTTTGCCGCAGCGGTCGGGATCATGCTGCGCTCGGTGCCGGAAATGCTGCCGCCCTACGTCGCCGACCTGTTCGGACGCGACGCGCGCGGGCTGGCCACGCTGGCCAGCACGATGGGGCTCTCCGCATTGGTCGGCGGCACGCTGGTGGCGATCCGCGGCCGCCTGGGCGGCCTGACCAGGATCGCCGTCTACGCCGGCCTCGTGCTCGCCCTGGCCACGGCCTGTTTCGTCGCCACGCACCACTTCGCCTTCGGGGTGATCTGCATCGGCGTGATGGGCGCGGCAACCACGATGCACGGTATTTCGATCCAGACGCTGCTGCAGAACTCCGCCTCGTCGGCGATGGTCGGGCGCGTGCTGAGCCTGTGGGGGATGATCACCCGTGCCGCGCCGGCGATGGGGGCGCTCGCCTACGGCGCGTCCTCGGAGTTCGCCGGCCTGCAATGGCCCGTGCTGTGCGGCTGCCTGCTGTGCGGCGCGGCATGGCTGCGTGCCCGAGCCCGCCTGCCGCGCATGGCCCCGGTGCTGGAAGGCAGCGAGACCCTGGCCTGAGGCGCAGCCTTGTCCTAGAAGGCCGCGAGCCACAGCAACGAGGGGAGAGACTGCCGATGCCCAAGATTGACCGCACCGATCCGGGTGCCATCCTGTCGAAGGCCGTTGAATACCACGGTTTCGTTTATCTTCAGGGCGTTACCGCCAAGGATACAACGAAGGACATCAAGGGCCAGACCGCCGACGTCCTGGCACAGATCGACCAATTGCTGGAGACCCACGGCACCGACAAGACCCGCCTGCTGCAGGCGCTGATCTGGGTCCGCAACATCAAGGACCGCGACGCGATGAACGAGGTCTGGACGCCATGGCTGCCGAAGGGCGGCGCGCCGGCCCGGGCCTGTGTCCAGGCCGAGTTGGCCAATCCTTCGATCCTGGTCGAGATCATGGTCACCGCCTGCAAATAGCCGGTGCCCAACGGAGTTCCTGGTGCGCCTGCGGCGCTCCAGGAACGACACGCAGACCACACGAATCGGTCCTTGCGTGTGGACTCTCTGCCACAATGACATAAGGCAAGCCGGAACAAATTGGGTAACTAGGACAAGATTCCCCCTTTTGGGGATCATCCACAGGGCCTAGGCCGCGAATTGGGCGGTCGGCGGCGTAATGTTCGCTCCCCTGGGTTGTCATCATTGCAACCCTGTTGCTACCGAACCACAGACCTTGAAAAACATAAAGGGAGTGGGTCGCGATGCAGGCACGGGGCGCCGGCGCTAAGACACTGATTTTTGGTTCTTTTCTCTTTTTGACTTGTCAATTCGCCGGCCAGCCAGCCGATGCTTCCACCACCACCACCCAGCAGCGAACATCCACCGATCCCAGTCAGCAGACCACTCAGGCCAGCGCCAGACGCACCGCCCACGCCGCAGCACAGGGCAGGTTCGCTGCCCATGGCCGCCAATATGCCCGGGCCGGCGGCATCTCCTGCGTTCCGTTCGCACGCGCCGATTCCGGCATCTCGGTCGCCGGCAATGCCTGGGAGTGGTGGGATAACGCCGCCGGCGTCTATGCCCGGGGCAGCCTGCCGGAAGCCGGCAGCGTGCTGACCTTCCGTTCCAACGGCCGCATGCGCCTGGGCCACGTCGCCGTGGTCAGCCGGGTGATCAATCCGCGCGAGATCGAGATCGAGCATGCCAACTGGTGGGGCCCGGGCATGCGCGGCGGCGTCGCGCGCAACATCCCCGTGGTCGATGTCTCCGAAGCCAATGACTGGACTGCGGTGCGCGTCGGCCTCGGCCGGAGCGGCGAATTCGGCGCCGTCTATCCGACCTACGGGTTCATCTACGACCGTGCCGACAGCGGGGTAATGGTGGCGTCCAACAGCGCCCCGGCGCCGCAGCCCGAACTGAACCCGGTGCCGCGCGACCTGCGCCCGGCGACCGAGCGTGGCTGGCAAACCTACGAGGAGGTCGCCGAGGCGCCGGACGTGCCGGCGGCGGCGAAGCGTCATCGCCGGGTGATCCATCTGGCATCGGGCCGCGTCCATCTTGCATCCGCGGTGGCCGATCAGCGGCAGT
>DATAPW010000037.1:0-53366 GCA_036265005.1 Acetobacteraceae bacterium | reverse complement strand
AACTGCCGCGCCAATTCGTTGGCAATCTGGGCGCTAAGGGTCGCGCTCTGCGTGGTTGCCATTACCCGTAACACGCTGGATCGCAGCTCGTTCGCAAAGCTGACCTTGCCGCTCAGGACGGCCGCCGCCAGAGCGGTCAGTTGCCGGTGGGTCGGCGTGGCCGCCTTTGGCTCGGTCGTCGCAATGACATGGTGGATAACCGTCGAAAGCTGACCCAACAGGCCATTGCCTGGCTGGACGAACTCCGGGTTCTGGTCGAGATGCAACGCTTCGACCACTCCGGTCATCAAGGTCGGCGAACTCAGGATGTCGATTTGCGTTCGGATCAGGCTGGTAACATCGCCCGGGTCGGGCGAAATGGCCTGTAGGTCGCTCACCTGGGTCCGCCGAGGTTCGATAAGGATCGACGCCTCTGCAGTAAATTGCTTCGGTATCGACGTCACGAAGGCAGCGGTCCCTCCGGCGCCCACGGCCATGGTCAGCAGCAGAAGACACCAGTGGCGACCCAGGATCGCGCCAAATCGCGCGAGCGGTATACCAAGAGGTTCCATTCGGTTGATGGATTCCGATGTGCCGGCGAGGGCGACAGCACCAATGGGCATCGGTGACCTCTCGATGCTACGATCCTGCATGTCCATCTCCTAAGTGCGGTCCACAGCTTGTTCCGGAGCAACACGCCCGAACCAGCCTTGCGTGTACTGATATACCCGGAGCATCTCAGGAATTTCCATCAGGCTGGCCACCGAAATGATCAAAATCACAGGCGCAGTCAAGATAATTGCTGTTAGCCGCAGTGATGCCGGACTGATCAGCGGATAAATGGCCAACGCTGCTGTGCCTAGAGCAAGCGTCCATGCAAGCGGGCGGATGACCCGATCAAGCTGAGGACACAGTCTGATACATACCCACAGCCGCACGGCGATGCTGATGACGCAGCGGGCTGTCCACGCAAGTGCGGCACCTTCGATACCAAACTGCCGCACGAGAACGATGATGATAGGAGGGAACAGGACTGCCTGGACAAGCAGTATTTTTGCCCCAATGTCCGGCCGTCCGATTGCGTCAGTGAAGGTGCCGGGCAACACCGATGCGCAGGCCACGAATGTGCCGATGCCGAGGATCAGTAGTACTGTATGACTCGCGGCCGCAACTTCAGGGCCGAGCCACAGCGTAAGCAGCTCTTGCGGAAAGCTGACGACCAGGAGGCAAGGTGGCCAAACTGCAAGGATAGTGGTCAGCGAACCGATCCGGAGCAGTGCCCCGGAGCGTGCGGGCATCGTACGATAGCTGGTGGCCACGGCAGGAAAGAAGGCGGTCGAAATTGCAATGGGAATGACGATGAACCGGAGGACAAGATCGAGCGGCGCTGAATAGTATGAGGTGGCCGCCAGGGTCAGCATTCCCGCAACGATCAACCTGTCGACCTGCATGATGAGCGATGAAAGTGTATTCGATATCGTCATCCAGAGGCTGATCGCCACAAGTCCGCGAAGCAATGAGAATTTCAGCCGCGGTCGGCACAGCAGATCTGGTATGGCACGCCAGAGAAGCAACAAATAGATCAAGGTTTGCGCACCGCGCACGGCAACGAGCGCTATTGTCACACTCACAAGGTCGGCCCGCAGGGCGAGCGCGAGCATTGGACCGATATAGTACAGCAGGCTGATCGGAAGATTGACAATGTTGGCGAGGCCGAAGCGCTGGTAGGCGGCCAGTACCCCCCACATGCCGGCGTTGAGCACGATGAGTGGGCCCGCCGCGGCCAGCACGTGAAATGCCAAAATCGTTTCGTCCCGCAGATATGGCGGAACATTCAGCATGTGGTCCACCGCGAGTGGTACCAGCGAATAGGCAACCGCCGCCCCAACGAAACCGCTGATTGACAGAACTATAAAGGCTATCAGCACCAAGGAGGCAGCGTCGCGCTCCTGCGACGTACCGATCCTCTCAGCCAAAGCCCGGGTTAGCGCAGCGCTCACACCGAGATCCAAAATCCCAAAGGTGCCACAGACGGCCAGGGAGAGAGTAAAAAGTCCCCAGCGTTCGATCCCGAGATGGTGGAGAAGAATCGGCGTTGCGACGAAGGCTATGACCAGGGAGAATACGCGGCCAAGCACGTTCCATAGCGAACCGCGCGCAAGACGCCGGACACTCGACAATGATTCAACGCGCGATGTCATGGCCAGGAACATGCTGATGGATGAGGTTCGTGTCCGGCACGGCGAACGGAAAGCGGGGAGACGCGGTAACCACTCGTTCGTAGGCCGCAGCCGCGAGACGGTCGTAATGAACATGATCGTTGGCAAGTCGGCGCAACGCGCGGGAGGCGGCGTTGAGATCCGGCTCCGCCCACAGGCTGTCGGTATACATGCCATACCGATCCTGTACCGGCACAAGCCGGCAAGGTACAAGTTCGCTATTGTACGGTGTCATGAACTCCATATTCCCGGACCAGGCTGTCGCCACGACTGGCGCGCCGGTCGCCATAGATTCCAACATTGGTAAGCCAAAGCCTTCGGCGCGATGTAACGAGAGAAGCACGTCGGCCCTGCGGTAGAGCGCGGCCATGGCGTCGTCATCCAGATAATCCCGGATAAGCTCTACATTGTCCGCACGCAGGAGATCGGCGAATGAGTTCTCAAATGCATCAAGATCTGTGGGGCGTCCATTTAGCTTGAGAAGCAGACGAGCTTCTGGCGAGGTGCCAAACGTTGCGTGAAAAGCGAGCAGCGCGCCCTCTGGATTCTTGCGGGACATGCTTGATCTGCTGTCGGCCATGGCAAGGACGGTAAATGGCTTCGCCATATCGCGCTGACGCATTGGCCGAGCGGGCGTATGGTGCGGCACGACATAAATCGGCCGATCGAACAGCTGAACCAGACTTTTTTTGGCAAAGTCGCTGGGCGTCCAGATCTCGTCGAAGTGGCGCTCACATCCCGCCCATTCCCGAGGCGGGTCCGGCAACTCCCATGCCCAGTAGGCTATCCGGTATGCATCGGCCGCGTGGGGAAGCACAGTCGCAAGCAAGATAGCGGACTGGGGCCCCCCGGCGTGAACGACGTACGCAGAGCCTGGTTGGTGCGCGACACGGAAGAGGGGATTATGCAAGGCGGGCGCGGCATCAATCAGCTCCGTATTGATGCCGAGACGCCGCAGGGCGGCGTGCTGGAGGCGGGCGCCACTCGCCAGACCATTCTGCCGAGCGATCGGACCCACGACGACGACACGGCGGAAATCGCGGGGGCCTGACCGTCCGCCGATTCTGTGGGCAGTAATTCTGGCGGAGCCGGCCAAATATCGATCCGACAATGTACGTTTCAGTCTGGCTGCCAAGCCGACTGTTGAGGCGCCCTGGGATGCTTCAACTTTGGAAGTAAATCGAGGGCAACTTCGGTCTGCCTGATGTATCACTCGTTCAATCCACAATTATCGGGGTAGTCGTCGAGGTGCTGTGAGTTGTAGACGGCCTGGGTGCGATTAGTGGCGCCCATTTTTCGCATGATGTTGCGGATATGGACCTTCACGGTACTCTCGGTCATGCCAAGCTCGTAGGCGATGACCTTGTTCGCTTTGCCCTGGCGCAGACGCGACAACACCGTCAGCTGTCGGGGAGTCAGCCGGTCAGGCGGCGGCGGGCCGGCGGTCGCTGAACGCTCGGAAGGGCCGGGCAGCAGCAGGTCAAGCGGAGCGAAAGTGCCACCGTCTTTGACAAACCGGATCGCAGCAAGTGTAGCCGGCACGTCGGTGACCAGAGTGGGGATGAAGCCCTGGGCACCGGAATTCAGCGCATTGCGGATGTGTCTCGGTTGGAGCGCGCTTTGGGCGTCGGACAGGACGATGATCGGGATGTTGAGGAATGCCTCCCGCAGCGTTTTGATCTGTTGCAGGGCCGCATTTTCGAACGAACTGCCATGACGGGAGTAGTAAAGAATCACCTCGTATTTTGCAGGAGCAGAGCGGACGCAGTCTGCGACGGTGCTGAATGGGACCAGCGATAACTCTGGATGGATGGCGCCGAAGGCCCTGATCAGGCAGTCCCGGCTGAACCGTAAGGAATCAATCAGGGCAATCTCGACTTTGGTCGGGATGCACTGAATACTGGTCGCCCCGCTGTTGGCCTGTCGCACGAGATTTCTGAAGGAATCCGGGCCGACGGGCGGATCATAATCTTTCACGGACCACAACTCCACCAATGTGCAGCCTATACGTGTGCGTATATCACGCGCCTTGTTCAAAAAAATGCCCAATTGTAGCACATACGACTTATTGGTAACGGGACATCAATCAGGCGAAGTAGCTTAGCCAGATATACCGAACGGTATTGCCAAGTGATTTCCCCATGGCTAACGGTACTGCGCCCGAATGCGCAGAAAGCGTTGCTCAAAATAGGTGAACGATAGCCACGCTGTCGCTACGGCAAGTGGGAAGCCGCAGACGAAAAGCGCAATATGGCCCATCGCTGCGACCGTGCCTGTGGGTTGTACAAAAATCATCGCAAGTCCAATATTGACGACCATCAACGCCGGTACGTGAAACAGGTACCCTCCATACGAAATCCGACCAATGGCTTGTAATGCAGGCATTCTGCACAGCCACAGACAGAACCGCTCGCGGGCAAGAATGCCGATCAGCATCGCGCTCCCGATGGCGGTCGGAATCAGATAGACGGAGATCTCGCGACCCTGGCCGTAGGCAATGCCTGACACGATGTTCCTCATCGCCTCCGGCGAGAAATGACCCACCCTCAAGACGCCGATCGTGGCGTACACGCTGATATGGATGGCGGCAACGCCGGCCGCCACGATCATGGCCCTATAGGGCAGACGACGATCCCCGGCGATCTCGGTGCGGAACAGAGCGATAAGGGTCCCAGCAGCGAAGGCGTCGAAATGGCCTGGGGCGAAAGCGTACACGGCAAAGGCAATCCGGCCAGGATCCCAACCCAATGTAGTCGCCCATGCGGCGACAGCGGCACGAATCAGCGGCGCGGCCAATATCATGCCAAGCAAAATGCGTATCTGAACAGCACGACTGACCAGCATCAGCAGCGGAAAGACCAGGTAGAATTGCTGCTCCACGGCGAGTGTCCAGAGATGCCCGAACGCCGGCCAGTCAATGTCGGGCGTGTAGTCCGTGAAGGTCATCTTGAAATTGTAGGTGAAGCTCATCAACGAAGGCAGTTCCTCCAGCGGTCCGAACTTCCCAAGCGCAACCAGCGCAATCACGTTCAGGCCGAGGAATGCAAAGTAGAGCGGCCAAATGCGGGCGGCACGACGCACGTAGAAGTGCCAGATGCCCGCTCCCACACTGGCGGCTCTGCGTTGTCCAGCGAGCATGGAGGTGGTCACCGAGAATCCGGACACGACAAAGAACAGCCAGACACCCATCCAACCGCATGGCAGGAGCTTGCAATGAAACGCGACGACGGCGGACATGGCCAGTCCACGCAACGCATCAACCTCGGGTACATACGAAGAAGTCGAAGCGACAGCAGCGTGGGTATCGATTACATTAAGCGGTAACACCTGGGTCGCCGATCCGCCTAGCTCAGGAATCCGCCATGCCATCACAGCTGTCGTCCCATTGTTGCTGCGGGATTCAAGGATGGCCAATGCTCGCCGGCGCCTCGGTAATCTCCGCTCCCTCATACCATCGCACTTTGCCTGGCCCGTTTGTCAGCCTTCCCGTCGTGGTTCGCCAGTTCCAGCCTGTCACACTGAAAAAGTGAATGCTGGCGGCCGGGTTGGTCAAGGCAAACAGTTCGGGCAAATGAACCGCGTCACTTGGTCCGTTGATCAACAGAAAGCCTCCGAACATATTGATCCGGCCGCCATTGCAATGCAGTGGCGGGTGCGTCGGAGGTGCGATTTCTAGCCTGCATCCAATCAGATCAATCCCGCCGTTGTTATCCCAGACCAATCTCTGTGCATAATCGAGGGAGCAACCAAAGAACTTCATGTCGAATCCACCGGCGTTGGATACGCAGCAACCGGAGTTGAATAGGTAGCAATGTGAAAAGCTTATCGTTTCGCCAGCGTCCTTTAGGCCATACGGTGCATGGACACCGAATTCACAATCGAAAATTGAGGCGTGCGAAAATCCGATGCCATAGGCGCGATCCCCAAATAACACCCCAATGAAGAAGCCATGGATTGAGCAGTCACGAATCATCGCTCGGCTCGAAAGGCCCTCGATGTCCGTGCGGAAGGACAGGCCGGCGACGTGGGGATCTCGTCCTGGTCCTACCAATTCAAAACCTTCGAACACGTGCCGCTCGTGTCCATAGGCAGCCGGACCATCCGCTCTAAACAGAACCGCGGCGGTCCCATCGCGTAATCCAACGAATCTGAGCGTCGAGCCGTCACCGCGCAACGTGACCATATTGGGATCGACAGTGAGCGTCCGATTCAGGATGTATGCACGGCCGTTGTTCGGCACATATACGGCACCACCGCGCTGCGAACGGGCCTTGTCGATCGAAGATTGCAGCGCACACCAGTCCAGCTCATCTGACAGGTCGGTCGCGGCCGGGAATACCATACGCGCCTCGGCCAGAGTACTGAACCGGGACGACAAGGGATGACTTGTGCCATCAGCAATGGCGCCGTCAGGCAGCAGCGGTGCCACCATTGTCTGGTTCGACACGGTGCGCGCATCGGCCCGATTTGATGCAGCAAGCCAGGCCACGCCGGCCGCCGCGGCGAAAAGCGGGCGTCGTTTCACGGCCTCAATCCATTATACACGTTGGCTATTGCAACCGGCTTCGCATCGTCGGCAAGCACGTCATGGCCACGTTGAGCAAGACGGCGAAGCAGCCCTTGAATGGGTTGGTCCATATAGGTGTGGAACGCGCCGCCAGCTGCAATGCCGATTATCGCGCACGCAAGCAGTACCGGGGTGGTAGGAGGCAGCACCTGAAGCCTCAGCACTGCGATCGCAAGCAGCGTGATAACCGAGTAATGGACCAGGTATATCGCGTAAGAGGCGCCGCCGAGCCATACAAGCGGGGAAAATACGCGTATGCGGCCTGCTCGTTCCAGAAGTGTCATCGCGACGATGATTGCGGCCGAACCAAGGCCAAAAACCAGAAACCGCGTCGAGCTCAGGGCCTGTGCCTGCCATATAGCCTCGTAGAGCAGGCCACCGACGAACGTTCCCGAACCAAGGGTGAGCAGGACGAGCTGAGCATGTTTACCAATGAGGCGCTCGCAGGAGTGATGCATTATCAACCAGGCGCACGTCATACCGATGCCAAATTCGAGGCAGATCGGACGCAGGTAGTAAGCGACAATTGGGGTGTCACAATGAAGTAAATTTACGGCGGTCAGGGCAATTGCGGCCTGCCATGTAAGAAGGACCAGCATACCCAGACGACGGTTCAGAAGTAGCACGGCGAACAGGACGTAAAAAAAGATTTCGTATGTCAGCGTCCAAGTGACGTTGACGAGTGGAATACCGTTTTGGGGTAGGAGCAGAGCGCTGGCAATAATATTCCAGAGGTCAAGCTTTGAAGCCTTCGCGGTTCCTCCAAACTGACAGGCGTAGATGGCAGCAGCCAGCGCAGTGAGGATCCAAACACTTGGGAATATGCGGCAGAAGCGTTTGTAGAAATAGAGACGAACGCTACCCGGCCTGCCAATGTCCCTCGCATGCGTTGCCATAATGATAAAGCCGCTCAGGACAAAAAACAGATCGACCCCCCTATCCCCTGACCCGAAAAGGCCTCCAAAGGGGATGACGCCCGCGCGCGCGCTGAAGATGTCCTGCAGATGGTACAAGACAACCAGAAGCGCAGCGATACCCCGCAGGGCCTCGAGTGTCTGCAGTTTTGCCACGCGCTGGGGCGTCCCCCATTCGCGAGCAGTAGGCACAAGTGGGGTATGGGTCCGGATGCTAGATCGATGCGACATTGGGACCGCTCCGGCATCGCTGGGAACATGAGGCATGGCGTTGTTTTGCGTCACCCATTGCCAATGCGCAAAGCCCAATCAGCGGTTAACGGGCTGCCCAATTTGATAATGATAAACCAAATGGTCGCGGCGAGGCGAATAGTACTAGCCAGATGGATAGGACTAAAGGAGTAGTTAGGGCGCGTATCCTCCTTACGGTGCATGGTACGGACGGGTCGGGATTCGATACGATGAAATGCTGACATGATCAAGCGTACATCTGAACCATTCTGAAAGAGAGCTATGCGATTCATCCGGGGCGGACTGCGAGGCGTTTGGACGATCGAGCCCGTCGCAGCGCGTGACGACCGCGGCTTTTTTGCCCGGACTTTCTGTGTTCAGGAATTTGCAGCTCACGGACTGGAAGCCAATTTCGTCCAGCACAGCATATCTCATTCCCGTGTCCGGGGAACCGTGCGTGGATTGCATTTCCAGCGGCATCCTCATACGGAAATCAAGTTGGTTAGCTGCCAAAGGGGCAAAATCTGGGACGTAGTCGTCGATCTTCGAGCGGGCTCGCCCACCTATTGCCGCTGGGAATCATTCATGCTCTCGGCCGAGAATCGTCGTCAGCTGTACATTCCGCGTGGCTTCGCGCACGGTTTCCAAAGTCTGTCGGACGATGCGGAAGTCGCCTACATGATCGCGAACTACTACGTACCTGACGCCGGAGGGGGAGTTCGCTACAATGATCCAGCCTTCGGCATTGACTGGCCGCTTCCACCAACGATGCTATCCGACAAGGATCAGTCCTGGCCGGACTTCTCGCCAGAGGTCGGCGCCGAAGCCGGTTGAGTAGGCGCCCCTCATATGTCGATGGCAGAGCCCAAAATGCCATGGGCCATCAGTCGATCGGCTGCCGCACGTATCGTGGCAAACGGCATGTCTGCACGATTGGCGATGTCCAAAAGGGAATGCTCGCCATCTGATAGGTTCAGGACCCATAGCATTGCCATCGCGTTCGCCGCGCCGGCCGGATCGCCGCCAGTCGAGGCGTAGAGACCCCGCCGCCCCAACTGCGGTTCGCATTTGGGAAGCAGGTTACGCAGGCGAGCATTGTTCTCGACGGCGTCTATTGCGGAAACAATTGTGTGGTAGGATTCGGCTAAATGCAGCGGCTGAATGAGATCCAGATTATCGGCTGAGGTGTGGTATTCGGAAAACGTCCCGAACTGGCTGCGCTGCAACAGCCCCACCGGGAGGTTGAACCCGGGCGAGCAGAACTGACGTTCATCGTAACCGTACGGCGAGAATTCAACGACCCTGGCGGATGGCGCGGCATGTCGTAGGACATGCGTCATAATCGCGTCGATGTCAGCGCTACCGCGTCGTGTCTTCTTGTAGGTAGGGCCGCCCTTGTCGCCGACGCCAGCCACGACCAGGCCGTGTGCAATCCGCCCCACTAGGTGTTCATTCCGTGACAGCCACACGATAGCGCCAATGGTGCCAGGGGCGAACAGAAAGCGGTAGCTATAGCGCGTCTTCAACGGTGCCATTCGTTCCGCCAAGAGCGCCAACAGGGCGACGCCCGAGCAGTTGTCGTTGGCCAACGATGGGTGGCAGACATGGGCGGATAGGAGGACTTCCTCATCGGTCTGTCCACGGTGTAGGTACTCACCGTAGGTCAGGCTGCCGTCTTCGAGTGCCGAATCGATCAGCACTTCATAAATCCCGTCGCGAAGTCCCTGCAATTGGTTATGGGCCATGCAGAAGCCCCATTGCGTCTGATAATACGACGTTCGATACGGTATGAGATCCGGTTGGTCAGGCAGCGTGAAGATATGTCGTTTCAGCTCGGATAGCTGGAAATGGCCCTGGACCGGAGCGCTGTAGCTGACAACGTGAAGGTTGCAGGCCTGGAAGTCGAGGATACGCTCTCCTGCAGCGTTCTTGATGAACGCGTCGCGAATGTTCCACTCCTGTGGGACTGCCCAGTCGAATGCCTTCGTCCCTGTTGGTACCTCACGAATGTCCAGGCGTACGTGGTCTGAGAGGTGGGCTAATGTTTTGCGAACTCCATGACCGGTGATACTGCGGCAGATTGGATACAGTTCGCTGGCAAGGGAGAAGATCTCCTCACCGATGTCCGGCGTATTGAGTTGATCGGCAAGAGGCACAATCGACAGCATTGGAAGCGCGGTTCGTAGCAGCTATTCTGCGGCCGTCCGCTGGTGCGGTGCGTGCCTTAGATCGGGCTCAAGTATTCCAAGCGCCAGCAACTGCTTAACATGGCTCGTACGTTGATAGCGCGACCCTTCAAAGTCGGTCCGCGTCATGCGGCCCGAACGGTAGGACTCGTAGAGTTGTCGCGCACCGCGATCCACGTCCCAAAGTGGCTGGAAAGCGGGTAGCACACGAGCGATCTTGTCGAAACTTACACGATACGAACGTTTGTCAGGCCCCGCTTCGGGTGCAACCTCGATACGGCAATTCGGGACCACCCGAGCCACGGCTTCGGCGATATCGATGATCCGGTAGTTTTGATCGGACCGTCCGACATTGAATGCCTGATTCGTCACATCCTCCGGCCTGGCGGCCAAAACCGCAATGAAAGCCCGCGCGATATCTTGTATGTGGACAATCGGTCGCCACGGCGAACCGTCGGACTGAAGGTAGATCCTTCCCGTCGTTACGGCGTGTGCCACAAGATTATTGAGAACGACGTCCAAGCGGAGGCGCGGGGACACGCCGTAGGCCGTGGCCGGACGCAGAAAGGTGGGTGAAAAATCGTCTCCGGCAAGTGGCGAGATGTCGCGTTCCGACCACACTTTCGACTGACCATAAGCCGTAACCGGATTCAGGGTACCTGTTTCGTCAATCACATCGTCGCCTGCCGCTCCATAGTTGCTGCAGGATGAGGCGAACAGAAAGCGCCGGACGCCCGCTTCCTTGCACAACGTGGCCAGACGGGCGCTGCCGCGGTGGTTGATCGCATAGGTGATATCGGGGTTGAGATCGCTCAACGGATCGTTCGAGAGCGCCGCCAGGTGAATGCAAGCGTCAAACCCTTGTAGATCGTACAGCTTCAAATCCCGCACGTCCTTCCGAAGGCTCGGGACCGACACGATTGCGCCGCCTGGTTGATAACTGCAGCGCTCATAGATATCGCTGTCCACGCCGATGACGCTGTGGCCCGCTTGTAACAGCATCGGAGCCATGACGGTGCCGATGTAGCCAAGATGGCCCGTAACCAAAACCCTCATCTGCAGCTCCTGACTTGGCTTGGGGCTCATTGGCAGGCCAACAGCGCACACTGCGGAGGGTCCAGCCTTGCCTTGCGTATCCAGAGGCTAATGGGTGGCTCGGGCGCGGTAACGTCACCAATTGGGCGAGCCGTTCGCAGGTATGTAATCCTATTAGCGTATAGCGTCGCCTATGCTTCCCGCGTCACTCTGGGTGCTCCTATTCGCCAGGTGAAGAATACATGCAGGACGCACGCATAATCGTTGTGGGCGCATCTGGAGACATCGGACGAGCGATTGCGGTCACCCTGCTGGAGGCGGGGTCCGAGGTGCTCGTGCTGGGTCGCCGCCTGGACTCTCTCGCCCGCATCCAGTCGCCCTTGTCCCGACACGCGCCAATCTGCCTTTCGGTGGACCTGACCGACGCGGCCGCCGTCGAGCGACTGGCGACCGATCTCGCTGCCGCCAGACGATTGGATGGACTGATTCTAAGCTCAGGGACCTATGACCGCTCGAAGCGTCCGGAGGGGTTTCGGAAACAGCTCGAAGCCAACCTGATTGGCCCCTATGCGCTACTCCGTGCCGTCCTACCGCTGCTTGTCGAAAGCGAGGGCCATGTCGTATTCATCAATTCCAGCCAGGCACTTCGGGCATCGGTCGACGTGGAACAATATGCCGCCACCAAGCATGCATTGAAGGCGATCGCAGACAGCTTGCGCGACGAAGTGAATGAAAGTGGCGTGCGCGTTACGTCACTGTACCTTGGACGCACGGCAGGGGAAAGACAGCGTGAGATATTTGCTATGGAGGGTCGGCGGTATTGCCCTGAGCGACTCGTTCAGCCAGCCGATGTCGGTCGAATGGTGCATCAGGTTATGCAGCTCTCGCGTACGGTCGAGGTCACCGACGTTATGATGCGGCCGATGCTGAAGCCCGACCGACCTATCGGGGAACGACGCCAGGATTTGCCTGCTGTCGCGAACCCACAAAAGTGCTCAAAATGAGCCGGATCACCCATAAGTATGACAGAGAAGCGCGCGTTTCGGGATTGCGGCGCGGGCCCCTTCCAGTGAATATCCAGGGACAGCGTAACACGGGATGATGCCGTTCGGCGACGACTTTCCAGGCGCATGGCAGGCCTTTTCGGGCCATGCTTCGTACGGTCAACCATTGACGGCCGGTGTTTGCCAAGAAGTTGAGTGTGAGTAGGCCGCCAGATTTACGGCAGGTTAACGCCCGTGAACTATCCCGTTTGGCAGGTTCAATAAGTACAGGGCGTCAAATGAGTGCAGTAACGACGGATCGGCCTTTAGCAAGCGGGCCGGAGAACGAGATTGAGCTTGGCCAACTGGTGTCTGCGCGGCTCGCGGCTGAGTCTGTCAGGCTGAAGGAAGAGTTTGGCGGCCCCAATCCGGATCGGATACGATTCTGTGTATTGGACGACTTGCTCCCAGAGGCGATCTTCTTGTCTGCCTTCGGCCAATTGCCCAGGCTCTCGGACATGGTCAGACGAGCTGACATGAGGGAAAGGAAGTTCGTAAGTGCGAACCTCGACAAGCTCGAGGGCCCGATCGTAGATATTGTCCTCGCGCTTGCAGACCCTCGAATTGCCAAGATCGTCGCTGGAATAATCGGCAAGAAGAGACTGGAGGTAGACCCCAGTCTCTACAATGGTGGGATCACCGTCATGCTGCCGGGCGACTTCATGTGCCCGCATCTCGACAATTCCCACGATCAGGCGCGCAAGCGACGGCGTGACGTGGTGCTGCTCTATTACTTCTCGCCGTTTTGGCTGCCGGAGTATCAGGGTTCGCTCGAACTCTGGAGGCTGGATGGGAAGACGTCGCAATCATCGATAGAATACAAACCAAATCGGCTTGTCATCCTTGAGACGACCGATCATTCGTGGCATTCGATTCAGTCGATCCTGGGGCCGATGCCGCGCGCAAGCGTGACATCCTATTTTTATGGGCCAGAGAGCGAGAGATCTCCAGTACGCCTCACACGCTTCACTTCGTGGCCTGGAGATCCGCTGCGCGGAATGCTGTTTGATGCCCAGTTCCATTTGCGGTCCATCGCAGCACGTTTTATTCGGCGCTCGGTTGGTAATCGGCACGTATACCGGCCAGAGGCCACACCCAGTGCCCGGACTGTTGAAGCGAGCACTGGCAGTCCACATCGGCGGCCTTGAGTTGGAGAGCAGGATTGGCAGCATCAACGGTTGCAGGCAGCCTAGTCGACAATCAAGGGTTTGGCATCGTGTCGCGTGATGTCAAACCCCGCCCGCGTCGGCCGCTCACCACGCGGTTCTATGATGGTCTGAAGGGAGGCCTCCAAAGCCTGGACCGCTTCTCCCGTATGCATGATCGGTTCGTGCTAGACGATCGACGGCAGAGATCGAATACGCTCGTTTGTGTACTTGCGGGATACAAGCCCGAGTTGTGGCCCTTTGTCATGCCTCGGCTCCGATTAGCGCTGCCTGATGCAGACGTGTGCGTCGTGTCGCCCGGTCTTCGCCTTGACAGCCTTGCAGAGCTTTGTCGCAGCGAAGGATGGAGCTACCTCAGCACCGCCACCAACGATGTCGCGCTGGCACAGAACGTATGCTACCGGCTTCATCCTGACGCCTCAATGATCGTCAAGCTCGACGAAGACATGTTTTTGCTTCCGGCGACCATCGGCACGTTGCTCACCGAATACCAGAGCATAAGGCGGCAAGGTGCGGTCGATCCCGGCTTTGTCGCTCCAATGATTCCGTTGAACGGCTTCTGCTATCGACATCTGCTCGAAATGCTGGGGCTGCTCGAAGAGTACGAGGCACGATTTGGCAGTGCCCGAATGGCGACCTCGGGCATCGCAATCCAGACCGATCCCGCAGCAGCGCTGTGGATCTGGGAAAAGACGAGTCCGCTGATCACTACGGCGGAACGCCTGGCAATCAAGGGAACGCGTCGGCTGCTTTGCCCCATCCAGTTCAGTATTGGACTGATCGTCTTCGAGCGCGCATTCTGGGAGGAGATCGGGTTCCTGCCGGTGTACAGGCATCGTCTGTTGACTGGAATCAGTACACTTGGCGGCGACGAGGCCTATATTTGCGGCCAAGCGTTGGAGAAGTCCAGGCCAGGGGTTGTAACCACGGCGACTTGCGCGGGTCATTTCTCCTTTGGTCCGCAGTACGCCGCGATGAAATCACTTCTCGATGTCCACTCTGAGATCTTCCAGAGATGAGCCTCATGGAAGTTGCACGCATTTTAGGCGAGGGAGAGCGGGCGGAATGACCCGGCGAGACTGGCTCATCGTTGGCGCCGGGTTTACTGGCGCTGTGCTTGCCGAACGCATCGCGAGCGAACTTGATCAATCTGTATTGGTGATCGACCGACGCAACCATATAGGCGGTAATGCGTATGATAGCCGCGAGGACGCACTGCTGGTCCATCGATATGGCCCCCACATATTCCATACGAACAGCACGCGTGTCTGGGAGTATCTGAGCCGTTTCACCGAGTGGCGCCCATATTTTCACCACGTGTTGGGCATTGTTGACGGAAAGCACGTCCCCGTGCCGTTCAATCTGAATTCGATCCTTGCGCTGTTCCCGCCGCGGATGGCGGATCGGCTGTGCGAAACTTTGGTCCAGCGCTACGGCTTCGGTCAAAAGGTGCCGATCCTGAAGCTGCGCGCTGAGCAGGAGCCGGACCTCCGCTTCCTGGCGGACTATGTGTATTCGAAAGTGTTCGAAGGCTATACGTTGAAACAGTGGGGGATGCGCCCTGAGGATCTTGGTCCGGGTGTTACCGCACGCGTGCCAATACTGATCAGCCGCGATGATAGATACTTCCAGGACCGCTATCAGGCCATGCCACGAGACGGATACACGGCCTTGTTCCGTCGACTGCTCGATCATCCGCGCATCACAGTAGAGCTCGGCTCTGAATATTCAGACGCGATGGCGAGCACCCGTTTTGATCGGGTGATATTTACCGGACCTATCGACGAGTTCTTTGACTACTCCCATGGGCCACTGCCATACCGCAGTCTCCGTTTCGAACGTCGAAGTGAAGCACGCCATGCCGGTCTGCCGGTCGGCACGGTCAATTACCCAAACGAATTTGAGTTTACGCGTATCTCTGACCAACGACATCTGAGCGGCGAGCTTGATGCTGCGCCGCTGCTGATAACCGAGTACCCTGGCCAATACGTTCCAGGCGTCAACGAGCCCTATTATCCAATACCGACCGAGGCGACCGGCGCCTTGCTGGCACGCTATCAGACTGACGCAACTGAATTGGATGGCAAGGTCTTTTTTGCCGGCCGTCTCGGCGACTACTCCTATTACAACATGGATCAGGCGTGTGCACGCGCGCTCGCACTATTTGAGAAGCGTATTGTCCCGCTTGTTACGCGTGCTGCCGATGCTGTCCCGGTACCTGCCTGAGCGGCAGTTCGTCCGAACAGCCAATACGCTACGCCGATCAGTCCGGTTGCCGTTCGTGACCGGGTAGGCAACGATGATTGCGGCGCAATGCACTTACTTTGGGAGGATTGATGTCGGCCAATGATCCGGCAGTGCAGGCCCCACGCATGGTGAGCGAGGGACCAGACGCGCTCGCCCCGGCGCAGTCGTCCGATCGGACGGATATGACAATCGCGGAGCGGAGCCGTCTCGAACTGCTTGATCGCTTGCTGAATGATCCCGCCGTGCCATTCCAGCCGTCAAAGGTGTGGTCGCTGGCTGCGGAGATCGCGGAGGACCCATAATCATTGTCTGCCGCGCAGGGGGCCGGGTCAAAGTGCCAGGTGAAGCCTCAAGGCGACGATGTTTTGGTTGTAGGCGCCACTCGTAAGGGTGGTCGGGTTGTTGGTCGTGGAAGAACTATTGCTGCCGATTTGTTTGGTAAAGTCACAGTCGAACGACAGTCGCATATTCCGGTTCATTAGCCAATTGGCGCTCAGGCCCGTGGTGACATTGGTTTGGGCCCCGCCTTGCAGATATTGTGCATACTGCGCACCGACGCGTGCCTGCAGAATGATATCGCGCCGGAGCTCATGGTCTACGGCCAGGCGGGCCTGTGTAAGGACGTAGCCATTCGTCCCGGCGGACTGCGGATCCTCGATCTGGCGGGAGAGCGAGCCAGTGACGGTTGTCAGTCCGGTGGGCTGCCATATCACACTGCCTTCGGCGATCGGGGCTGTGCGGGTTGCGAATTGATTGTCCGCAAATTCCCGCACTTCCACACCAACGAGCAATCGATACCGCCAAACGCTCTTGGCCTGGTAATCCAATCCGGCCAGGAGCAGGAAGCTTGTGGAGTCGTTGTTGGGTGCTCCCGGCTGCTGTGCAGTATACTGGGAACTGACGCCTCGCAAGACGACCAGCACGCCGCCTTCGTCGCTTAGGGAATATCGATTGGTGACGCCGCCGGCAAAGGCGTTGCGATCCAGAAATCCGAGATTGACGGGCGTGCCCAGTACGGACGCCGTGCCATATCGGTAGGCTCCGAAGCTTATGTCCGGCGTGACGGTGAGGCGGCTGAATGTAAATGTGTAGCTGAGCCGGGCACTGTCGGTACTGTCGGAGACGGGGGTCACCGATTGCACGGTCGCGATGCCGGTCCCCAACTGATGGTATGAACTGTGATAATAGGCAAGCGTTAGCTGACTTTCGTCGATGGTATAGCCGCCCACTGCGCCAACATTCCAGTCGGTATAGCTTTCGCCGGGCAGGGAGAAGAACTGGTAATGGTCAACGCCGACCGATGCGCCGAGGCTGTCGCGGTCCCAGTCCGATGCTGCTGAGACGGAACCTGTGGCCCGGGATCCCGAGCTCGCCGAACCCGGCACGCCGTTAACGTTGGAATTGTAGAATGTGGACACATCGGCGTCTGGGCGAATCAGGAAACCACCGGCCCTGATGCCAGGGGTTTCATACCCAGGGCGGAGCCGCGACAGAACCGTTACACCCAGTTGCTGATCGTACCCTGAGACGCCGGTGGGAAAGTAGAGGTCCAGGCTTTGTGCCCGAACTTCTGTGGTCCATGCCGCAAAAGTTGCAGCCGTGAAAAGGGAGAGACCCAAACGGTAGGCATTGCAGCAGCCGGAGTCCGCGATCAGCCGACGCAACAACGGCGGTGCTCTAGACACCAAGGCTCGCCGACGATCCGTAGTCACTCCATAGCATCAGCAGGAACCCGAGTTGACTCCGAACCGCCGGAAGAACCAAACCGGATGGTAACGGTAGTCAATACGGGATTGCAAGCGGGACTTCACCGGTGGCGCGGAGCTATCCGACTCGAGTCGAGTGGAGCGCCAATCAGCCCAGGCGGCCTTTGCGCAGGAAAAGCCCTTCCGCGTAGCGCTCCGGGGCACGGCATTCCATTCCTCGCAGGCGCGCAAGGCTGCGGAAGACCTCGTCGTCGAACCAATCCTTGGAGCGCTGGGTATCGAAACGGGACAGCAGAATGGCGAGCTTCCGATCGAAAGTCCTGGCGCTGAGCGCAGAGTAAATGTTCGGCTGGGCAAGATCGCCATCCCACTTCGGTATCTCGTATTCGAGAATCAGATGATCACGAAACGTGTTCCACGTCAGATTGGAGACCTCACGATGATCCTGGTGGGCATCACCGTTCCGGTGCGTAAATATCACATCTGGGTTGAAGCCGAGCTTCAACCTCTCCATCCAGAGCTTTATATCGCCCCCCTGGTAGGGGAAAAAACCGTCGCGGAATTCGCCCAGCTCAACATTCATCGAGACAGCACCGTCGAGAAAGGCCGCCGCTGAGGATACTGCTTCAGCGGCGCGCTGACCTCCGGCACTCAGAACACACCACCGGACGGTTAACTGTACGCCGGCGGCGATCCACTCCAGCAGAGTGCCCCCTACCCCTATCTCAATATCATCGGAATGAGCGCCGAGACAGAGAACCGACAGACTTTCCCCCGCTCGAGGGAAGCCGAAGCTTCGCATCCTACCGACCCGCCAGCGTCATGACGCGGCCGGGCGCGCGCCACGGCGCACGCCCCTGCTCAACCATGTCCTCGAGAACCTGGCGATCCCGCATCGTGTCCATGGCACGCCAAAAGCCAGTATATTTGTATGCCATCAGTTGGTCGTCGGCAATCAACCGGCGGAATGGCTCGATCACCAATTCCTCACCCTCGACCATGTAGTCGAAGATCTTCGGACGCATTATGAAAAAGCCGCCATTTATCCAGACGTTCGAATCATCCGAGCCGACCAGGGCACGAACGCGGCCATCATCTTCGATATCCGCCAAGTGGAATGTTACCGGGGGATGCACCGCAAGGAAGCATGCGGCTTTGCCGCTTGCCCGGAATTGTCTGATCATCTCGTTCACATCGACGTCCGATAGTCCGTCGCTGTAATTTGCCAGGAAGATGTCCTCGCCCATCACATGGTCGCGGACCGCCCATAGCCGCTCTCCGATATTGCGCCAGACGCCGGTATCGATCATGGCAACGTTCCAATCCTCCTGGGGTTTGCCCAGGAGTTCGACCTTCGTGCCATTACCGGACATCAGACAATCAGCGTAGATATGTGGCCGATAATCCAGGAAGAACCGCTTGATGACGTCGGCCTTGTATCCCATGCAGAGGATGAAGTCGCGATGGCCATGTTCGCTATAGTACTGCATGAGATGCCGGAGGATGGGCTCATGTCCGACCGGGATCATGGGCTTCGGTATGGGCTCCGGATATTCGCGAATCCGTGTTCCGAGCCCGCCGCAGAAGAGTACAACCTTCATGACGGGAACTCCCTCGGATCAATCACTGCGACTTCGGGGATGGGGACGATGAACCTGGCACCCCAATCGCCGACGTTGCGCATCTGGCCGATGATCTCATGCCTGAGGTTCCACGGCAGAATGAGGATGTAGTCTGGTCGGGCCTGCTCGATCAACTCGACCGGATGGATCGGAATGTGCATGCCCGGCGTGAAGCGCCCATGCTTGTAAGGATTGCGGTCCACGGTGAAATCCAGAAAGTCCGTGCCAATGCCGCAGTAATTCAGCAGCGTGTTGCCCTTGCCGGGCGCGCCGTAACCACAGATCGTCTTGCCGGCATTTTTTGCCTCAATAAGGAACGACAGCAACCTGCGCTTGGTGAGTCGGACTTTCTCAGCGAAACTGGTGTAGCCGCCGAGATCGTGCAGGCCAAGTTGTCGTTCTGCCATGAGCAAAGCGTCGACCCGCATGCTCGTCGGGTGTCCGGATTCCTTATGGGCCAGATAGACGCGGAGCGAGCCACCGTGGGTAGGCAATTGCTCGACGTCGACGAGTCGCAAATCGTGCTGCCGTGCAAGCCAGGCAATCGTAACGAGCGAAAAGTACGAGAAATGCTCGTGATAGATGGTGTCGAACTGGTTCTCGGCGATCAGACGTTCGACATGGGGAAACTCGAGCGTAATCAGGCCCTGAGGCTTCAGCAGGTACCGCATGCCAGAGACGAAGTCGTTCAGGTCCGGAACCTGAGCCAGCACATTATTGCCGACTATCAGGTCCGCATACCCGTGTTCCGCAACGAGTGTTCGTGCGAGGCGCTGAGTAAAGAAATCCACGCGGGTCGGAATGTCTTTGGCAATCGCAACGGCGGCGACGTTGGCTGCCGGCTCGACACCGAGCGTGGGAATACCGAGCGTCGCAAAATGCTGGAGCAGGTAGCCGTCATTGCTCGCCAGTTCCACCACTAGGCTTTGTCTGTCGAGCCCGAGGCGACGGGTGATCTGCTTGCAATACTCTTCCGCGTGGCTGATCCAGCTTGCCGAATAGGAAGAGAAATACGCATATTCGCTGAATATATCCTCGGGGCTAACATATTCGTTCAGCTGCACAAGCAGGCAGCCGGAGCATACGAACACGCGGAGCGGGTAGTATGGCTCCATCTGGTCGAGTTGATCGGCGACGAGAAAGCTCTCGCAGAGCGGGGACATGCCGAGGTCAACAAAATTATGCTCCAAGCCCCGACCACATAGACGACACTGACCCTGTCTCTGCGCGCCCGGTTGCCTGGTCGAATGGATTGTCTGTGCGTCCATGCCTGCCGATGTTCAAAAAAATGGAGCTGATGCGAGTTTTGTCGCGTGTGACGTTGAAACGCTATCGCACCGGAGTGGTGGCGTCACCCTGGCTCTATGGTCAGTAAGCAATGCCCCCCTTCAGCCGTTAGGAGGAGAAGATCGCTATAGATTTGTGGATTGCACGCATCGGGGTAGGTCTTAAAGTCGTTCTGCCACAGCGCGGCATGTACGCTACGGTCGCGAACGTCCGGGCTGACGTGAGCACTCCAGCGATGGATCGGGCGCTTTGGTGGTTGCTGGAATTGGAATGAAATGGTTTCTCATCAGCCTGGTGGCCTGATTACAAAATTCCGTCCGAAGCTGAACGGCGTGCAGGAAACCATGCTATGGTCACTGCACGAACGTGTATGCGAGTCGAAGCGGACCGATGGTGTTCTTCCCGACCCGTATGCCGTCAGGATCTATGACGGCATCAACTATGACTTCGAGGGAACCTTCGGCATCACGTCCCGCCTCGCGGCAGCACGTGCCGCCAAGTTCGACCAGGTGCTGCGGCAGTGGTTGCTGCGAAACCCTTTCGGCACGATCGTCTCGTTGGGTGAAGGGCTGGAGACGCAGGCATTCCGGGTTGACAACGGCACTATGCGCTGGCTGTCGGTGGACCTGCCGGATGCGATAGAATTGCGCGAGCAGTTCATCGAGCCGACCGATCGCTTCCGGCATCTTGCAATGAGTGCCCTGGATGTTGACTGGATGGAGCACGTCGACCGCCGGTCCGGCGTGTTCATCGTCGCCCAGGGCCTGCTGATGTACTTCGACCCGCAGACCGCGCACGACCTGTTCGTTGCCATTGCCAGGCGGTTTGCCGGCGAGGAGTTAATGTTCGACCTGCTCCCCCGCGAGGTCCCACCGGCAATGCCACAGGGCAATACCGATCCGTCGGCATACACGCCGCCAGCGATGCCATGGCGTCTCAACCGCAACGAGGTGGCTGCCACTTTGCGAAGCTGGCAGCCCGATCTACGAATGATCACGTGTACGCGCTATCGGTTGCCCGGTCCCAGGCCGGCGATCGTAGAAGACATTCTCGATGCCGTCCTGCCGCGCCGGCAGGCGAGGCCGAGTGTGGTGCATGTCCAACTGTAGTGGCCGCCCCCTCGGTCTAAAGACGGTCCAGCGAGGCGCGTCCTAAAGGATCTCCTCGAATACCTGCTCCTGCCGCGCCAGCGTTTCCTGCATCAGAGCGAGTTTGCGGCGGACCCGACCTTCATATAGCGACTTGCCGAGTAACAGCGCCTCGAACTGCTGTATCAGGTCGTCGACGTCGAATCTCTCAATATGCTGACAGAAGGCGCCTAGGCCCATGTGCTCCATCAAATCGTCATTTTTTGCCTCGTAGCCGATCGAAATGGTCGGCTTGCTCAGCTTCAGCGCGCACACGACATTATGAAATCGGGAGGCTACAATAATGTCGGTGTCTATCATCTGCTCCATGATATCGTGTAGGGAATCCGCTGTTTCAGTAATAACGTGGCAGAGTTCCGGAGCAGGGAGCCCGTCGGTTCTGATGCGGTAGCCGCTTTCGGCGAGTGCGGTTTTGAGGTCGATAACCGCCCTCTCATCCGCTGTTTCACCAATCAGCAGCCGCACTCTGTATCCTCGGGATAGCAGCCAATGCGCAAAGCGATTCATCTTCTCCAGGTACGTACTGTAGATGATGTCGGTTTCACTATGCGTCTGCCAGCCTTTGTAATCCATCATGCCAAGCCCGATCGTGACGGGATGATCATCGGGTTTCGGAGGAGGAGCCATGTTTGGAACCGGCAGACTGAATGCCAGGTCGGGGAAAATTGCGTCTGTACGCGTGTCGATGCCGAGACTTGCTATAAACCGCTTTGAAACGCTGTCACGGAATGAGCGATAGTTGGCCCACGCAGCGACCCGCGTGAGCATCCATCGGCTGAGCGGGCGGCTTATAGGGCCAGCTCCAGTGCTTATGAAATAGAGCTTTGTGCCACACAACTTTGCCGCCGCACTCCACCTGAACAGGGCGTAGGGAGGGCCGAGGGGATCCGCCCGGTAGTCGCATAAGGTGGAGGTTCCGGGGATGATCAGAATATCGAACCGCCGAAGGTGCCTTATTGCGCGCACCCAGTTTGCCAATTTGCCGGGAATTCCTGCTGAAATTCTGTCGCAGATCTTCAACATCGGGTTCGAGAAGCCCGGCCAGCTGATGGGGATGGTAGGGATCCGATGGTCCTTGCTAACCTTGATGGGGTCTACACAAATGCAGCAAAGCTCCGCATCTGGCCGGATGCGCCGCAGGTGCAAAAGCATCGACTCCAGAGACCCGTCGTTGCCCATATTGCCCAAGCCGAACAGCCCGAGAAGACAGATCCGCCGCTTTCCCATGGCAGAGGATCTTACCGCCTTGGCTTGCCCGGCACGCACGCTCGCCTGGCGCGAATGTCCGAATATGGCTTGAAGAGCTGCGGTGAATGGAACAACTGCGTGGTTGGAGACCCAACAGATCGCGGAAGACGACAACACAGCACTATTCATAGGCCTATCCAATTCGATTTTGATCGCGGCGTTGCGTCGAATGCAGGTCGCAGCGCGCTTCTATCCGTCATGTTCGATTACGCAAGTGCGTAATTCGGGTGCACGAGGTTCAACCTGGTCGCTGCCTGTCGGAACCACCGCTTTGCCCGGGACAGTGGCCACTCCAAGGCTGCATAGGCATAATCCCGGCTGTAGGGTAGGGCGACGGCACGCCGGAGCCAGTCGTGATGAAGGTCCAGCAGCCTACGCTTTCCCTGGATGTGCCAAAGCAGCAGATGACGGTAATAGAAGCGCAAATGACGGTCACGGCATTGCCGGTACTCGGCTTCGCTGTTGAACGCCAGCGGACCCCAGCGATCTATGAGCTGCAGGTCGGACCATAGCTTGTTGTGGTTCGGTATCATATCGGTTGATGTCACAGTTGCAGCGTGCCAGCGGGTGGTCACAAGTGGTTCGTGCACATAGGCGCAGGTGCCGCTGATGAGCGTACGCATCGCAGCATCGACATCGGTGGCGAGTAGCCTGACGCCGTGGAAATCGGGCTGGTAGAATGGGCGCGGCAGGCCGCACCGGGGATATCGGTAGAGGCAGTGCAAATGCGGAAACCCGATCGCATTGAGCAGTGAGGCGCGCACAACCGATCGTCCGTCGAAGACCGACCGGCTCGACGGTATGTCGGCACCGAGCAGGTGCGGACCCATCCACTCCTGGCAACTGACTAGGCTCACCTCCGGGTATTGTTCCCCGAGCGCCACCATTCTCTCGATGGCATGCGGGACCATGAGATCGTCGGCCGGCAAGGTCCGGAAATATACCGTCGTACGCGGCAATAGCTTTAGCGCCGCGTTCCAGTTGTCGATCATTGGTTGCGTCTCGGCATTGCGTGCCGTTATCAGGGGAATACGCCGCCCTTGGTATCCGGCGACGATTCCGGGGGTGGCATCGGTGCTTGCGTTGTCGAGTATGCAATGAATGATGTGCGGATATGTCTGAGCTTGCACGCACTCCATGGTTTCGGCGAGGAATTGCGCTCCGTTGTACACCGGTGTGACGATCGCGACTGTGGGACCTGATGCAGCGACCAAGGGAACCTCGACGTTGACGCGGTTGCCGTTCTCGCTGAGCGGTAGGTGGAGTCATTCGGGCGAGTTAATGCACCGGTTCATAGCCATCGTCGTCCGTCCTTGCGGATCGGCCCAGATACGAAATCGACGTATGTGGGATCAGCCAAACAGTTGAGGGACGTTAACGGTCACCTCGAGAACAATACGGCATTTTGCCGCTGGGTGCCTCTGTCACCAACCGCGCATACCAGGGCGTCCCTGCGGTTGGCTTGATTCCCCGTCAAAACATGGCGAGGTGCAGCCAGTTATCCACAATTCTTACGTCGGCGCGCAAATAATTCCTCGAAAAGCGTGCAAGACACGTGTAGCAAAGCACCATCGGGGGTTTTCGCACTACCGGCTGATCCGGCTCTGCTTGAGAACGAATCGCGTCCTGCCGGCCTGGTCCTGCCAGGTAGCCGGACGTCGCGTAGCGTGAAGTGGAAGGAGGGACGCGAAGGAATGTCTATAACGTTCGCTAAAGGCGCGGCATTACTCGGGGACCGCTTCGGCGGCCGATCGATGGACAACGACCGGACGGTCACCGTTAACGGCGAGGCCCCGGCGACCCGCCGCCGCTTCCTGGTTATCGGGGACGACAAGAAGGTCGGTCAGGCACTGCAGACCGTATTCGATGAGCCGTACGATGTCGTGCGGGCAGCCAATGCCGAGGAAGCGTTGCGCGCTCTCGCAGGCCGGGGTGCGGATGTGGTCCTGTTCGACCAAGGCACACTTGGCCAGAGCGATCCCGTGGTTGCTCATAGCCCCGATTGCCATGCACTGCCCGCAGCGTCGATGGCCAATAACCCGCGGGCGGTCAAGGTCCTGGGCGATGTCATGAAAGCCCTATCGGGGGCCCGCAGGCAGGTCTCTTCTGTGCCCGCGGCGTCCAGAAAGGGCCCTTAGCGAAGCCGGCTCGCTCGCCGGAACCCGGACCAAATCGGAGATTCGGCTGTCGCGGCGCTTCAGTCGGCCAGTCCGGACAGATGGGAAAAGTCGTCCATTTGCTGTGAGTTGTAGACCGCCTGGGTGCGATTGGTGGCGCCCATTTTCCGCATGATGTTGCGGATATGGACCTTCACGGTACTCTCGGTCATGCCCAGTTCGTAGGCGATGATCTTATTGGCCTTGCCCTGGCTCAGATGCAACAGCACTGTCTTTTGCCGGGGAGTCAGCCGGTCGCGCGGCGGAGCATCCGCGGCAGCTGTACGCTCGGCAGAGCTGGGAAGCAGCAGGTCGAGCGGGGCGAACGTGCCACCGTCCTTGACGAACCGAATCGCAGCCAGCGTAGCCGGCACTTCGGTGACCAGCGTGGGGATGAAGCCCTGGGCACCGCAACTCAGCGCGTTGCGGATGTGTCTTGCCTGCAGCGCGCTCTGGGCGTCGGAGAGGACAATGATCGGGATGTCGTCGAATGCGTCCCGCAGCGTCTTGATCTGCTGCAGTGCAACATTTTCAGACGAACTCCCATCATGGGAGTAGTACAGGATCAACTCGAAATTTGCCGGAGCGGAGCGGATACATTCGGCCGCGGTGCCGAACGGAATTAGGGACAACTCTGGATGGATCGCGCCGAATGCCCGGATCAGGCAGTCCCGGCTGAACCGCAGAGAATCGATCAGCCCGACCCGAATGCAGCCTGATGCCGCGGCGGGGGAACTGGGTTCCAGGTCGGCCTGATTGGCACGCTCGTCCGAGGATCCGACGACACTCGTTTGCAGCCTCATTCTATTCGCCTCTACGCTCATTCGAGTCCACTCATTCCAAAATTGGGATTTAGGCTAGGCGGATTATCATTCTGCGTTAATAAATAGTCAATTGATTTGATCCGAGTCAACAATTCTCGATAGCCATAGGCCACAAGATGGCCAGCCGTTCGGCTAAAGACGTTTCAGGTGCGATGCGCCGCGTGGCTGCTTCGAGCGCCTCCCCACTGGACTGCTGCGCCCGAAGGCTGCGCCATCGGCGGCAGGGACGAGTCCCTTGCGGCTACCATCGGGTAGTTATCTAGACAACTTTGAATGGAGTCGGGCCTCAGTCGCGGGACCTTGCTTGTCGTTTTGGGCGGGGTGCGACAGGCGAGCGCACCTCCGCCAAGGCCTTCAGCATTTCACCAACCACCTTGACCGCTTTCAGGTCAACAGCCATCCAGACCACGGAAGCGACGGGCTCCTCGCTGACATGGTCGACGGCTGGATTGCTTGGAACGAAAAGATCCTGATTCAGGAGAACAACATTGGCGCCTTGCTGTGCCAGGGCGCCTAACGCCTCGGTGGCATCCGCCGCTCGGGTTACCTCGTGAGGTTCGTCGAACACGGAACGCAACGCATGGCTAACCTGCTTGTCGTCTCCGATCACCAGAAAGCGCGTCCGCACCGTCCCGGCCTTGGGTTTTCTGGGTGCGCGCCCAGTCACCGTTCAATTGCCATTTGCCAAAGCCATTGACGTCAGCAAACGTCTCAAAATTGTCGCCATTTCGGCACAACCTTCCCTGCGGAGCCGGGCGCTGCCAATAGCAGATTCCAGCATATTCTCGGATCCAAGTTGCGGTTATTGAGCCGGCTACCGGCCAGCAACCCCCATGTCAAGCCGCTGAAGGCCTTATTCCCGGGGCAGTCAGGTGAGGCACTGTTGCGCTTCGGCCGAAACGGGGCGCGCCATCTTCAGGCCAATTCAGGGCGCGGACGCTCGATGCCAGAGCTGGCGGCTGGCCAAGGCGGCACCCTGGACCAATGCATCCAGCTTGGCCCATGCAATGTCCGCATGGATCCGTCCACCCAGGCCGCAATCGGTCGAAGCGATGACACGTTCCCTGCCGACCAGATCGGCGAAACGGAGGATCCGCTCCGCCACCAATGCCGGATGCTCGACCACGTTTGTCGCATGGCTGACCACGCCGGGAAGGATCACCCTGTCGTCCGGTAGCTTGATGTCGCGCCAGACACTCCATTCGTGTTCGTGGCGCACATTCCCGGCCTCAAATGAATAGGCACCGCAATCGATCGCCAGCATGACATCGACGATATCGCGCATTGGAATGTCGGTGGTATGCGGTCCATGCCAACTGCCCCAGCAGAGATGGAACCGGATTCGATCACGCGGCATGCCTCTGATCGCATGGTTCAGCGCCTCGACCCGTTTCATGGAGAATGCCTGGTATTCTGCGACCGTCGGCTCGGGGTTGACCATGTCCCAATTCTCGGCGATCGACGGATCGTCGAGTTGCAGGATCAGTCCGGCATCGATGATCGCCTGGTACTCTTCGCGCATCGCGTCGGCGCAGGCGAGCAGGAACTCGTCTTCGGTCTTGTAGTAGCTGTTGCCGATCCGCGAAGCGCTGCCTGGCGCGACTGAGGTCATGAAGCCTTCGTCGATCCCACACGCAGCGAGTCCAGCCTTGAAGTTGGCGATATCGGCCGCGATCGCGGCATGCCCCTTGTACTTCAGCGGACCGACGCAGACCGGCCAATTGGGCGCGCGCGGCCCGGTTGTTATGCCGGACTCGGGATCGGCATAGGCAGCCGCAAAACGAGTGCGGTCGCGTCGGTCGGCGAAGCTGGTCAGTACCAGTTCGCCCGGGCGCGCACGTCGCGCCGGCATCTCGTACAAGCCCGGGCCACCGAGCTCCAGTCCTTCCAGGCGGTTGAAGCAGTAGCTCCACCAGGCCCCGTAGTTGACCCGATGCCCCATCGACTTACCGAACTCGCCGTCGCCTGGAATGTCGATACCAAGATCGGCCTGGTGATGTACAACGTCCACAACGGACGAGCCGAGTTGCGCCATGAAGCGCGCCTCATCGACCGGCTCGCCCGATTGTCTTGCGTGATTCGCCGTGATGAGTGCGTCGGGGCGAGGCAGGCTGCCGGCGTGACTGGTCAGTATATGATCGCGGCTATGTCGCATGGTTGCACCATCGGTCGAACATTGCTCTCGCGGTAGTTCCGCGCGATGCCGCGATAGTGCATTGGGCTTTCGCGTGCAGCAAGCTGACCAGCGGATCGATAGGGCAGGGGGCGGACGGGCGGATGGCCTTGCCGCCGCGCGGTCAGGCTGAGAGAGTCCCGCCCTGGCACATAGGACCGCTCCGATGGCTGAACGCCCCGGTAACCGAGATCGACGCAAGCCCGTGACGCCCGCCGGCTTCAACCACCTGGTGCCGGATCTGCATGATATCGACGAATTCCACCGCTCTTAGGAGAAACCCATGTCCAACCGCCGAGGCATCAATGGTGCGCGTGCCCGCCATCAGAATCCGATTCCGAATGCCAGCCGAATCGGCAATATCGTTATGTCCAGCGTGATCAGCGGAACCAATCCGGGAACGCGCGAGCTGCCGCCCGATCTTGCCGGGCAGATGGCGAATCTGTTCGCTCATGTCCGCGCCGATATCGAGGCTGCCGGCGGCAGCGTTGACGACATCATCAAGATGACATTCTGGATGCAGGACCCGACAACAGGGCGCGCTGCGATCAACGACGAATGGGTCAAGATGTTTCCCAACGAGGCATCGCGACCGGCGCGTCACACCCAGCCTTCGTCGGGTGGCGGCAACGCGCTGGTGACCTGCGACTTCGTGGCCGTACTCGGGACCTAATACAAACAATTTGAGGCAACGCGTATGGATGACGTACTGGATGCTTCGGCCAACATGAAATTTGGTGTCGGTCAACCGATCCGCCGGGTCGAAGATCGTCGGCTGCTCACCGGCAAGGGACGCTACCAGGACGACCAGACATTCCACCGGCAGGCCTGGTGCGTGTTCGTTCGCTCCCCCCACGCGCATGCGACAATCCGCTCAATCGACACGGATGCCGCGTCGCGCGCGAGTGGTGTGCTGGCAGTCTATACCGGTGCCGATTACGCGAATGATGGGCTGTCCATGCCGAAGGCGGCGATGCCGCGCAAGAAGCGCGACGGATCACCGATGTTCGCGCCGCAACGTCCTGCGCTGGTGGTGGACCGCGTGCGCTACGTCGGCGATCCGGTAGCAATGGTGATCGCCGAGACACTGGCGCAGGCCAAGGACGCCGCCGAGATGGTGGCAGTGGACTACGATCCGCTGCCCTCGGTGACATTGGTTGCGGACGCGGCGGAGCCGGATGCCCCGCGCGTGTGGGACGAGAATCCGGACAATATTTCGCACACCTACGAGCGCGGCGACCGGCAGGCGACAGAGGCGGCATTCGCCCGGGCCGCGCGTATTGTCAAACGCCGCTACGTGACCAGCCGCGTTCATGCGCAGTACATGGAGCCGCGTGGTGCGATCGGCATCTATGATCCGGCCGAAGAACGCTACACGCTGTTCGCCGACGTGAACTATCCGCACCGCGTGCGCAACATGCTCGCCAACATGGTGTTCAAGGTGCCGGAGAGCAAAGTCCGCGTGGTTTGCCACGACGTGGGCGGCGGCTTCGGCGCGAAGGGCTGGCAGTATGTCGAGCATCGGCTGACGCTGTGGGCGGCGCGCAAGTTGGAACGACCGGTGAAATGGCGCTGTGAACGTTCGGAAGTCGTCATGGCAGACGAGCATGGGCGCGACAATGTCGGCACGATCGAGCTGGCATTCGACGACGATGCGAAGATCATTGGCCTGCGACTGCACATGCTGGCCAGCATCGGTGCCTATGTCGGTTCCGACCGGCAGTTCCTCACGCCGTTCGGGCAGATCGGCACAGTGGTGGGAGTGTACGACATCCCGGCGGCGTACGTCAGCATCGATGCGGTCCTGTCGAACACGAGTCCAACCGCACCGTATCGCGGCGCCGGCCGGCCGGAAGCGATCTATCTGATCGAGCGCGCCATGCAGGCTGCGGCAAAGGAGCTGCAAATCGACCCGATAGAATTGCGCCGCCGCAACATCATTGCCGATGCCAAGCTGCCGTTCAGGAGTCCGCTCGGCCCGTATTACGATTGCGGACAATTCCAACGCAACATGGAGATCGCGCTGGAGGCATCGGACTACGCGGGATTTGCTGCCAGACAGCAGGAGTCGCGTGCGCTGGGCATGTTGCGGGGCATCGGTCTCGCGAACTCCATCGAGCAGGCTGCCGGGCCAACACCGGAGTACGCCGAAATCCGCTTCGATCCGAGCGGCAGTGCGATTTTGATGATGGGTACTAAGACGCATGGGCAGGGACATGAAACTGTGTTCAAGCAGATCCTGTGCGGGGAACTCGGCATCGATCCGAACGAGGTGCAGTTCATCGACGGCGACACCGACCGGGTCGCATTCGGCATGGGTTCGAACGGATCACGATCGATGGTGGTCGGAGGTGCCGCGCTGACGCTTGCTGCGCAGAAATTGATCGAAAAAGGCAAGCGCATCACCGCGCATCTGCTCGAAGCGGCCGAAGCGGACATCGAATTTGCCGATGGCCGGTTCAGCGTAACCGGGACCGATCGCGGCATGGTGTTGAAGGATGTAGCACGTGCAGCGTTCCAGCCGGCGCGACTGCCGCCGGGCATGGAACCGGGGTTTTACGAGCATGCGACCTACGCGCCGAAGCGCGACACTTTTCCGAACGGCTGCCACGTCTGCGAACTGGAAATCGATCCCGCAACCGGCGTGGTCGGGCTGCAATCCTACCTGGTGGTGGACGACGTCGGCACGGTGATCAACCCGCTGACGCTGGCCGGCCAGATTCATGGCGGCTTGGCGCAGGGGATTGGCCAGATCCTGATGGAGCAGGTGGTGTATGAGCCAGGATCGGGCCAGTTGCTGACAGCGAGTTTCATGGACTACTGCATGCCTCGTGCCGACGACATGTGCGGCATCAGGATCGTCAGCAATCCGGTGCCGACGCAGGGCAACCCGCTGGGTGCCAAGGGGGCGGGCGAAGCCGGTACGGTCGGTGCACTCCCTGCAGTGATGATCGCCGTCATGAATGCGCTGGAGCCTCTCGACGTCGGTGAGCTCGACATGCCGGCGACCAGCGATCGGATCTGGCGGGCGATCCGTGAGGCACAGGCCGACAGGGGAGAAGCGCATTCATGACCGAGTTGCTGCCGAAGACCCGTGACGCGCTGCTGCGCGTCGGCACATCGACGCTGACCGGTGCATTGGATGGTCCGGGCGCGCGTGGACGTGGGCAGATCCAGAGCCAGGCTATGGAGACCTGCCCGCCGGGCCATGTGCTGGTTGTCGATTCGCGTGGTGATGCGCGCGCGGCATCGGCTGGTGACCTTTATGTCGGGCGGCTGAAGGCACGTGGCTGCGCAGGCATCGTCACCGATGGTGGGCTTCGTGATTCCGAGGGCATCTGCAAGACCGGCCTGCCGGCATATCATCGTCGTGCTTCGTCGCCGCCGAGCCCTATCGTGCATCATCCGGTCGATCTCAACCTGCCGATCGCCTGCGGCGGCGTGGCGGTCTATCCGGGCGACATCATCGTCGGTGACTGCGACGGTGTCGTGGTGGTACCGTCCGATGTCGTCGATGAAATCGCCGAGGAAGCGCTGGCGACGACCCTGTACGAGGAATTTGCCGAGGAGGAGGTCGCGCGCGGACGCAGCCTCGTCGGCCAGTTTCCGGTCGCCGGCGACGATGCCAAGCGTGACTTCGAGGCCTGGAAGAAGGCACGCGTAGTTTAAGGCCGCAACCGTCCTCAGTCCGGTTCAGCATGGTTGCCCGCTACGCCGTGCGCACAGCGGAGGCATAGGTCTCCTCGCTGAAATCCGGTGCGACATCGCCGGTCATACGCCGCTCATGCGCGCCGATGTCGGCCAGAAAAAGGTCGCTGCTGATCCGTGCGACGATGGTCGGAATATCGCGCTTCATGCTCGGCACGTCCCCGATCGGCAATCCGAAGCTGACGAAGCCCGACGGATTCTGCACGTGGATGTCTCGCAGATACGGCGCGGCGCCCGGCGTCTTCTCGAGGTATTCGTGCCCGCTCCCCAGGTACGGGTGCGCGCCCAGAAAGGCATCCTCATCGCCTCTCCTGGGTGTGAACCTGTCGCGCCATAGCAACATCTGGTGGTGGAAGCCGGCCAGCTCGGGGCATGCCGCGAGGTCTACGCGATAGCCGGTTCCCGCTATGACGAAATCGAAGCGGAAGTCCTGATCCGCTGCGCGTGCGGCGATGCGTCCGTCCTCGATCCGCAGCGATTGTATGGGAGCCGCGAGGTGCAGATGGAAATGCGGGAACGCCACAGCCCGCTCGATGGCATCGATGGTCGGGGTCGACCCCCATCGGCGAAACCTGAGCGCCTGTTCCCAGCGGATCGCGTCAGGCAGCGCGTGGAAATTGTCGTACGCGCCGGGATATCCCCGGGACCGCGTGATCGGAACAGACGCAACGGTGGTGCGGCGCGCAAACAAGCGTACGGACGCAGCTCCTGCCTCCAAAGACGCCCCCGCGGCATCGAACGCCGATGCGGCCGCGCCGATCACCGCAATCTGTTTGCCGCGCAGCGAGGCAAAATCGATGGCATCCTCGGTATGGGCATAAGAGGTTGTCGGCAGCCCGTCACGTATCTCCGCGGGGATATACGGACCTCCATTGCCGGCGAACCCGGCGCAGAGGATGATTTTCCGGGTCGTCTCAACCCTGGTCCCACCGCCGGCGTCCAGGTGCAGACGGAAATGCCCGTCCGCCGGTTCGATCCGCAGCAGCTTGGTGCGATAGCGGATGGCGATACCGAGGAATTCACGGTACCAGGCCAGGTACTCTGCCCAGTCCGTGCGCGGAATGCGGTCGATCGCTGCGTAGGCCGCAGCGCCGTATCGCGCCTCGTACCATGACTGGAAGCCAAAGCCTGGAATGCCGAGTTCCGGTCCGGGCAGGCTTTTTGGCGTTCGCAGCAAGTTCATTCGCGCTGAGGTCAGCCAGATGCCTGCCTGTGCCGCATCCTCGGCTGCATCGATGACGGATACCTTGCCGATGCCGGCGCGGCGCAATGCGAAGGAGAGGGCGCTCCCGGTCTGGCCTCCGCCGACGATCGTCACGTTATGATCAATGCCGGCCCGGTCAGGCACCCAGTTCTGCGGGTCCGGGCCGATCAGTCGTAAAGAGTCACGGGCCGCAGCATCGGGATCCAGCGGCTGGCTCACGCCGATGCCGCGGCAAACTGCTTGGCAAGTTGTGCCGACAGGCGGCCGTAGACCTGTCTCGCATTGCCTTCGTAGATCATCGCTCTATTCGCCGGCGCCAATGGCAATTGCTCGATGTAGCGTTTGGTATCGTCGAAGTGATGCCCGGTGTCCGGGTCGATGCCCCGTACTGCGCCGATCATCTCTGATGCGAACAGTATGTTCGCGGTCGGGATAACCTTCGCCAGCAGTTCCTGCCCGGGCAAATGGTAGACGCATGTATCGAAGAACACGTTCCGTAGCAGGTGCTCGGTGAGCGGTGGTAGCTTCATGTCCTGTGCCAGGCCGCGGAATCGCCCCCAGTGATACGGCACCGCCCCGCCACCGTGGGGGATGATGAACTTTAGCGTGGGGAACCGCCTGAACAGATCGGAGGTCAGGCACTGCATGAACGCGGCGGTATCGCCGTTCAGGTAATGTGAGCCGGTGGTGTGGAAGGCTGGATTGCAGGCAGCGCTGACATGGATCATCGCCGGCACATCAAGCTCTACCATCTTTTCGTACAACGGATACCAGTAACGATCGCCCAGCGGCGGATCCTTCCAGTAGCCGCCGGATGGATCGGGGTTCAGGTTGCAGCCGACGAAGCCGTATTGCAGCACGCAGCGCTCCAACTCGGCGATGCAATTCTGCGGCGATACGCCGGCGGTCTGCGGCAACATGCAGACACCGACAAAGTTACGCGGAAACAATGTACAGACGCGGTGGATCAGCTCGTTGCATGCGGCAGCCCACGCCTCACTGGTGGTCGCATCGCCCAAATGGTGTCCCATGCCGGCGGCACGCGGCGAGAAGATCGTAAGATCGGTTCCGCGTTCCTGCTGCAGCTTCAATTGGCCGCCCACGATGCTGGCGCGGATCTCGTCGTCGCTGACAGTGGGGCGCCGTGGTGCCGACTTGCCCTCCGCGTGTGCCGCAATCTGCTCGGTGCGCCAGGCCTCGTGCTGGCGCGGCGACGTGGTGTAATGCCCATGGCAGTCGATGATCATGGTTCCTCCCAAATGTCTCTGTCCGGCGGGCGCAAAGGCAGCGTTTCGGTGGGCAGTGTAGATGGCGTCGGGCACATTGCGAAGCCCGTGTGAATGACCGTCGGTTAATATGCAGCGCGTTTGCGCCTCGATCGCCGCAAGGGTTAGCTTGGATCCACGTCTATCGTACGAGGAAACGCATGCCAGCCAATGGTCTGACACAGGCAACAATCGCCAGCGAAATCACGCCGACCAATCGGCGCTTCTTCATCATGGGACTGTTGTTCGTCACCGTGGTCATCAACTACCTGGATCGCAGCAACATCTCGATTGCCGCACCCAGCCTAGCGAGCGAATTCCGTCTGGACCCCGTGCAGCTCGGCCTGGTGTTCTCTGCCTTCAGCTGGACCTATACGCCATTCCAGCTTCCGGGTGGCTGGCTGGTGGACCGGGTGCACCCGCGCATCCTGTATCCCGTGATCATCATGCTCTGGTCGCTGGCAACGTTGTCACTCGGTCTGGCAAGCGGCCTGATCACGCTGATCGCACTGCGCATGGCGGTGGGTTTCTTCGAGGTCCCGACGTTCCTGATCAATAACCGGATTGCCACAATCTGGTTCGGCGAAAAGGAGCGTGCCACCTGCATCGCTGTCTACACCGCGGCGGAATCCGTCGGTCTGGCGTTTCTGACGCCGGTGCTGGTCTGGCTGAAGGTGGCGTTCGGCTGGCCGTCGGTGTTCTTCGTCACCGGTGTACTCGGCCTGTTCTGGTCGCTCATGTTCTTCCGGACTTATCACGACCCGGCGGAATTTCCCGGCGTGAACGCCGCGGAAATTCGCCAGATCGCCGATAGTGGCGGCATTCCCGACCTTGCGCACCGCGCGGCAGCACATCGCGCGGCGGGCAGCGGATCAGTGCTGCGTGATCTCGGCATCGTACTCGGCCGGCGCAAACTGTGGGGCATCTATTTCGGCCATTTCGTCTGGGGGACGGTCGGCACATTCTTCCGCACCTGGTTCCCCACCTACCTCGTCACCTACCGGCATTTCACCTTTATCAAGGCCGGCTTCTACATCTCACTGCCGTTCCTGGCGGTGTTCTGCGGCGTTCTGTGCTCCGGCCTGGTATCCGACCTGCTGGTTCGACGCGGCTTCAGCCTGACCTTTGCGCGCAAGGCGCCGATCATCGGCGGCCTGGTGCTATCGACCAGCATCGTCGGAGCCAATTACGTGGACAGCGAACCGCTGATCATCCTGTTCCTGACGTTCGCATTCTTCTGCAATGGCGTTGCCTCGATTCACTGGTCGTTGGTCTCGGCTACCGCGCCGGAGCGGCTGATCGGCTTGACCAGCTCGGTATTCAACCTCATGGGCGGTGTGGCAGGAATCCTGTCGCCAATCGTCATCGGCCTGCTGTTGCGCGCCGGTGATTTCCGCCTGCCGCTCATCTTCATCGCCGTCATCGAGGTGCTGGGCGTATGCTCGTACATCTTCGTTGTGGGCCGGTTGGAGCGGGTTCCGGAGTAGTGACCCCCATGCGCATCTTCTGGTCCTCACTTGGCACGGCGACAGCGGACGCGGTCGATGGGGAATGCGTGGAGTTGGAAGGATTTCCTGCGTCGATGGCGCCGGCGGCGCGTGCCACCCGGTTCCTGCTCATGCAGGAACCTCCCTGCTGCGTCGGCTGTGCGCCACGTGATCGCACCGCTGCTATCGATGTAACGGCCTTGTCGCCGCTCCCGATGCGAGCCGGTGAATTGCGCCTGACCGGCCGTTGGCAGGTGCAGCAGGACGATGCGAATGGCCGGCGATATCAGTTGTTGTCTGCGCGCGCGGCGGAGCCGGTTGGATGGCGGGTGGTCACGCGACGTCGGACCCTCCTGGCCGCGCCATTGATGTGCCTGACGGTCCGTCCCGCACACAGCGACCCGGATCTCGGCAGGCAGGCGATCGAGGGCATCGCGACGGTGGACCTGCACAGCCATGCCGGCGGCATCGCGAATGTTGGTCATGTCAGGTCCGGCGTTGGGTTCACCGAGATTGCAGCACCCATGCGCCGAGGCGGGATGGCGGTGGCCTGCCTGGCGGTCGTGTCAGATGGACCTACTCATCATGTCATGGCGGACGGTGCGATCCATCCATTTCGCGAGCCCGCACCTGGCGAACTATATGATTTTGCCCAGGTGGCATTCAACCGGCTCCACCAGGTCGCGCACTCGCAAGGCCTGACCTTCATCGCAGACGCAAAGGGTCTGGCAGCCGCTCGCAGCGGCACCCCGTCGGTGATCGTTGCGGCCGAGGGCGCCGACTTCCTGGAAGGCCAAGTTGACCGGGTCGATGAGGCCTATGCCAAGTGGGTGCTAAGGCACCTTCAGTTGACGCATTATCGGATCAACGAACTGGGCGATATCCAGACCGAGCCGCCGGTTCACGGTGGCCTGACCGACACGGGCGTCGAGGTGATCCGTCGCTGCAACCGCCTGGGGATCGTCGTCGATGTGGCACATGGCACGCTGGATCTGGTGAAGCGCGCGGCCTCGGTGACCACGAAGCCGCTGGTGTTGTCGCATACTTCGCTCAGGGAGCAGCCGGCGCGCTACAGCCGGCGCGTGTCGCGCGAGCATGCCAGGATCGTGGCGGACACCGGTGGCGTCATCGGTATCTGGCCGCCGGCGGAGGAGTTCGGCACCATGGCTGCGCTGGCGATCGGTATGGCGCGCATGGTCGATGCGGTGGGGATCGACCATGTCGGCCTGGGCAGCGACATGCGGGGCCTGGTGGGGCCCAGCATCTTTCCGGAATACGACTCACTGCCGGGCCTGGCATCGGCATTGCTGGATGCAGGGTTCAGTTCAATGGACGTGGTGAAGCTGCTGGGGGGCAACTGCGTCCGGGTATTTGCCGCCTCGCTGGGCTGAACCGCGTGGTCGATCGCCAGCCAGGCATTACGTTGCCGGCGCACCTTCGTTGTGGCCTGGCAGCGTGATGGTGAGCATCAGTGCGCTCAGGCTCTTGCCATGCGGGTCGATGGCGAGCGAACGGGTAACGCCACCGCCCAGCGCATTTTCAATGACAAAGTTCAGGGCCCGCAGTTGCGGCAATTCATAGCGGCGCACCGGGCCAGGCGTGAGATGGCGGAAATGCGCCATTACCCGTTCGGTCGTGAGTTCACGCCGCAGCACCTGCCAGCCCTCGTCGCTGTAGGCGGTAACGGAAATGTTGGAGGTGTTGCCTTTGTCGCCGGCGCGGGCATGGGCGAGGTCATAGACGCGAACGCTCATGCGGCGCGCTCCATGATGATTTCCGGCTTCACCCACTCGCGTGGAATCAGCACGGATTTCACCGCGAGAATCTGCCGCGCGCCGAAATTGACACCGCCGCCAGCGCCGGTCGGACCTTGCATATGCAGGCTGCGCACTTCCGCGCCGACCGCCTCGGCGGCCTTCCTGTCAGGCGTACGCGCCGCGATCCGCAGGCGTACCTCGTAGGGTTCCGGACACTGGCCGGAATCGTTGGCGTGCAGGGAATTCATGCCGATCAGGTCGACACGCATTTCCTCGTAGCCGAGCCCGCGTCGGCGCAGGCGCTCCTGTACCACCTCGATGCCCAATTTCGCGCGGGCAACGGCGTTGACGCCGGCAAAGCCCATCTCGCCCGACCCCATATAGCCGTCGAAATAGCCCACGACGACTTTGTAGGTGGCGGTGCGCGGCTTGCCCTTCGCACCGATCAATTCGACGCGGTCCTTCTCGACTTGGCGGAATGTCACGGCCGAAGCATCCAGCACGCAGTCGGGCGTGATGTAGGCGCCGGGATCGTGCATTTCGTAGAGCAGTTGCTCGGTGCACGTGGCAACATCCAGCCGCCCACCCGAGCCGGGAGTCTTGGAAACTTCGACACGCCCATCGGACCAGACATCGGCCAGCGGATAACCCAGGCCGGCGAGGTCCTCGACCTCTTTCTTGCCCGGATCGGCGAAACAGCCCCCGGTCAACTGGCCGGAGCATTCGAGCAGATGGCCGGCGAGCGTACCGTGGGCGAGTTTCGCGTAGTCATCATACGACCAGCCGAATGCATGCAGCATCGGACCCAGGAACAGGGCAGGGTCGGCAACGCGGCCGGTGATGACCAGGTGGGCGCCGGTGGCGAAACCCTGTGCCACGACATCCGCACCGAGATAGGCGTTGGCGGACGCCATGCGTGGCAGCAACGATTCCAGTGGAGCGCCGTCCTCCATCAATGGCAGTTCGGGATGTGCGCGCATGATGTCGGTGACTTCATCGCCTTGCACCACGGCGCACGCATAGTCCGGGCAATTCCATTCGGGAGCGTGCCTGCGGAGAATGCGAGCAGCACCCATCGGATTGGCGGCGCCCATGTTGGTGACAATCCTGATGCCGCGTTGCAGTGCCGGCGGCATGATCGCCTCCATGCGCTCCAACAGCACCGGCGTGTAACCCTTGTTCGGGTCCTTCGCGCGATCAAGGGTCTCGCGGGCAATGGTGCGCTCGGCCAGGCATTCCATCGCGAGATAATCGAGTTCACCGCGTTCGACGATGTCCACGCCGGGCGGGATGCGGTCGTCGGCAAAGCCGGCGCCGCACCCGATCCTGATCTTGTCACGTGCCATGGATTTTCCTCGATGCCGCCATGTCTCACGCTGCTGCGCGCGGCGGCCATACCGGTTGGTGATAGCCGAGTGGAACCGACGGTCGTGCCCAGTAAGCCGGCGTCTCGGACAACTGCACAACCGGCTTCAGGTGGCGCAGCCGGCCCGACGGGGTATCGGTTACGGTGGACCAGCGTTCCAACTCGGCTGCGGTGAATTCGGTGGGGACAGCCCGGAGTGCGTCCGCCGGAACTTCACCCAGATCGACGATCCACTTGCCGACCTGGGCAAGCGAGATGCGTACCAGCCAACTGCCGCCTTCCCGTGCGCGACGGGTGAGGGCAACCATCGCGCCGAACGCCATCAGATAGCCGGTGCAATAATCGATGGCGGAGACTGGATAGAACTGTGGCCCAGGTGTCTTTCCCGGCACCAACTCGGCCTGACGCGACGTGATGCCGCTCACCGTCTGCACCACAGTGTCAAAGCCGCGTCGCGAAGCCCAGGGCCCCGCATGGCTGAATGCGCACAGCGATACATAAACCAGGCCGGGCCGGATCGCGGCGAGTTCCTCAGGCGACAGGCCGCGGCCGCCCAGCGTGCCCGGTCGATAGCCCTGCGAAAACACATCCGTCTCGCGCACCAGTCCGCGCAGGATATCGACATCCCGCTGTTCGCGAAGATCGAGGTGCGCAGACAACTTGCCGTGGCCGGTATCGAATTCCTGGTAGCCTAGGTTGGGCAGATGCGCGCCGGTGATCTTCAGCACGTCGGCGCCATGCTCGGCCAGCGTGCGGGCGCAGGTCGGACCGGCCAGCACGCGCGTCAGGTCGAGCACGCGAATGCCGGAAAGCGGACGCTCGCCGGCTGGTAGACCCTCCGGCGGGCTATCGCCGATGCGTATGATCTCCATCAGAGGCACGCCGGCAATAGCGGCGGCCTGCGGATGTCGTGCCCATTCCTGCTGCGTACGCACCATGCCGCCAGCCCCCTTGGCAGCGATGATCGCTTCCTCCAGGTCGGCCGCGTTCCAGTTCAGCACGGCGCGCGCCACCGCCTCACGATCTTCCGCGGCGCCGAGTACACTCAGCGCGGCGGCGCGATGGTTGGGGAAGTTGCAGTGCAGATAGCTCCACCGGCCATCCTTGGTGGGATAGACCCCCATGATGGTATTGCGCGCGGTCGATACTTCGCCGTCGCCGAGTTTCATGTAGTGGCCGCTGCGCAACGATGCCGTGGCATGGCGCAGATCGACCGCCACATGCTCCCGCCGTCCCGAGCGCATCTCCCACAACTCGGCTGCAGCCAGGCCGGTCGCCGCCAGGGTTGCCGTACCGGCAACGCCAATGCGGAACGGGGTTGGCAACACGGGGTCGCTACCGCCGGTGATCTCCACCGCGTTCGCACGATCCTCGGGCCAGCCAGCGACGGGCAAAATCGTGCGCAGGGCTCGATGTGGCATGGGCGTGACCTCCCAGGTTAGGCAATCCGCGCTGGACGTCGCGGATGCAACTGCCGCAGGAGGTACCACGTCGCGATGGCGCCCGCCAGCAGGCCGGCGCCGGTCAGCGGTCGGTGCACGATCCAGGCAATCGCGATGGTCAGCAGCGTGATCGGCACGGCAAGCGTGAGAGCTGCCAGGAATGCGCCCGCGCCGACCATTGACTCAAGGAACGGCAGCACTGCGAACAGCATCGTGAGCGGCCGTGTCATGCAGACAAAGCCAACCAGCATCAGGACAAAACCGGCGCCACGCAAAACCCAGGTGAGGGTGCTTTCGGATTTCTTCTCGTCGTGGAACAGGGCAGCCGCGGAGACGACGCCCGGCTCCGCCAATGCGATGGTGTAGCCGGTGGCATCGCGGTATGCTGTCAGCACGCCGGCAGCCTGCGCAGCGGCGACCGATATCGTCTGGGCCAGAATGGCGGTAAAACTCACGCGTAGATCGCCGACTGCCGGCTGGGTGGCATCCAGGCCATGATAATAGCCATCGCCAGCCGCCTGATAATCCGCCGGCGGCGGCGATTGCGGCTGGAACGGTGCGAAAGTGGCAACCCTGTTCAGCACTGACGGATCGACCTGATACGCCCCCAACCTGACATTGCCGCCGTCGAACGTTGTCGACCGCACCTGCATTGGCGGGTTCTGATGACCGTTGGGCATTTTGAACTGTCCGGATGCGATCGGCTGGGCGGACCAGACGTGCTGGTAGCTATAGGTGGTCTCGGTGGTCTTCGACCCACCAACCGATTGCTGCGAATGCGAGCTGGTCTCCTCTTTCCATTGATACATCTCGACCGCCCGTGACAGCCGCAACAGGCCGTCGCCGGTCACACCGAACACGGGATCGCGTGCGGGCGTCCCCGGCTGCATCATGCCCGACACATGCACCAGCTTGCCGTTGGTCTCTGTGGCCACCGGGGTCGCGCCGATGTCGACAATCTCTGCGGCGCCGCGGTTGAGCGCGCGGATCGCTTCCACCGCGCGCCCTTCGTTCCAGTACAGCAGCACGATGCTGGCGGGCACCAGGATCAGGCCGATCAGTGCAGCGATCAGACTGCCGCCAAGACGTTGGCCCCAGCCCTCGGTCGTGACTTCGGTGAACTGGTCTGACATCGGCCTGATCCTGGTCTATTTGCTGGCTTTTCCGACCGTGAGCCTGGTCACTTTGGATTGCAATCGCAATAGTCCGAGTGTTACGAAAAGCCGATGACGCCCAGATTGCGATAGAACTGCGCGAGCCGGCCGGCGTCCGCGGCAAACCATCCGGCGAGCCACTCGTGGTAGGCGGTCGCGGTCCCGTCGGCGGGTGCCTTGCCGTCGAGCACGGCGGCAATGAGGTGCCCAGCGGTCATGCCCGACATGATCGCCTTGAGCACGCCGTGCGACGAGGTTGGATCCAGTGTGGTCGCGGCATCGCCCACCATGAGCCAGCCGGCGCCAGCCACCGATGTTGCCATGCGCCAAGTCACATCGGCGCCACGCGACCTGTCCAGTGGCGTCAGGTCGCGAAATTCATCCGGCATCCAACCGGCGGCTGGGCGATTGCCATAGGAGACGCGCGTCCATTGATAAACTCCGGGGCGCACCAGGGCAGTCCAGGTCCAACCGGAGGCATCGCCAACGAGGGAAGGGGCGGCATCACGCTCCGCACATGAACCTGCCGCGTAACCGTAACGTGCAAAAAGCCGAGGCGATCGCGCGGGACTGGTCACTCCCAGGGCGCGCCCGAGCCAACGCGCCATGCCGCTGGCATCGACCACCATCCGTGCGGCGATCGGCCCCGTCATCGTCGTGACACCGCGCGGGATTCCTTGGCGCGTGAGCAAGCCGGTCACGCCACATGGCTGCCGCAGCGCAACACCGGCCTCGCACGCACAGGATCGCAACAAGGCATCGAAATCCGCGCGCCGGACCTGGAACCCGCTCCACGGTCCGCTGGCGTCGCCGCCAAATGGTTCGAACCGGCGGGGTCTGCCCCACTCGATCCAGATGCCGGCGTGCCGTGCACCGACCACCATCGCCAGCCGGTCGGCGGCGCCAAGCTGCGCCAGCAACGGCTCAATTGCCGGATGCAACGTTTCGCCCGGCCGGTCTCGGCCTGGCCGTTCGCGCTCGCACAGCACGACACGCAGGCCTCGCCTGGCGCAGGCAATCGCGGTGGCGCTGCCCGCCGGCCCGCCGCCAACGACAACTACGTCGGTATCGAGCGATCTGTCGTCCATGAGCCATTATCGTGGCGCAGCAGCACCGTGTTTTCCGACGCGTAGGCGGAGACCTGCTCGAGCATCTCGACGAAGACGATACGCATGTCGCTCGGATCGGGAAGCTGCTTGCCCCAGCGATAGACATGGAAGAAGTAGCGCCGCGCACCGGCAAGGCGTGCACCCGCCGCCTGTTCGGCCGCGGCCAGGCCTGGGTCATTCTGCTGCACGCTCCGGAACGACAGCACCGCCCACGCAGCCTTCGCCTGCAGAACCTTGTACACCGCCTCCTTATCGCCGTACTTGCTTGCGAAGTCGGGGTCGTGGATGCCCAGCGCCCAGTAGATCGCCTCCATTGCCAGGATGCGTGCCTGATATTCCGCGGTATCGACACGCGAGGTCAGCGCCGCCGTCATCGTCCCCACCAGGTCGATATAGTCGGTGCGCGTCGCATCGGTGTACGCTGCCACCGGGCGGCCTTCGTACGTCGTTGCGCGCGGACCATGGACGCCGTCCCAGGGGAGGAATTGTCCACCTTCCACCGGCGCGCTGCCGATCTCTTCGTCGGTCAGCGGCACGATTGTCGGATACGGATAGGACTCACCGCCGATCTGTTTGTCCGGTTGAAAGGTGCGCGTTGCGTCGGGTGCCACGCCCGGCCAATAGCTGCCGAGTGCGGCGCAGAGTTTGGCATCCTCGATGAACGGCGACCCCAGGCCGTATCCAGCCAGGAATTTCTGCAACGGCCGATTGGGGTCCGTGTAGTAGATCCCCTGGCTGGTGTCCCATCCTGGATCGAACAGTCCAGGCGATCCGTCCGGCAGGCCGGTTTTCTCGACGGTCCATGGACCATTCGGCATTTGCACCGGTCCGGGTCCGTCTTCCGCCTGCGAAACGACGGCGGTGATCGTGGTATCGTCCAGGCTGAAGGCGACCGGCAGCGTGATGTTCGCGGCAATGCGCGTCTGTGACAGAGCGAGTGGCTGAATCGCCCACAGCGCGTCGCGCACCGGCTTGGGTACCTTGTCACGCCACCACAGCATCAGTTCTCGCTGTGTCACCTTCGGGAAGAAATCCGGCAGGGCGACCATGCAGTAGGCTGGCAAGCGTGCATCGACGGCGCTGGCCAATTGCGGACAGTGCGCTCCGATCCATCCGTCACCGACGCCATCGAAATAGTGCAGCGTCTGGTAGCCACCCTTTTGTATGATCTCGTCCATGTCAGCGCGCAGGTTCAGGTTTTCAATCTGACCATTCGACAGCAGGCGATGACGGATATTGACGTATTGCGGCCCAGGCCGCTGGGTCTGCTGTGACGCGTCCAGCATGTAACGTGGTTCGTGCGACGTAGAACTGGACGGCAGAACCTGCAGCGATGAGAGCTGGAGATTAGCCGGGTCGGAGGTATATCGTCCGTCCACCGGGAATGTCAGCAGGCGTCCTTTGTATTGTGCCGGCGTCACCAGTGGTGACGGCCGAGGTTCCAGCACCCCGTCGCCGAATTCCGCCCGGCGCGACAGCGAGCCGATCATGGCGTCCTTGATGACGAACGGAAACTGCTCCAGGTCGTCACCGGACCAGTTGTTCTGCAAGCCATTGGCAGCGAGAAACCGATGGAACTGGGCAATCTCGTCGTTCCGCAGGCCGCGTCCCAGCGCGACCTGCAGGTCGAGCCCGGCTATGCACTCGGGGCCGCTGAACAGCTTGTGGGTCGGCACCCAGAACTGTTGATCCTTGTCGTCTGGCAGGGCGTCCTGTGGCCCGAAGCTATCCGACCCGCCGTGCATCTGCACCGCGAGATACGCCGCGAAGCGTTGCGGCACGACATGAAAGTCGAACGGCCGTGTCTCGTCCCCGGCAGAGAAGCTGCGCCCCCGCGCGTCATACAGCGGTTCGAGGGTGCCGAGCCGGGCGATGCCGGAGCGCGCGAAGCACAGTTCGGCGTGGCGGCCGTGTACCGACATCGGTGCAGGGCGATAGTTCAGCGCGAACACCACCATGCCCAATGGCCGCCCACCGGCACGGCGTCGCAATTCGTTCAGAGTTGGCGGCACCACGCCATAGACGTAGTTTTCGACCGCCTCGATTTCGGCAAGCGTCGGGAAGGCGGCCAAGGCGGCTCCGCTTTTGTCGGCCACCACGGTGGGCGAGGCGAATGCGTGGTACAGCATGCTGCGGTCCGGCCGGCCGGGATCGATCGCGCGTGTCGCCGCTGCGTCGAAATCGCCGAAGCCGGGACAGGTCCGATCGATATGCGCAAGCTGCTTGCCGAGTTCGCGCCGAAGGTCTGCAGCGCCGATGTCGAGCTCGCCGCCGGTCGCGTCGAACAAGAGCTGGCGCCACCCGAGAGGTGCAAGACGTTGGCACGCAAGCGCAACGCCATCAATCAACGGTTGTGACCGGATTGCCAGAGCGCGCAGGTTCGGCCCGGCGGCTGCCGTGGCAGCGCCAAATGCCACGTAGGCGAGAAAGTCCCTGCGTGTTGTCACACGAGCTCCTCCTGGTGACCGGACAGACCGGAGCAGATCGAAGCAGCCTGGACTGCTTTAGACAACAATATTATTCCAGTTCCGTTGAATTATGCCCTTTCGCCAAACCGCTGTTACGCGCACGCAGTCATGGCGTTAAATTGGCGTATCAAGCCGACAGGGCGTCCGCCAAAATCATGTCCGCCGCCTTCTCCCCGATCATGATCGTTGGCGCATTGGTGTTGCCGGCGGGGACAGTCGGCATGATTGCCGCATCCACCACACGCAGCCGTCCGACGCCATGCACGCGCAGGCGCGAATCGACAACGGTGTCGCCTTCGGGTCCCATTCGGCAGGTGCCGACCGGATGCAGATTGGAGTTGGCGTTCATGCGGATATTGGCCTCGAATTCCGCATCGGTGTTCACCGACGGCCCTGGAATGAGTTCTTCCGCCACATAAGGCGCCAGTGCCGGCTGTTCAGTGAATTTGCGCGCCATGCGCATGCCGGCGGTGAGCGCCTGGAGGTCAGATGATGTTTCCAGGAAATTGAACCTGATTGCCGGCGGCACCAGTGGGTCCGGGCTCTTGATGGTAACAGTGCCGCGGCTATCCGGTCGCAGGTGCACGGCACTCAGGCTAAATCCGGGAAATGGATGTGCAACCGCGCCCCGAGCATCGCGTGAGGCGTAGCTGTACGGCGTGAAGTTGAATTGGAGGTCCGGGCGCTCCAGGCGTGGATCGCTGCGTGCGAAGGCGCCGGCGGTCACGCCGTTTGCTGCCAATGGTCCGACGCGAAACAGCGCGTACTGCGCCAGTGCCACGGCCTTGCGCGGCAGACTGTTGGCCATTTCGTTCATCGTGATCGATCTGGTGCAGCGAAACGCCAGGCGAACGAAGAAATGGTCCTGCAAATGCCTGCCCACAGCCGGCACTTCGTGCACCACCGGAATGCCCATCTCTTGCAACAGCGCGCCGGGCCCGATGCCGGACAATTGCAGCAGCTGCGGGGAATTGAATACCCCGCCGCATACGATCACCTCGCCGCGCGCGCGTGCAGTGTGCGCGACACCGTTGCTGATGAAGGTGACACCGGTGGCGCGGCCGTTCTCCATCAGGACGCGCGTTGCCTGCGCGTTCGGGCGCACGACGAGATTTGCGCGGTTGCGCGCCGGCCGCAGATAGGCGGTGGCCGTGCTCCAGCGGCGGCGTTTGCCGGTGGTGCTCTGGAAATAACCAGCGCCTTCCTGGCGGCCGTCGTTGAAGTCCTCTATGGCGGGCAGGCCGGCCTGGACTGCGGCTTCGACCAACCGATCCGCCAGCTCGAAGCGATATGGCTGGTCCGAGACATGGAGCGGGCCGCCGACGCCGTGGAATTTGCTCGCACCGCGTTCCTGGTGTTCGGCTTTCTTGAAGTACGGCAGCACACTGTCCCAGTCCCAGCCGGTGCAGCCCCGCTGGCGCCATTCGTCATAGTCGCCGGCGTTGCCGCGCATATACACCATGCCGTTGATGGAGCTGGTGCCGCCGAGTACCTTGCCGCGAGGCTGGTACAGCGCGCGTCCATTGAGCTGTGCTTCCGGCTCGCTCTCATACATCCAATTGACCCGGGGGTTGGCGTAGACACGCGAGAATCCCATGGGAACGTGGATCCAGGGATTCCGGTCCTTGCCGCCGGCTTCCAGCAGCAGCACTCGGTAGCGGCCGGACTCGGTGAGACGGGCGGCAACGACGCAGCCGGCCGAACCGGCGCCGGTCACAATATAATCGAAGCTGTCCGAATCCGCGATCATCGTTTCCCCCTGGCTCCTCTTGACCCCGTGATACGCTCGACGCGGACACCCGGCCAGCCTACTTCGCGCCGGCCGTCAGCAAGCTGTGCTGGACATCCGGTGCGATGGGCAGGCTTATCACCGGCTTGGCCAACGCCTTCACCAGAGGCGTGCCTCGATAGGGGTCATGCTTCCGGCAGAATGCTTCGAGCCCGACCGCTGCAAGTTCATCGAAGGCGACCAGGCACAGTGCGCGCGCGGTGGGAAATGATTTATGGCTGAAGCTGGCAAGGATGCGCTGGTAGTCCGCCGCACGCAGGTCGTATGCATTGGCGACGACAGCATCCATCGCCGCACGAAGGCGCCAGCGTTCCTGTCCGTTGGGGAGTACCGGCCAGGCGGCCGGCAACGGTGCATCGGCAAGCTGCTCGCGCCACAGCGGCCGAAACCCTCGATGATTGCAGCACAGGCGCAATGCGGCATGGGCGAGGAAGCAATCGGCAATTGGCGCAAGTCTTGGGCTCGGAAGGTCGGCAAGTATATACAGGCTGACATGGACGGCCGCCTTCTGCCTGAGCAGCCAATCGAACGCAAAGCTGTTCATCACCGCGACCAGGGTGAGGGCGGAAGCGTTCGGCCTGCTCGCCGGCTTGCGTTCCACGCTGATGGTATGCCCACAGATCACACCAGGCGGCAGGATCGCCGCGATCGAGGTGCGCTCATCGGTCGAGCGCGCTATCTCCCTGCATGCCGCGCGAAAGTAGCGGGTATTCTCGATTGAGTTTGGCTTGCCCGCCAAATCACGTAGACTGACCACATATCGCGGTGGCGTCTCCCATTTGTCACTGAATTGGTGAATCGTCTTGCCTTCATGCAGGATGCAGTAGCCTTGTCGGTGCAGATTGTTCGGAATGCCCTGGTTCGTTGGCGGGACGTTCCGGCGTACAAGGTCAGTAACTGCCGTAAACCTGCCGGCGTCGTCAGTCATGTGAATCTCGCGACTCAGAACCGTTCCACGGCCGTGTGTCCATCTGCCATAATTTTCGCGATTGAGGAACATCCGGCGCGCTATCGCGAGTTCAGTCTTGCCCCGCAGCTCCAGCAATGTCCCATAGCCACCGCCGGACACAGTGATAAATTGGCGGTCGTAGTCCATCAGCCTGTCGGGTTCTTCGACATCGGCGAAATTCGTGAGGTAGAAACCGCACCGTATCCGATCGGTCGGTCCCGGGCGGCGCGCGACGATCAAGGCAAACTTGATGCGGCCGTGAACGTCGAACAGCTTTCGCCGGTTCTCGAACGACAGACACCATTCCAGCCTCATCTGCTGCAGATAGGCCTGTCGGATTCCAGTCGCACCCTCGTTGGCGTGAAACGCAGACGGCACTACCATGCCGATTGCACCGGCTTGTCCCGTCAATTGCAGCACCCGTTCGGCAAACACCCGATAACTGTCGAGCTTGCCACCCATGATGGCACCGCTTGCTCCTAATCTCTGATGCTGAAATAACCTGCCCAAGAGCCGGTGCTGACGCACAAACGCATCCTGATAATCACGCAACGCTCGTGCGGCCGAGCGGTCGATCAGCACCCGCTGCTGGATCGCGTGCACCTCCCGCTTGGTGTCTGCATTCAGGATTGTCAGGTCGAACCGGGCCAGGAACTCCGTGGTGTTGGGCTGAATGATATCCCATGGCGGATTGCCCAACACGGCATCGAAGCCGCCAGCGCCATCCATCACGAAGACTTCGGGAAATGCAAGATCCCATGGCAGGGCGCGGCGCCCAGTTTCGAGCATCGCCGCCTGGTGCGTCGTCATTGACGCTGGCCATAGCCCTGTCTCGGCCAGCGCCGATGCCAGCGCCAGCCACTCGTCGTCCGACTCACGCGATGCTAGCGCAACGGCCCCCGACCAGGCGCGAGCCAGCAGCCTCAGCGGTTCCAATGCGGTGTCCAACCGCCGCTTGGCAGCGGCCTTCAACAGCAGGTCGGCGGCATTGGCGCCAACCGTGGCCTGCAAGGCCCGAACCTCGCCGAGAGCCAGACGCAACGCATCGTCGAGCCGTTGGCCTACGTCCCGTGCCAACAAAGGATCCAACGCCTGGCCCCCGACCGGGAGCGTCGCGAGCGATGAAAAATATGGACCCGCCAGCGAGTCGCCATGGATCAGTCGATGATCGAGAAACGTCAGCGGCAGACCTTCGGCATAGGATTCCAGCCAAAGCGACAATTTTGCCAATTCCACGGCCAGCATGTTGCTGTCCACGCCATAGAGACAGTGGATGGCGACCAACCTGCGGCAGATCGCCAAGGCACGGGATTGCGATACGCCGCTCCTGCCACCCTCTGTGGCGCGACTTGGAAGATAGGCGTGCAGGAAACCATCCGGATCAGGCAGATCCGTCACTCGTCTGCGCAGGTTGTCTGCACGCGCCAGCAGTTCCACTCGTTCTCTGTCGGATGCCTTTGCTGCTGCATCTTCACTCTCCGCCGCGCGCTGATCACACAGGCGGCATGCGGCGTACAGTGCCTCCGCAAGATAGCGACAGGCTTCCACCAGGAAGTGCCCGCTCCCGGTAGCGGGATCCACGACCTTCAGGGCCAATATCGCCGCCGGGTTCGGGTCATTGTCCGGACTTCGCTTCTCGATCTGCGGCGCAAGCGTCTCGCGCACCAGGAAGCGAACGAATGCGTGCGGCGTATAATAGGAGCCGCTTGCCTTGCGACCCAGGCCCGCACGCAGGAAGAAGCGATTCGACGGAATTTCCTCTACCCACGTCACATTGGTCCTGCCAGTCACGGGCCTCGGCACAGCTCGAATTTTCGCAGCCTGTCCGGTAGGCACAACGACCTCCAGCTTGGCCCTGCGGAGGCGCGACATCGGTTCCGTCGTAATCCCGGGCTCGAGTTCCAGGAGCGCCTCATAGATGCGGCCGAGATCCTCGACATCGAGCGAGCCGTAATGCACCCGTTCACGGGGTCGCTCCTTCGGCGTGGTCCAAAGCAGCCGATCGAGCAACAGCGCAGAGGCCCGCTCGCCCCAGCTAAGGGAATCCAGCAACGGTGTTGCCTGCGCGCCGAACAGGGCACCGCCAAGAGGAGCCACCGATAATTCGCTGCAAAACAATCCGTCGCGAAACACGCGGAACACGCTGCGCAAGCCGTCTTCCAGCATGCGTCCGGTCGCGTGGCCCAGATCCAGATGGCGCCGCACCAGGGGGCCGAGGGCCCGATTGGGTGACAAGGCGTTCCGCCACACCGGAGTGGACGCAAAGCTGAACGCTCGCGCCGGATCTGCCGCAGACTCCAGCTTCAAGATGAACAGCAGACGGTAGATCAGTACAAGACCTTCGTGCCACAGCGCGGCCGAACTGACAGGACGGTCGTGCACATGGGCATTGTCCGGGTGTTCCAGCACCGATTGCAGAAAGCTTTCGACTGCACTCCGTGCCTGCAAGCGGAGGTCCTTGGTCACGCGTGTCTGGCTGAGCCTCGCCGCATCCAGTAACTCGGGCAACGCGGTGATGCCTATTGGCGCAGCGAGCGCCAGCAGAAAACGATAGGAATCCGGCGCCTTGTTCTGTGCGCGCCAGCCCGAGCCGCGATCGAGCGCGATCGATATATGGCTGTCCGCGCGAGCGGGATCGCACAGCAATATCCGCAATTCCTCCCCGTCCGAGATCAAGCCAAGACGTTCGCCGCCGGCCAACAATACCCGTTGCGCACTGCGTGTCGGACTGAAGCGATAGGCGCGGCCACTGCGATGCGGCGCATCGAGGCCGGTGTCATTGCCAAATGACCAGGCGCGCAACTGTCCGCCATTGGGTGCCTGCATCAGCCAGCCGCCGTCTTCTAAGCCTTCGCGTGTCGCAATTTCATTCTGGCGCACCGGCCGGTCGTAGCCGAGGCGCTGTGCCAGAGGCGCGATCACGTGGTTGCAGACGCTTTGGGGACCGACCATGGCGCCACTTGGCCGGAATTGGCGACGAAGCGATGCCCAATCCCTTTCGATGTCGCGGCTCTGCGCGGCGAGCAACAGTCCCAGTTTCGCCAGTTGCGCCGTCAGCTCAAAACGCACGAATGGCCCCGGCAATGCTGGGCCAAGGAATGTGCAATCCTGCAGGTCGAGGTTCACGAAGCAAATGCCAACGGCGCCAACATGAGCATGCCGACCGGGCGTAGGATAAGTGGCGACACGATTGCTCGTGCTGCACGCTCCTGCCCGCGGCGTTGATATAGTTCAACGACGCTGTTCGCTTCTCGCCGCTTCCCTGGTGCGATGCCGCCGTCGGCGGCGAACGCAGCGAGGCGATCCAGCGGTGCAGCCAGAGTTTTCCAGTCCGGGGCATGTGCGGCGATGCCGAACAGGTCGCCGGTGGGTGGCACGTATGTGCCACAGATGTCCGTCGCACGGACCAGCAGCCAACGCTGCAGGTCAACGGCTTCGCGATCCTCACTGCGGTCGCTGTCCAATTCGACCCTGCTGGCCGCACGCTGTGTGGTCGCCAGCGCAATGCCCTCGGCTTCTGCTCGACGGTTCGGTACCCAATCCGAGAACAGCCGGAGCCACAGCCCCGATGACTGCACTGCCCGGTCCTGAAGGGCGAAGCGCAACCATTGCTCCGGTCTGGCCATCTCGACCGCAGCGCCGCCTTTGGGTACCAGCACCGCGATGATTTGCTGGAACTCGATACGTGTCGCGCTACGGAGCTCCGCGCTGAACGTGAGCAGCACAGCTGGGGGCAGGTTTTCTTCCTGGCATGCCGCGCTGACCCGCGTATCGCTGGCGATATCGTTGATCTGCTGCACGCGCGCAATGGCGCGGCGCACAAGGGGATGTGCCCGGCCGAGAAACGCCAGCGACCGGCCCTGCCTGTCTCGCAGCCGTGCGCGATTCCGCGTGAACCGCAACAGTCGTGCCTCTCCATCGAATCCCGGGAAATCATTGAGACCCACAAGCCAATCCGCTGGCAAATGCAGCGTCCTCGGAGCAGTGGTGACGCAACCGCCGGTTTCGGCCGCAATTGCCGCAGCAACAAAATCCGGGAGATCGACATTATTGGGCATTGCACCGCTATGCCGGACTGCGATTTCCGCAGCCCCCGTCTGTGTCGCCTCCGCGCTGAGCCTGCCCATCCAGCCGTGCTGCACGGCTGTGCGATCAAAGCCATCGAACGCCCGGTCAATCTCATGCAGCAGGTCGCGATAGCCGGCGGCATTTTCCGCCTCGGCGACCTGGTCCAGCGTGCGGATTGCCGACGGTTCATCATCGAACAGCCCAGCCTGTTTCTCGGCGAACCCGGCCACAAGGCCGGTGCTCCAGGCGTCCTCGTCGGCTGTCACGCCGAGTGTCTCCGGCATAAAGGTCAGATGCGCTCTGGCTTTTTCATATTTTGCAATGAGACGCAGCAGCAGCCGCTCCTCGAATGTGCCGGTAAGGTAGAGGTAGCGTATTTGTGGATCGCGCAACTGTCCGTAGCGATCGATCCGACCATTCCGCTGTTCGAGCCTGTTCGGATTGTACGGCAAATCGAGGTGGATCAGATTGCAGCAACGTTGCTGCAAATTGAGCCCCTCGGCCAGGGAGTCAGTGCTGATCAGGATGATGCAGTCTTCCTCGGCGCAGCGCTCTGCCATTCGGGTACGGTCACGTTCGCTATCTTGGCCGTTGATTGCCAGCACTTCACCCTCGATCGAAGATGCATTGCGCAGCACGCGCATAGCGGCCATCTGGCTGTCGGCGTATTCCGTGTAGATGAGAATGTTGGCCGTGGGATCTGTCGAGCGGATTGTACAGACTTCGCGTATCATGGCCTGGAGTTTCGGATCGTACTGTTCCGCGGCGACGCCCAGGCGGACCAATGCATCGAGCGCCGCGACCGTTGTGCAGGGTGTGGCATGGGCAACCGGGGCTGCATGCAGGTCGGCTGCCATTCGTTCCGCTTCCAGTTCCGCCATGTTCGCATCCGTTGCGTCGTCCAGCACGCCAAACCGCAACAATCTCTTGCGATAGGCACGCAGCGACCGGGCCCGTTCCTTGCGCAATGCGTCTCCTGTGGCGGTCTCCGTATCGATCTGCGCATAGCGCACGGCAACCACTCGCAGTGTGTTCACGCATGCCTCTATCGTTGACACCGAGCGCTTCAGCAGGCTGACGAATGCCAATGCATCGACATGCTCTCGCCCACCCGCAGCCCGTCGCAAGCGTGGTGCAATCAGTGCCGCCAGTGCTTCGTGGAACCGCCGCACCGGCTTCGCATCGGCGCCCTTCACCTCGATCGGTATCGGGATTACCTGGCGTTCGCGGAACAACGGGGCACCCGTCGTGGGGTTACGAATGTGGGTTTTCAATCTGCGTACGACGTGCTGCCTATAGGCAGTGCCCACCAATCCGCCCCGACCGTCCACCAGGCTGGGATCGAGCAACTCGATCAACGATGCAAAGTGCGGATCGTAACCGTCATGTGGTGTTGCGGTCAGCAGGAGCAGTCCATCGCTGCGCCTGGCGACCACTTCTGCCAGCCGCCGGCGCAGGGTGTCGTCGCCGTCAGTACTGGCGGCAGCGCTGATGCAGTGATGTGCCTCGTCGATGACCGCCAGGTCCCAGCTTGACCGCTCGAGATCCTCCAGCACCTGTTCCTGCTTGGCGAAATCCAGCGAGGTCAGGCACAGAGCGGTTGCATCGAAGGGATTGCCCCCGAGTTCCAGTTTGCGTCGCTGCACCTGAAATGAGGCTGCATCGTTGATCGCAGTGAAGCGTAGGCCGAACCTGTGCTGCAGCTCCTGCGCCCACTGTACAAGCAGGGGGCCGGCGGGTGACACAACGAGCACTCGATGCGCGCGCCGCCGTGCGATCAGTTCGCAGATGATTAGCCCGGCCTCGATTGTCTTTCCCAACCCGACGCCATCGGCGAGCAGCAATCGCG